>NZ_PGEP01000001.1:475000-800000 GCF_002797445.1 Acidovorax sp. 69 | reverse complement strand
GCGGCGGCCGCACCCTCAGCAGGCGCCAAGACCACCACCGCCAAGGAAGCCGCACTGGCCGTGGTGCCAACCAAAACGGAGCAGACCTCGCGCAAGAAGCTGTCGTACAAGGAGCAGCGGGAACTGGACACCCTGCCTACACGCATCGAAGCCCTAGAGAAGGAGCAGGCCGAGGTACAGGCCGTATTGGTCGATGGCAGCGTCTATGCCACTGACGGCGCCCGTGCCGCTAAGCTCACTGCGCGCGCCAGTGAAATCGACGAGGAACTGATGGCCGCACTGGAGCGGTGGACAGCCCTATCGGCCTGAGATTTTTTTAATACTCTTCGCGTGCAGCCCTGGCCCCAGGGCTGCACGGGATGCAAGGAAGAACCCATGGAATCAGGAAAAAGAGGTGCTACCCGCGCATCCGGCGCAGATCAGATCCTATGATGCAGACGATCTGTAGCCCCGCGCAAACGCGTGACCAAAGCGGGCGCAATCTGGCCGAGCGGCAGCACTTCGTCAGCCGCGCCATGGGCAATGGCCTCGCGCGGCATGCCGAAAACGATGCAGGTCGCCTCGTCCTGCACATAGTTGTAGCTGCCGGCGTCCTTCATCTCCCGCATGGCAGCAGCGCCATCATTACCCATACCTGTGAGCATGATGCCAAACGCATTACGCCCCACCACGCCCGCAGCTGACTTAAAAAGCACCTCGACAGAAGGTTTATGACGATTGACTGGTGGACCGTCATCCACCACCGCCACATAGTTAGCACCACTGCGCGCTACGTGAAACTGGGTGCCCCCTGGAGCGATATAGGCATGACCAGGCAAGATGCGCTCCCCATTGACCGCCTCTTTCACTGTGATCTGGCACAGCCCATTCAAGCGCGCTGCGAAACTGGTGGTGAATCCAGGCGGCATGTGCTGAGTGATAACGATCGCCGGGGAATCCGCCGGCATCTGAACCAGCACTTCCTTGATCGCTTCAGTTCCGCCAGTCGATGCTCCAATGCAGATCAACTTTTCTGTTGACAGACGGCCAAGCAGGGCCGCAGCGGGCGCCACCGCATGCGCGGCTCCCCCTACTCCGCCGCTGGTTTGTACAAGGTCCCGCACGGGTGCCCGGCGGACTTGCGCTACGGCGGCTACGCGAATTTTGTCAACGATCTGTGCAGCCAGATCATTGAGTCCACTCGCCAAACCGACCCGCGGCTTGGCCACAAAATCCACAGCCCCCAACTCCAGTGCTTTCATCGTGACTTCAGCACCTCGCTCGGTCAGTGTGGAGATCATGACGACTGGCATCGGACGCAGTCGCATGAGACGCCCTAGAAAGTCAATGCCATCCATACGGGGCATTTCGACATCGAGCGTGATGACATCAGGATTCAATTCACGGATCATCTCGCGCGCCACCAGAGGATCATTGGCCGAACCAATGCACTCCATATCACGCTGCCGGTTGATGATTTCGGACAGCAGACTACGAACCAGCGCCGAATCGTCCACCACGATCACCCGGATCTTGCTACTCATTAACTCAGGCCTTCCTCAAAATAGATCCACAGAACCACCGGAAGTAGTTTTCGCCACTGTAGCGGCATTGCCACGTACTTCTTGAGCTACCAATGCTTCTGGATGTGCATGCGCCAAACGCTTGACCATGGCCTTTCCTGTTACAGGAAAGAAAACCACCTTGCGTGGATAGATATCTAGCACATCCTCTGAGACAATTGGAATACGCTCAGTCTGAAGGTAGTTCAGAACGAAGTTGGTGTTCCTCTCGCCAACATTCATCGTTGTGAAGTTGTGCATTACTTGTGCACCGCCAAAAATCTTGGCTTGCATGGTTTCGCGGCGAGCACCAAGTTTCAACATCTCGTTGATCAGCAATTCCATGGCATATGAACCATAGCGGCCAGATGCATCAGCCAAATCTCCGTCAGGCAACATGAAATGGTTCATGCCGCCCAAACGTGCTCGACTGTCCCAAAGGCAGGCTGCAATGCAGGATCCCAACACTGTCATGATGACCATGTTCTCATCCGCCACGAAATACTCCCCAGGCAATACCTTTACAGCATTGTGCTGAAAATGATGGTCAAGGTAGAAAAATGACGCCTCTCCAGGCTTGCGGTTATGGGCTTTGAGTTCCTGCAAAGACGACTCGCGCGCAGGGGCTGCGCCGGATGAATAGATGTCCGCACTGAGAGGCGCAATGCGTGGAGCCCGGCGTCGCTCAGATGAGCCTGGGGTAGTGATGGCCATGGAGTGTGGAGCGCCTGTGTGAATGTTGGTCATGGGTGCGTCATGCAAGACAACACGAGCAGGTCAACGGCGCTCATACACCGTCTTACCACGCAGAGTGAACAGATCACGGGACTCGCTGAAGTTCTCGGCATGACCGACAAACAGCATTCCACCAGGTTTGAGAACCCTATGAATCCTCTCAAGCACCTTCCGCTGAGTCGGAGCATCAAAGTAAATCATGACATTGCGGCAAAAAACCACATCGAAAGGCTCCTTAAAAGGCCAGTCATCGCGGATCAGATTCACGCTCATGAAGTCAATAACGCGTCTCAACTCAGGTTTGGCGCGTACCATTCCCGCATTGCTTCCTTTGCCGCGAAGAAAGAACTTCTGCAAACGCTCGGGGCTCACCCCTTTCAAACCATCAAGCCGATATACGCCTTGTCCGGCCGTGGCTAAAACACGGGAATCAATATCACTGGCTGTGAGCTTGAACGATGCATTGGCACCAAGAGCTTCGAAAGCCGTCATGACTATCGAGTAAGGCTCCTCTCCAGTCGATGCCGCATTGCACCAGACACGCCAATTTGCTGAGGGTTTAGCTCGCAAATGGGAAGCGAAAATCTCAAAATGGTGCTGCTCGCGAAAGAATGCCGTGAGATTGGTGGTGAGCGCATTCACAAACTCCTGCCACTCAGGCCCGTCATGGGTCTCAAGCCAGCCGAGATAGTCGTGAAAGCTGGTGTGCCCGGTATCGCGCAGCCGCCGTGAAAGTCGGCTGTACACCATTGCATGCTTTCCATCATGGAGGCTAATGCCAGCGCGCTGATAGATAAGCGCCTGGACTCGCGCGAAATCCGCGTTGGTCCAGACAAATTCACGCCCTTGGGCCAAGGGCCCCGAAGGAGCAGCCGCTGCAGCAGATGCAGAATCTACCCGCGACGGGCTGGATCTCACTGGGGCAGAGGCACTGGTGGTTTGGGCCATATTGATCGTCCGAAGAGAAATCCTGTTCGCTCCAAGAGGTCAGCAAGCCCTGCTTGCGACCTGACACGCGCCTAGGCCACCAATGGTTGTTGACCGTTGCACCCTACTCGTTGGCAGTGACCAATCCCATATCCACACTCGACATGAGCTTCTCAATATCGAGCAGGATCAGCATCCGTTCACCCACCGAACCCAGGCCCAGGATGCAGCTGTTGTCGATAGCACTTTCAATATCCGGCGCTGAGCGAATGCTCTCAGGCGTCAGTTCCATCACATCACTGACGGAATCCACCACGATCCCAACCACCCGGTTGCGCAAATTCAGGATGATTACAACGGTGAAACTGTTGTAATCAGCCTGCGCGCAGTTGAACTTGATACGCATGTCCACAATAGGAACAATCGTGCCGCGCAGATTGACCACGCCCTTGATGAAATCAGGGGCGTTGGCAATTCGGGTCGGAGGTTCGTACCCCCGGATTTCCTGCACCTTCAATATGTCGATGCCGTACTCTTCCTGATCCAGGCGAAATGTCAGATATTCACGCGCCCCCGTCGGAGCTGCGTCTGCCGTCTTACCAATCACACTCATGGTGCATTCTCCTTTCATTGCCGCGCCAGGCCGTGCGACCTCAGGCGCTTGAATCTAGTGACGCGCCCGGCGCACAAGGCCACCTGTGTCCAGGATCAAGGCCACCGTACCGTCGCCCAGGATAGTGGCACCTGACACGTTCGGAACCTTGCGGTAGTTCGACTCCAAGTTCTTAACCACCACCTGGTGCTGCCCTAAAAGCTCATCGACCAACAGTGCCACGCGGCTGCCATCAGCCTCCACAACGACCATGATGTTGCTGGATTTGTTGAGATCAAAACGAGGCACCTGGAAAATTTTCTCCAGTGCAATCACGGGCATGTACTCGTCACGCACCTTGACCAGTTGCGAACCTTGCGCCACCGTGCTCACTTCATCGCCATTGACCTGAAACGACTCGACCACAGAGGACAAAGGCAGTATGTACACCTCTTCGCCCACCCCCACAGACATACCGTCCATGATCGCCAGTGTCAGAGGTAGGCGCACAGACACTTTCATCCCATAGCCTTCGGCAGAATCGATCTCTACCGACCCATTCAGGGCTGCAATGTTGCGCTTGACCACATCCATGCCCACGCCACGCCCGGACACATCGGTAACCTCGTCCGCCGTGGAGAAGCCCGGCGCAAAGATCAGCTGCCACACCTCGGCGTCGCTCATCTGCTCAGAAACCTCAATACCACGCTCCTGAGCCTTGCTGAGGATCTTCTCGCGTGAAAGACCACGGCCATCGTCGCGCACCTCAATCACGATCGAGCCCCCCTGGTGGGAGGCCGATAGCGTGATGGTTCCGTGTTCTGACTTGCCCTTGGCCAAACGGTCAGCAGGCATCTCGATGCCATGGTCACAACTGTTACGCACCAAGTGGGTCAGCGGATCAGTGATTTTTTCTACCAGACCCTTGTCCAATTCAGTGGCTTCACCCAAGGTGACCAACTCCACCTTCTTGCCCAGCTTGTTGGCCAAATCGCGCAGCATACGAGGAAAGCGACTGAAGACAATGGACATTGGAATCATGCGAATAGACATGACCGACTCTTGCAAGTCCCGCGTGTTTCGATCGAGATCGGCGAGTCCAGCAAGCAATTGCTGATAGGCACCAGCATCTAGCCCACGGCTGTTTTGCGCCAGCATGGCCTGAGTGATCACCAACTCTCCAACAAGATTGATCAGCTGATCCACTTTTTTCACATCCACGCGAATGGTGGTGGATTCCATCTGCGCCTGAATAGCTGCTTTGGGCTCAGCTGCTTTGGGTGCCGCAGCCTTGGGCGCCAGCACTGGCGCATGCGCAAGGGTCTGCGACGCTTCAGCATTCGGGGCGCCGGGCGCTCCGCTGAAGAATCCATACGGTGCCTCGCCACCAGTCACATCAACCGCCAACACAGCCTCATCATCCAAGGCAATGTCTCCCACATCGCTTGCAGCAGCCCCCGCATCACGAATGAGCACTTGCTCTTTAGAGACATGGAAGGCAAACAGGTCAAGCAGATCGTCGTTGGTGGAAGTGGTCTCAACGGCAAAAAGCCTTGTATTGGGCTGAGTGCCCGTCAAGTCACGGATAACTCCCAAACCAGGAATGTCACGGAACAGTTCTTTGATGGCGTCCGCCTGGCTCAGGCGATCCAGCGGACCGATCTGGATTTCAAGCTGACGAGCCTGACCGGCGGCCACAGGTGCCACGACCTTGGGTGTCGGAGCGGCAGCGACGGTAGGCGATGGTGGGGGTGCAACTACCGCCGCCACTGGAGCATCGCCGGGCACCAAACCCGCCGCCAAATCGCTGATACGACGAACCAAAGAGGCCGTGGAAACTGCCTCTCCTTGACCTCCAGCCTGGTGTCGCGCAAGCAGACTGCGTGACGCATCGGCAGACTCCAGCAACACATCCACCATCTGGGGGATGGGTTGCAATTCATGGCGACGCAGACGATCCAGCAGCGACTCCATCTGATGCGTCAATTCAGCCACATCGGAAAATCCAAAAGTGGCGGAACCTCCTTTGATCGAGTGCGCGCAGCGGAAGATTCCATTGAGCTCTTCATCATTGGCACTACTCAGATCCAGATCCAAGAGCATTTGCTCCATCTGATCAAGGTTCTCACCTGCCTCCTCGAAAAAAATCTGATAAAACTGGCTCAGGTCGAAGTCAGCGCCTGCACCCGATCCTTCTTGGTAGGTTTCCGCCATGGTGGGCTCCTGTGTACTTGGTGTTATCAGTCAACCCGGCTCAGCGGATCACCTTCTGAATAACTTCGATCAAACGATTGGGGTCAAAAGGCTTCACCAACCAGCCGGTAGCACCGGCAGTTCGGCCTGCCTGTTTCATCTGATCACTCGACTCCGTGGTCAGGATCAGGATAGGGATCGTCTTGAATTTTGGGTGTTCCCGCAGCTTGCGGGTCAGACCAATGCCGTCAAGCCGTGGCATGTTTTGATCGGCCAGAACCAGATCAATGTTGTGCGTTTCAGCTTTTTCAAGGGCGTCTTGCCCATCCACTGCCTCCACAACGTGGTAGCCGGCCCCCGTGAGGGTGAAAGACACCATTTTCCGCATGGAAGGTGAATCATCTACGGCAAGGATCGATTGCATGTACGGCTCCAACTGACTTGAATGTATAGGGTAACCAATAATCTGAACGTCAAAACAGGTCCACGGAACCTGCATCCATCTCACTTTGAGTGACAGGGTTCGGTCGGTCTGGAGCCATTTCGGCAAACGGTGCCGCGTCCTCGCCTTCCTCGTGGCCCATGGCTTCCGACGCCAAACGAAAGGCACAGCCTTGAAGAACCTTCGTGGTGTGCCAGATCAGCTGGGAAGCCATATCCTGGAATTGCAGCTCGGTAACAGCGCTGCGCAAAGCCGACCGTGCAGCGACCAATTCGGGTGAATCCGCCACGACGGAGTCCGTCAACATCGCGTTCGCCTCACCAAAACGCTCCAGCAGATTGTCAGTTGCGTGGTTCAGCAGCCCCTCCAACCGATGCAGGTCATGCATCACAACCAGCAACGAGTCCTGCAGTTCCGCGGCAACCATGACGGGAACCTGGACGGCAGGTCCTCCAGACGTTGTTAGCGTAGATTGCATCGTTTCTCCATCGCAGCACGTAGCAGCAAAGCACGCAAAAACACAGAACTACGATACGCGCACCGGTAGCCCGTAAGCTTCGTGCACACCGTGGCTTCCGCGCCCATTGGACGCTGACACCGAAACCATCCCAACCGGACAAACACCCTTGTTTGTTCCAATTTGTATCCTATGATAGCGCTCCTATGGTCACCGCAACATCAGACCAGACCCTTGACATCCTGCATCTTGAAGATTCACTGGCTGATCATGAACTCGCTGCACGTACGCTAAAGCGGGCAGGCCTGAACTGCAGGCTGCGGCAAGTAGACACACTCCCCGAATTCCAGCAACTGACCAGTTCCGAGTCCTTCGACATCATCCTGGCAGATTACCGGCTGCCAGGATTCACGGCGCTTGATGCATGGTCACATGTGGCGCAAAAGCCTCAACACCCTCCATTTATCCTGTTATCGGGCGCTATTGGGGAGGCGGCAGCGGTGGATGCCATGCGCCTTGGCGTGGCGGATTACCTTCTCAAGGACAATATTCAACGCCTGCCCCATGTGATAGCGCGCGCCTTGGAGGTGCACGAAGCACGACAAGCACGCGAACAGGCTGTCTCCGAGTTGGCGACGTCCCAACGCCGATTAGCAGAACTCACGGAGCACCTACAAACCTCGATTGAGCAAGAGCGCGCATCCATCGCACGGGAGATTCACGATGACATCGGCGGCGCGCTGACGGCTGTGCGTTTTGACGTAGCGTGGATCGGACGCCACTGCACCGAGCAGGCAATGCAGGAACATGCTGCGGCTGCAGCCGACATGCTGCAACACGCCATCGGGGCCAGTCAGCGCATCATGATGAACCTGCGCCCCCCTATTCTTGAACAGGGGCTTGTGGCTGCCGTTCAGTGGCTCGCGGCCGGATTCGAACGCCGCACGGGTGTACCCACACGGCTACAGACCAGCAGCAATGTGATCCACATCTCACCAGACATCCAACTGGTCGCATACCGAACCGCCCAGGAAGCCCTGACCAACATCGCGAAGCACGCCCAGCCTGGCAAGGTGGACATCGAGCTTTCCGACAAAGAAGGGGTTTTGACGCTAGAGGTGGCAGACAACGGCCGTGGCATCGCGCCCGAAATGCGGGACAAACCCAAAGCATTCGGAATCAAGGGGCTACAAGAGCGAGCGCGCACTGTAGGCGGCTGGCTGGACATCAGCAGTCGGCCGGGCCAAGGCACATCCATCATCCTGTCCGTCCCATTACCATCCCCCTCACAACCAGTCCGAGGAGATGTGCCGTGATTCATGTGGTCTTGTGCGATGACCATGCCGTATTGCGTCGAGGAATACGCGACACGCTGGCCGAAGCAGCCGACATCCAAGTGACGGGAGAAGCGGGGGGCTACTCCGAGCTTCGTGACGTACTGCGGAGCGCTGCATGCGACGTCCTTCTGCTGGACCTGAACATGCCCGGCCGTAGTGGACTGGAAGTACTGACAAGCCTGCGGGAAACGCACTCGACCATCAAAGTACTGGTGGTATCCATGTATCCGGAGGATCAGTACGCATTGCGCTGCCTCAAAGCGGGCGCTCAAGGCTATGCCAACAAGGCAGGAGATCCGGTCGAATTGATCGCCGCCGTGCGCATCGTGATGCAGGGCCGCAAATACCTCACGGCGGAGGTTGCACAAATGCTAGCCGAAAGCCTGGCGCAGCCCACGCCTGAAGCCCCCCACACCACACTCTCCGAACGAGAATTGCAGACGCTGGTCAAGATTGCATCGGGGCGCAGGCTGTCGGACATCGCCGAAGAGCTGATGCTGAGCCCGAAAACCGTGAGCGTGTACCGCTCACGCGTACTGGAGAAGCTGAAGCTCTCCAACAACGCAGAACTCACCGTCTACGCCATTCGCAATCAGCTGGTCTAGGCCCACTGATGCTGTAGGACACCCAACATCTAACGCTGCGTCGCAAACAGATCCACCGCCTGCTGCATCAACGCCATCACAGGCTGCTCCAGCATGGGCAAGGTCGCAGCAATACCCAACATACCCACCGTCAGCGTAACAGGGAAACCCACGGCGTAGATGTTCATTTGGGGAGCCACCCGAGAGATGATGCCCATGGTCAAGTTGACGAAGAGCAAAAGCGCGATCATCGGCATGGCAATCCAGAGCGCGCTGGAAAAAAGGGAAGCCCCCAGCTCATAGAGCCGCATCTGCCCGAGGGCCTGCAAAAAGTTTCCGTCCACCGGAAACCGGTCGAAGCTCTTGACCACGGCCATCAGAATTAATAAGTGGCCATTGATAACAATGAATAGCAGCATGGACATGTGCCCAAAAAACCGTGCCACGGCACTGATCTGCGCATTGGATGATGGATCAAAAAATGACGCGAAATTGAGCCCCATCTGCAATCCAATGATTTCACCCGCCAACTCCACGGCCGTGAATACAAGACGCACTGAAAAACCAATTGCCAGGCCCACAGCCACCTGCTGCGCAGCGGTACCAAAGGCTTCACGGCCGTTCACGCTGATGATGGGTTGATCACCCAACACCCCCTGAGCACACAAAGCCACCAGAAAGGCAAGCCCGATTTTCACCCGCATCGGCACCACCCGCATCGAAAACACCGGAGCTACAGAAAACAAGGCCAAAACCCGTAAAAATGGCCAGAGGATGGGAGACAACCAGGCCATGATCTGGGCCTCAGAGAATGTAATCACACAGTCCTTCGCGAAGCGATGTGAAAAACTGAAGGCACGCACGCACAAGGGCCAGATGCTCCGCCGCCACGTTCACCCAGCTGCTGCAACACCGGCCCCGTCATTCGATCATCCAATCATCGACGGAATGGACTCAATGGTTCTGCGTATGAAGTCAACCAGGGTGCTGAGCATCCAAGGCCCGGCAATCGCAAAAACGACCATCGCAGCAATCAACTTGGGGACGAATGCCAAGGTCGCTTCGTGGATTTGCGTCACTGCCTGAAAAATGCTCACGATCAAACCGACCGCCATGACGACACCCAACACCGGCATCGAAATCATCAGCAACAGTGTCAAGGCGTCGCGTCCAATGGTCAGCACCATTTGCGGGGTCATCGTGGAACTCCTTCAGGTTACAAAGCTGGCGGCCAGTGAGCCGATCAGCAGATTCCAGCCGTCAGCCAACACAAACAGCATAAGTTTGAAGGGCAGTGCCACGAGAACAGGTGACAACATCATCATGCCCAACGACATCAGGATGCTTGACACCACCATGTCGATAACCAGGAAAGGGATGAAGATCATGAAGCCAATCTGAAACGCAGACTTCAGTTCACTGGTCACAAAGGCCGGTACAAGCACACGAATCGGTGCCGTCTCTGCCGTCACCTTCGGATCAAGGCGAGCCAGCCTTGAAAACAACGCAAAGTCAGATTGACGAGTCTGCTTGAGCATGAAACTGCGCATCGGCGCTTCGGCTTTATCCAGAGCCTGCTCAAAGGTGATGGTGTTATTGGTGTAGGGCACATACGCGTCCTGATACACGCGGTCCAGGGTAGGCCCCATCACAAAGAACGTCAGGAACAGCGAGAGACCAATGATGACCTGATTGGGCGGAGCAGACTGTGTGCCTATAGCTTGGCGCAACAGAGACAACACAATCACAATACGCGTAAAACCCGTCATCATCAGCAGCACTGCCGGCAAGAATGACAATGCGGTGAAGAAGAGCAGGGTCTGGATAGGCACCGAGTAGCTTGCGCCAGATGGCCCACTGCCCACAACCAATGGCAAAGATCCAGCGGACTGCGCAAGGGCAGCGCTGTGCATACAAAGCCCTATCAGCCCCACGACGATGATCGACAGCCACGATCGCCCGGCGGACCGCAAACGCCCCCCCGAGAAAACCACCCGAGTTGCATCAGTCATGGGAAGACTCTCCGGACTTACCCGCCACGGCCATCTCTCTGGCAAATGAGGGCACCCCAGATACAACCGGACCAACCGAGCCCTGCGGCGACACCGGCAACACGTGCAGGCAACTCACTTGTTGCGCTGTCACCCCAAGCACCAGCCAAGCGCGTGCATGCTCAGGGCCCACCTCGACCGTCACCACGCGCTGCTGGGGCCCCACCGCAACAGCAGATACGACACGTAAAGCTGTACCTGCGGTCACTCCACTGGCAGCATGGCGCTGCTGCAATCGCCGCACCAACCAAGGCAACGCAGCCATGGCGCCAACGAAAAGCACCACCACGACCAAAGTTTGGGTCATGCTGCCACTATCCACGACTAACCCGACGCAGACGTTCAGAGGGTGTCACCACATCGGTGAGACGAATACCGAATTTGTCATTCACCACCACTACCTCACCCTGAGCGATGAGGTAACCATTGACCAGCACATCCATGGGTTCGCCCGCTAGCGCATCCAGCTCTACCACCGATCCTTGGGCCAACTGAAGGATGTACTTGATGGGCACCTTGGTGCGCCCCAGCTCCACCGACAACTGGACCGGAATATCCAGCACCATGTTGATATCGTTGACGGTCCCATCGCCACCACCCGAGAAAGGACGCACAGGGTCACCCGACAGCGGCCCCCCCTGCTCCGCATCTCCGGGCTTGTCGTCAGTGCGTTTTTGCTCCTCCAGCGCCTCGGCCCATCCCGCAAAGGGATCGTCAGCGCCGCCATCCTTGTTGTCTTCTTCAGTTGACATCTTTCTCTCCAAGCCAGCTCATGTCTGCATTACGCAAGCATTCTTCAATACGAATGGCGTACTTTGAATTGTGGGTCCCGTACTGGCATTCAAAAATAGGGACCCCGCCGATGGACGCACGAATACGCGGCTCACGATCAAGCTCAATAAAGTCACCCGGCTTCATGGCCAGCAACTGCTCGACCGTTGCATCGGCACGCGCGAGCTCTGCCACCAATGTGACCTCGGCCGCCTGAATCTCCCGGGTCAGCACCCGAACCCACCGGCGATCGACCTCGATAGAGTCGCCCTGCGTGGAGGAATACAAAACGTCGCGGATCGGCTCCAGCGTCGCATAAGGCATGCAAATATGGATAGCCCCCGAGAGATCACCAATTTCCAGCTGAAACGCCGTGGACACGACAATTTCACTGGGAGTCGCAATATTGGCGAACTGCGGCTGCATTTCGGACCGCTGATACTCCAGCTCCAGAGGGTAAATGCCCTGCCATGCCTTCTTGTACTCCGTGCAAATCACCTCCACCAAGCGATTGATCACCCGCTGCTCCGTCGGAGAAAAATCCCGTCCTTCAATCCGAGTCTGGAACTTACCGACCCCGCCATACAGGGTGTCGATGATGCCGAACACCAGCGATGGCTCACACACGATGAGCCCACTGCCGCGCAACGGGCGAATGGCCACAATATTGAAATTTGTGGGCACAGCCAACTCCCGAAGGAAAGCGCTGTAACGCTGGACAGACACCGTTCCAACAGAAATTTCGGGGCTGCGTCGAATGAAGTTGAAAAGCCCGATACGAAAATTGCGCGCAAACCGCTCGTTGACGATTTCCATCGTCGGCATGCGGCCACGAACAATGCGCTCCTGGCTAGAAATGTCGTAGTTGCGGACCGAGCCGGCCTCTGCCACTTCCTCGACCGACTTCTGGCTCTCGCCAGTGACCCCCTCCAGAAGGGCATCAACCTCTTCCTGCGAAAGAAATGAATCACTCATGGCTGGTCCTCGCCCGGTTCACTGAATGATGAAATTAGAGAAAAGCACGCGGAGCACCGGGTTGCGCTCCGAGCGCTTGCGCGCAGGACGATCTTCTGCCTCCCCGTCCCCTTCCTGCTCCGCCTCTGCCGCACGCGCACGCTCCTTGGGCACCGCATATCCCAAAGGGCGAGAAACCTCACGGCGGATGTCGGCGGCCAACTTCTCCTTGCCATCACGGGACAGCAGCTCAGAGGACGTACGCTGGGAAACCAGCAGCAAAATGCCGCTGCGTATGGTAGGAAGGTACAGCTTGACCTGATCGGATGTCTTGACGTCTTCCAACTCCAGGGTGACTCCAATCTGTGCAAAGCGGTCGCCACCGGGATCCGCCAGGTTCACCACCATGTTTTCCATCGGAAGGAAAGTAGGCGCCACCTTGGGCGCCTCTTTGCGGGCAGCGGCGGGAGCACCGCCTTCCTCTTCGTCCGCATGCGAACGGTTTGAGAGAAACCATGCTGCAGCGCCCCCCCGATGACCAGCACCACCACCACGACGGCAATGATGATCACAAGCATCTTCTTGCTTTTGGCCGGAGCTGCCGCGGAGGTATTGGCTGACACGATGGATGTTCCTTGCGGTAGAGAGCAAGCCGTGCATGCGCTCTCAAAGTGCAAGCAAAGCCGGATGGCCCATTATTGGGCGGGGGTGCAACCAATAATAGCCAGAATAAAAGCCCAAAACCATGGCATTCACCGTGCTCGGAATCGATATCGGGGAAGATGGGGTTGGCAAAAAGCCAGCATCTCCCACATCCGGTTTACACGAAGATGTCCACGGCCCGATCAGAACCCCCACTGCCGCGAGCAAGGGATGCCGTGCCCACAGGTGCGCTGGCAATCACCCGCGCCTGACGCCCGCCCTCACGTCGACGGGATGGGTCTGACTCGCCACCGCCCCCCCGCTACCATCCCGCGCCGACGTGCCAACCGACATGCCCGACAGCACCAGACCTTCACCACGCAGCAAATCGCGCAACTGGGCCATGCTCTGATCGAGCAATTCACGCGTCTGTGGCTGGTCACTTCGAAAGGAGACATGCGCCTCGTTGCCAGACAACGAGACAGACACCTCAACAGGCTGCCCATCGCGATCAAGCGTCATCTCTGCGTTTTGGGTTTTCTGATTCACCCAGTACGCTACCTGATCAGCCACCTGCTCTTCAGCGCCCATGGGGTTCGAATCGGCGAACATGGCGGAAGTGTCAACATTGCCAGTCTCCACAGGCGACGATGCCCCCACTCCTTCAGACCAGGAACCGCCTCCGGCATGCCCCTCACTCTGGCGACCGCCCCCTGAAGACTCCGCCCCCCGTGAGGACGCCCCCAATGTCTGTACGCCATCGACCAGTGCTGGAATCACATCTGGCCCGATAGGCACGCCGGACGCTCCGATACCGCGCTCTGCACCAGCGCCCCCTGCATGCTGCTGGCCAGCGACAGAACGCTCGTTTGACGCCTGGACAAGGGCGGCCGCGCTCGCGCCGTGCATCGCAGACAAGCGCTGCGTTGAATCGCCTGCTGCATTTTTCCCAGCAGACAGTTCACCACCATTGATACCGCCTGCTCGCTGCGTCTGCGTACTCTGCATGCGCGAGAAGATGCGACCAAATCCGGCCACAGTGCCCTGAGGTTGCCCGTCTTGAAAGTCGGCAGAGGTATCGAGCTTTGTGGTCTCAGCCACCAATCCCCTGGGAAGCCCCCCCATGGACAACTCGATTCCGTCAGCGATTCCAGACTTCGCACCCAGTGCAATCGACCCCGCACGATCATCAACTCCTGCCAAACCAGTACGAAGGGTGCTCTCACCTTGCATCGGGGTAAGAAGGCCTTGCCATGCGGCCATCGCGGCTGTGTCGACGCTGCCGCTGGTGGCATCCGAAGCAATGTCTGCAGGCCCCATATCTGGGGCCCCCAGGTCAAGCGGTCCATCACCCAAAGACGTTGAGTCCAAAGCCGCCAATAGCGCCAAAAAGCCACCGTTGCCCGCAGCGTCGCTGGCATCTACTCCTTGCTGCGCCGGAGCCTTGGCACGTGCCGCGTGGGCCGGCTGCGTGCCTTGCGAAGAGGATATTTTTGCCTGTTCCATGGTCAATACTCCTGGCCCTGAGAGCCCTGACTAGCGTTGCGATATTGCAGCGCCGCCCGTTCATCGGTTTGTTTCTGATCCCGGCGCATCTGCTGCAACTCCAGGTCATGGCGCCGCTTGTCTACCACCTTGCGCAGACTTGTAAGACGCAACTCCGCTTCCAGCAAAGCGCGCTGGGCGCTCTCAACCCGGCCCGATTGATCGCCCACCACACCCGTCTGAATGCTGGCGGCATGGCCCAGCCGATTCATGAACTGGTAGTGGTGATACATCACTTCGGGCTGCATCGCCGTATCCGCTTTTACCCCCCAGCGGGACTCTGTTTCACGAGCATAGTCCTCCAACTGATCGAGTTGCGCGCGCGCCGCCTGTTGCGCAGCCAGCGCGTCTTGCAGCACCTTGCGAGCGTCATCCCGCTTGCGGGACGCCACTTCCACCGCGACAGAGAGGGAGTTCAGGCTGGACATGACCAACTACCTGTGCAGTTCAACGATCCAGAACCGACGCCATGGCCGTTACGCTCTGGTCCATGGAAGCAGCCTCGAACATGTCCTGCTGCAGAAAGCTCGCCATCTGCGGCTGCAAGCGGATCGCCTCATCCAGCGCGGGATCTGAACCACTCATGTACGCGCCTACCTGCACCAGATCACGGCTCTTCTGATAGCGCGAGTACACCGCGCGGAAGCGCCTGGCCAAATCAAAATGACCGCGCGACACCACGTTGTGCATCACCCGCGAGGCCGATTGCTCGATATCAATGGCGGGGAAATGTCCCGTCTCCGCCAGCGCCCGCGACAAGACGATATGCCCATCCAAAATGGCGCGCGCCGCATCGGCAATAGGGTCCTGCTGATCGTCGCCCTCCGACAGTACGGTATAAAAAGCCGTGATGGAACCTACCCCGTGCAGGCCATTGCCACTGCGCTCCACCAGCTGTGGCAGCTTGGCAAAACACGACGGCGGATACCCCTTGGTTGCGGGAGGTTCGCCGATGGCCAGTGCAATCTCACGCTGAGCCATCGCATAGCGGGTGAGCGAATCCATGAGCAGCAGCACATGCTGCCCCTTGTCGCGAAAATGCTCGGCAATGGCCGTGGCATAGGCAGCGCCCTGCATGCGCAACAGCGGAGGTGCGTCGGCAGGCGCAGCCACCACCACAGAGCGTGCCCGGCCTTCTTCGCCCAGAATGTCCTCCACGAACTCCTTGACTTCGCGGCCTCGCTCGCCAATGAGCCCGACCACAATGACATCCGCCCGGGTGTAACGGGCCATCATGCCCAGCAACACACTTTTCCCCACCCCTGAGCCTGCGAACAAACCCAGCCGCTGGCCCCGCCCTACGGTCAACAGGGCATTGATGGCGCGAACCCCGGTATCCAGCGGCTCCCGGACCGGGTCACGGTCCATGGCATTGATCTGCCGGCGCCCCATAGGCTCTGAAACCACATCCTGCACAGGACCGCCATGGTCCAACGGCAAGCCCTGGGCGTCCACCACCCGCCCCAATAAACCGTCGCCCATCGGCAAACGCAAAACGCCCGCACGCTGCACGGGCCGTGGGGGCTCGCCCAAACGGGGCATCGGAACATAGGGTGCTGCGGGGACCACGCTGGCCCCGCTGGACAGCCCGTGGATATCGCCCGCAGGCATCAAAAACGCGCGGTCGGCCGAAAAACCCACCACCTCGGCGAGCACGGGATAATGTCCAGGCATCTGCACCATGCACTGAGACCCTACTGGCACACGAATCCCTACAGCCTCCAGCACCAGGCCCGTGAGGCGGGTCAGCGTGCCACGCGTTTCCAGCGGTGCGCGCTCGGCCACGCGCTCGCGCGCGTCATCCATGAAGCGCGTCCAGTCGGAAGGGGCTTCAACGGTCATTGCCATCACCCTCACTCCACGGCGACTGGAGCCCCAGCGCCGCAATCGCGCGCTGCCAGCGCTTGTCAATGCTTCCATCCACCACCGTTCCAGCGGATTCCACAAGGCAGCCACCCGCAGGCACCGCAGCGTCCGCCATCCATTGAACGCCCGGGGCATCCATCTCCTCGCGCAAAGGCTCCGCCATCGCTTCCATGTCGACCGGATTCAATCGCACCGTGGCGGGCCGCCCCTCGGTCACCAACATGCCGACAGCTTCCCGCACGACAGGCTGCAAGGCATTGGGATTGACGGACAGCTCTTGGCGAACCACCTGGCGTGCAATGTCGCACGCCAACTCCAGCACTTGCTGCGCCATTTGCTGTTGCATGTCGATCAGGCTCGCATCCAACGTTTGCAAAACCCCTAGCAGACGTTGTGCCGCCTCCTGCCCCTGCTGGGCAATGTATTCATCCATGCGCCGCTGCCACTCCAGCCCAGTCTCCGCCTGCCCCTGCGCAAAACCTTCGGCATACGCATCATCACAAGCCTGCTGAACAAGCGCCTGCTGCGCAGCCTCATCGATCTCGGCCGGGATTTCAGCAATGGGATCTGGCTCGGGTTCAGGCTCCACAAGATCAGAGCCATCTACCGCGCCAAACTTCCATTGCGTGAAATCGCCCACCTCTTCGCTGGGGATGAAGCGCGAGTAAGAGCGCTGGCTAGACGAAGGCATCGTCACCACCCGCACTGATCATGATCTGGCCTTCGTCCGAGAGACGACGCACCGTCTTGAGAATTTCTTTTTGTTGTGATTCGACCTCGGACAACCGCATCGGGCCCCGAGACTCGAGGTCTTCCCGCAGCGCTTCGGCAGCACGCGAGGACATGTTCGACAGGAACTTCTCACGCAGCTCTGGCACGGCGCCCTTGAGAGCAACAATGAGGGTCTCGGACGCCACTTCCTTGAGCACGGTCTGGATGGCCTTGTCGTCGAGCTTGAGCACATCTTCGAACACGAACATCTTGTCCATGATCTTCTGGGCCAGTTCCGGGTCATAGCCACGAATGGACTCCAGCACCACGGCATCCATATTACCGCCCAGCATATTGATGATTTCTGCAGCCGCCTTGACCCCACCCAACGAGCTCTTGCGGATCTTGTCGCCACCCGCCAACACCTTGAACAGCACCTCGTTGAGGTCCTTGAGTGCCGTGGGCTGAATACCCTCCAGAGTGGCCACGCGCAACAAGATTTCACTGCGCTGACGGTCTGTCAGGTGCATCAAAATGCCAGAAGCCTGATCGCTGTCCAGATGCACGAGGATGGCGGCCACGATCTGCGGATGCTCATTGCGCAGCAGCTCGGCCACAGAGAGGGGGTCCATCCACTTGAGACTTTCGATGCCGGAAACATCCCCGCCCTGCAGGATGCGGTCAATCAACAGCCCCGCCTTGTCGTCACCCAATGCGCGCTTGAGGACGGCGCGCACGTAATTGCCGGTATCGGACACCAACAGGCTCTGCGCGGCGGCCGCATTCGAAAACTTGTTGATGACCTCATCCACCTTCTCGCGCGAGACCGAGCGCATGCGCGCGATGGTTTCGCCCAACTTCTGCACTTCCTTGGGAGAAAAGTGCTTAAAAACTTCGGCCGCCTCCTCTTCGCCGAGGGACATCAGCATGATGGCAGCATCGTGGAGGCCTTGATCGTCCATGGTGGTTGTCCGTGCAATCGATGGCTAGACGGGGTCGCCGTTCAGCCAGGTCTTGAGAATGTTGGCCACCGCGACCGGATTCTCCTTGGCGAGCACGCGGGCGTCCTCCAGACGCAACTGCTCTGGCGTCGCGGGCACCACCTCGTCTCTCTTGGAGGGCGCGGGCAGCGCTGGGCGCTCGGGCGTTTCTGCCTCCAGCGCATCCAGTTGGCCGCCAGCCGCAGGCTTGGCGCCGGACTTGACGGGAGCGCTCCCCTTCAGGGCAGGCCGCACCAGACCGAAAAGCACCAGGGCCGCAAACAGAACCGCACCCACGGGCCAAGCGAAAGTCTTGGCCAGATCCACCACCTCGGACTGCTTCCACAACGGAATGTCATTGGTCGGCGCGGCAGTCACCTGGAACGGGGTGTTCATGAGATTGACCGAATCGCCCCGCTCACGGTTAAAACCAATGGTTTCGCGCACCAGTGCTGTCATTTGCTCCACCTGCTCGGGCGTGAGCGCCTTGGTCACCGTCTTGCCCTTGTCTTCGCTCGACTGGTAGTTGACCACCACGGCAGCGCTCAGTCGCTTGACTGCACCCGCACTGCCCCGTGTGACACGCACGGTTTTATCCACTTCATAGTTGGTGGTCGACTCGCGCTTGTTGGTTTGCTCTTCGGCTCCCTGCTGTCCGCCCGCGTTGGGGGTCGGGTTGGCGCCGTTGATCGGTGCCGCAGAGGGGGCTGGAGGTTGATTGGCGACAGCGCCTGGAACGCCCGTGGCCGTCTTGTTGGAACTACCCCGGCTTTCCAGCACCTGCTGGCTGCGGATCGCGCTGGAGTCGGGTGTCTGATTGGGGCGGAACTGCTCCGATGTGGACTCCGTCTGCGTGAAATCCACCTCGGCGGTCACCTGCGCCTTGACGTTGTCACGACCCACCACGGGCTCCAGGATGTCCATGATACGGCGGGTGTACTGCTGCTCGATCTGCTGCACATACAGCAGCTGCTGCGCATTGACTTCAGAGCCTGCGGCATTGTCTGGCGACTGGGACAGCAACTTGCCCGTGTCGTCCAGCACACTGACAGCAGAGGGCGCAAGCTCTGGCACGCTGGAAGCCACCAAATGCACGATGCCTGCCAATTGGGCACGATCCAAGATACGGCCGGGATGCAGACTCACCAACACCGAAGCCGACGGCTTTTGCTGTTCGCGGAAAAAACCATTCTGATTGGGAAGCGCCAGGTGCACGCGTGCACCCTGCACCGAAGAGAGCGCCTGGATGGAACGAGTGAGTTCACCCTCCAACCCCCGCTGAAAGTTGAGACGCTCCTGAAACTGCGTCATCCCAAATTTGCTGGATTCCATCAATTCGAAACCAGCCACCGACCCCTTGGGCAGACCCTGGGTGGCCAGACGAAGGCGCACATCGTGCACACGGTCGGCAGGAATCAGAATGGCGCCGCCACCCTCTGCGTGCTTGTACGGCACATTCATTTGTGACAGTTGGGCCACAACCGCGCCGCCATCCTTGTCATTCAGGTTGGCAAACAGCACCCGGTAGTCAGGCTGACGCCCCAGAACAATGGCCGCCACAGCAGCCGCCACCAGCAGCGCCACACCCACACCCAGCCGCATGCGCTGCGCTCTGTCGAGGGCAGACAGTCGCTGCAGCCAGTTGGGACTGGCCGGCGACGGTAGCGGATTGAGAGGGACTTCAGCAACAGCAGACATCTTGCTTTCCAGTAAATCAGGCCTGGCAAAGACCAAAGCGTGGAGTCGATTATTCGGTCTCGACTCCAAAATATTCGCTGGATAAGCCACCCGTTTGTCCATCAATTCAAAACGATGAACCCTGAGGCGGGGGCTAGGATACACAGCATACCGCCATTCCCTACGGATACCGCCATGGACCTTCGCATCACAAGCTCAACCGCCCCTCTCTCGGGCGCTGGCGTGGCGCGTCGTGCTGCAGCGCCGCAAAACACGGGGGAAGAGGTCGGATTTTCAGGCGCTCTCAAAGGCGCCCTTCAATCAGTGAGCGCTTCGCAAAATCGTTCGTCCGAGTTGCAGAAAGAAGTGCAACTGGAGAATCCATCCGTGAGCCTGGAAGAAACCATGGTGGCCATCCAGAAGGCCCAGATCGGCTTTCAGGCCACACTGCATGTACGCAACCGTATGGTGCAGGCCTACACCGACATCATGAACATGCAGGTTTGAAGACGGCTGACAGCATTCAGCACGAGCGCAGCCCCAGATCGCCAGGGCGGCACGCCCGCCGTCACCACCTGCATCGCCCATTTGCTCTGCATTTGATAGCTAGCAGCGCTTATTTGGCAAGCACATACATCAGATCCGGCCTCCAATTGAAAAAGCCACCCTGCAACAGAGTGGCTTTTTAGTGCCTTGCGTGCATTGCTGCAACCGCCAGCAGTTTCACTATCTTTTTTGTAGCTACTAGCGCTTTCATTTCAAGCGCCTCCGGCTCATTTCATCCCAATTACCCACCAGGGCCTAGCAAGCGCCCCGCTGTGGGCCTCAGTGCATCATCTGAGGCTGCCCTTCGAACAGATGCTCGAACTGGGCCAGCCAAGGCTCGGCCAAGCAACGGATCTGAGCATCGTTGCGCAGGATGCGCTGCATGATGCGCGTCTTTTCGCCGCGGTGCTCGGGCGACAAATCGTGTTCTTGCGACTTGAACCGCAGCTGCTCAATCAGCACGGCACAGGCCCCCTCATAGCGAACCACCCCATCCCAATCCTTGAGCTTGGCAGCCTCCAGCATCTTGGCACTGCTGTCTTCAATCGCTTTGTAGTAGTCAATCAACATATGTGACATGGTCAGGCCTCCACCAGCACTGGCTGGCCCGAGGCAGGCGTTTCGGCAGCGCCGGTGCCCGACTTCTTGATTTCACTCCAACCCAGCGCCACGGGCTCAATCAGCCGCATCACCTCTTGCATCATGGCGTCGTCATTGCGGGCGTTGGCCAATATGAGGCGGTGGATGCAGTAGTCGTAGAGGGCACCCAGATTTTCGGCCAGTTCGCCGCCATCGACCTTGTCGAGCGACGTGCTCAGGCCCTCTTCGAGGATCCGGATCGCCTTGGAAATGGCGTTGACCTTGCCCAGCACATCGCCACGCGCCATGGCGCCGCGGGCTGTGGCAATCGTGTTGAGAACACCTTCATACAGCAGACTGACCAGCTGGTGCTGGTCGATCGTGTGCATGCTGGTCTCTACGTTGATGCGCTGGTAAGCGTTGGCTGCACGGGGGCTGTAGGCGCTGAACATGCTGACAATCCTTCCGAGGTATTACTTAAGTTATCGGCCTGCGCCAGAAAAACTGAAGCCCCATCAACCGTTTGATTTATTCCACGCTGTCACCTGCTGCGCGATGTAGGCGTTGAGTCCATTGAGGCTACTCATCTGCGTGTCGAGCGCGTTGTAGCGCTGCGTGATCCGCTTCTCAAAAGCATCCACCCGCTCATTCACCCGGGTTTGGTCCTGGCCATTGCGCTTCAGATTCAGCTGCAAGGTGTCATCCTTGGATTTAAAGAATCCGGCGTTGGACAACAAATTGGTAGTGAGCGCCTTCAGCTGCACCGCAATGCCATCTGCGGCCCCACCGCCCGTACTACGGAACAGATTTTTGACATCATCAGGCGATGCGGCAAGCGCCTTGTTCAGCTTGGTAGTGTCTACCGCCAAATCGCCTCCGAGTTGCTGGGTGATTCCCACATCCGCCAGACGCTGAAACGCCGCGCCCCCTGTCGTGACCGACTGGATTACGTTGCGCAAGGAATTTTGCAAAGCTACCGCCGTTGCATCCCCCTGCAGAAGACCTGCCGTGCCGGTCTTGGCGTCGTACTTCGTGGCGTCCTGAAGCAACTGGTTGACAGCGTTATAGGCTTTCACGAACCCATCGATGTTGCTTTGGATCGCCGAGTCGTCCTTGCCCACCGTGATTTCAATAGGCGCCGTAGTGACTTGCTCGGCTTTGAACGTCACACCCGAAATGGTAGAAGCAAAAGTGTTGGTACCAGAGGACACCGCAATACCATTGACAGTGGCATTGGCATTAGCGGCTGCCTGCGTGACCGTGGTGCCCGCCACCAAACGCGACAGCCCCGTTGCGTCCGTGTTGCCAGCACTCAGTGGGTCGATGTCACCGTCTTCCAGCGCGCTCAAACGAAACCCGGCGTCTTCGCCAGTGGTCTTGCTGCGCAACAGCAGGCGCTCACCAGAGGCGTCGGTCAGGATAGAGGCCGTCACGCCAGCATTGGCGCCGTTGATCTTGCTGGCGACATCCGCCAGTTTGTCGCTGGCACTGATGGTGATGTCCACAGGCTGGCCGCTGCCCGGGGTAAAAGATGCGGGGGCCACGCTCCATTTACCCAACTCCAGGCGCAAGGTTCCGGAGCCTAGCGCCCCCCCCACAGGCAACAATGCCGCCGAAGCGGTGGCTTGCGCCTTGGCCAAGCTTTGCACCTCAACGCTGAAAGTGGTGGGCAGTGTCCCTCCCACCGCGGAGGCGGAAACGAACTTGGAGTCTGAAGAGGTGGTGCTGACGCCATTCCAGCCGGTGACGCTGGTGAGCTTGCTCGCTGCATCTTGCAGCGTGGACACCAGCGACTTGATTTGGCCATAGGCCGATATCTTGGTTTTGACCGTGGCTGCCTGCAAGGTGAGCTTGTTCAGGGGCTCTTTTTCCAACTCAACCAACTTGGTAATAATGCTCTTGACGTCAAGTCCGCTCGTGCCGACACCTACAGATGAAATCGTGGCCATACCAACCTCCTGAACTGGTTCAACGGAAATTATGGCGCCGAATGGCCGCCAGCATCGTCCGTATTCACACCAGGAAACCTGTCTTATCCAGCGGTCCTGGCACCCGCCTTCCAGAAAGCGAAAGGGCGGCGACAGAATTATCTGCCGCCGCCGAGGTCCTGTAAGGACGCTGCAACGCCCTGACCGCCTAGCCCACTGCCAATTAACGCAGCAGGGCCAGCACACCTTGGGGCAACTGGTTGGCCTGAGCCACCATCGCCGTGCCGGCCTGTTGCAGGATCTGCGAGCGCGACAGGTTGGCCGTTTCTGCAGCGAAGTCGGCATCCAGGATGCGGCTGCGCGAAGAAGACAGGTTTTCCGACGTCACTTGCAGGTTGCTGATCGAGGTTTCGAAGCGCGATTGCAGAGCACCGAGCTTGGCGCGTTCACCGTTGATGAAGGACAGGGCGGAGTCCACTGTCTTCAGGGCGTTGGTGGCGTTGCCGAACGTGGTCACGTCCAGGTTGGCCACCGTTTGCAGCGACGAGCCGCCGGCGTCCAGCTGGTTGCTGGCGGAGGTCAGGGCGAACGACTTTTCCGAGTCGAGCGTGATGTAGCCACCGGTGGAGACGTTTTCTGCCGTGGTATCGGCGGCCAGCGTGCGGGCCGTGCCGTTGCTGGCGCCTGCGGCGTCGTAGCCCGTCACCGTGACGGCAGCAGCGTTGGCGTTGGCGGTGTCGCCGACCACAATATCATTGCCGGTGGCGTTGGTCAGGATCACTTGCGTGCCGTCCGAGCTCAGCGAAGCGTTGATACCGGTCTTGGCGGTCTGGTCGTTGATGGCGGACACAGCGGCCGACAGGCGGTCGGTGCCGGTGGCGGAGGTCAGCGTGAAGGACACGGTGCGGGCGGCGCCCACGTTGTCGCCTTCGAGTGTCAGCGAGTAGGAGCCAGCCGATGCCATGCCAGCAAGGCGCACTTCGGTACGGGCCGTGGCGGTCACGCCGGTGGTGGCCTTGATACCGTTGATCTGGTCGGCCGTGCCCTTGGCAGTGGCGCTCGAGGCCACGGTCAGGCTGCCGGTGCCCAAGTAGCCGCTGATGGACACCGCGCCGCTGGTCACACCGTTGTTCACAGCCGTGGTGCCGCTGGCAGGGGCTTGTGCGCCGATGCCGGAGCCGTTGGAGGCGACGTTCTGGTTGTTGCCGTAGACGCTGGTGCGCAGGTTGCCGGTGGCCGCCACGATGGTCTGGTTGGCATTGGCACCCACCTGGAATTGTTGCGTGCCGAAGCTGCCGTCCAGCAACTTGGCGCCGTTGAATTCTGTGGTTTGCGAGATACGGTCCAGTTCGGAGACCAGCTGGCCGACTTCCGACTGCAGGGCTTGGCGGTCGCCAGCGCTGTTGGAGGCGTTGGCCGATTGCACGGCCAGTTCACGCACACGTTGCAGGATGTCGCCGGAGGCCTTCAGCGCGCCTTCAGCGGTTTGCGCCAGGGAGATACCGTCGTTGGCGTTGCGAACCGCTTGGTTCAGGCCGCGGATCTGGCTAGTGAAACGCTCGGAAATCGCCAAGCCGGCGGCATCGTCTTTGGCGCTGTTGATACGGAGGCCCGACGACAGGCGCTGAATCGAGGTATTGAGAGAAGTCTGACTCATACCCAGGTTGCGCTGGGCAGTGAGCGAGGCGATGTTGGTATTGATGGTGGAAGCCATTGCAAATCTCCAGAAAAGAACTGACTGAATATGGCGTTGCCGCCGGCCGGGGGCGCCAGCACCCATGCTGGCCTCCAGGGTTCCCAGCGCTGAAGGCCATCTGGTGAACGGCGGACCGCTTACGGACCGTTGCAATTGTTTTCGGGTCGCCGCCGGAAAACTTGAGGGGCAAACGCACAAGTTGCACGACTTTTTTGCCGCTTATCTCCCCAACGGCCAAAAGCAGCATCTCCACAATTCATCCATCGTTCCCCCATTGACAGCCGGACGGGTGCGCTTGAACCGGCAAACAGATCCGTCTTGCGACGTTAAGGAGTTTCGCCATGGCAGCAACCATCAACACCAATATCAGCTCGCTGACTGCACAGCGTAATCTGGGCACCAGCCAGATGTCGCTCAATACAGCCATCCAGCGCCTGTCATCGGGCCTCCGTATCAACAGCGCCAAAGACGATGCCGCCGGCTTGGCCATCTCTGAGCGGTTTACCAGCCAGATCCGAGGCCTGAACCAAGCGGTTCGCAATGCGAACGACGGGATTTCACTGGCACAGGTGGCTGAAGGTGCGATGGGGTCGGCTGGCAATATCCTGCAGCGAGTCCGCGAATTGGCAGTGCAGTCGGCCAATGCCTCTAACAGCGCTGGTGACCGCCAGGCCCTACAGCAGGAAGTGGGTCAGCTGGTAGCAGAGCTGGACCGCATTTCGCAAACGACGGAATTCAACGGCCAGAAATTGCTGGACGGCACCTTTGGTACGCAGCAGTTCCAGGTCGGCGCCAATGCCAACCAGACCATCGTAGCGGCCACGGCCAACCTGCGCACCAGCGTCTACGGCAACAACCAGAACGTCGCCTCCAACGGCTCCGGCATCGGCGCACAAGCTGCCGTCAGCGGCACCACGCCCGTCTCCAACGGCGTGACCAGCGGCGCGGTGTCCATCAGCGGCTACCTGGGCACCGGCACCATGACTGTGGGATCGAACGCCACCGCCAAGGCCACGGCCGACCAGGTCAACTCCTTGCAATCCACGACCGGCGTCACCGCCACGGCCCGCACCGAAGTGCGCCTGGCTGGCATGGCATCGGCCGGCTCGTACTCGCTGACGCTCGAAGGCGACAACGTGGGCGCCGCCCGCACCGTGTCCTTCACGCTGACCTCCGCCACCGGCACCGACCGCCTGTCGCCCGCAGTGTCAGCCATCAACGAGCAATCGGCCAAGACAGGCATCAACGCCTCGCTGAGCTCGGACGGCACGCAGATCATCCTGACCAACGCCACCGGCAACGACATCGTGATCGGCGACACCCTGAACGCCAATGCGGCAGCGGTGACGGTGACGGGCTACGACGCTGCTGGCGCCAGCAACGGCACTGCGCAGACGCTGGCTGCCGACTCGACGGCTGAAAACGTCTCCACCGGTGGCTACATCACCCTGGACTCGGAAAAGTCGTTCGCCCTGACGTCGACCAGCAACCAGCTGGACAACGGCGGCTCGTCGCTGCACACGGTGGCCAACCTCGATGTGACCACCTTCACCAACGCGACCGACGCCTTGAAGACCGTGGACTCCGCACTGGCCTTCATCAGCGGCGAACGTGCCAAGCTCGGCGCCATGCAGTCGCGCTTTGAGACCAGCATTTCAAGCCTGCAGATCACGTCCGAGAACCTCTCGGCCTCGCGCTCGCGCATCCAGGATGCCGACTTCGCGGCCGAAACCGCCAACCTGTCGCGCGCCCAGATCCTGCAACAGGCTGGCACCGCCATGGTGGCCCAGGCCAACCAGATCCCGCAGGGCGTGCTCTCGCTGCTCAAGTAAGCCCCCCCCGCTGGTGGTGGAACGATGACGACGACAAAGGGGCCCCGACGGGCCCCTTTGCCTTTGTGCATGGCACACTGCCGCATTGAAGCCCCTTTGCCCGGAGATCGGCCACAACGTGCAACCCAAACACACCGAACAGGACGACGCCCGCCTGCGTGCGGCGCTCACCGCCGCTGACTGGCCCCTCCTCACCCGCCTGTGCCGCCAGACGCTGCGCAAGAACGGGCAGCACCTCACCGCACACCGGCTGCTCGGCTTCTCGCTGAACAAAGAGCGCAACTTCGATGCCGCGCTCAAGGCCTACAAGCAGGCGCGGATCTATTGGCCGGACGATGCCGAGCTGCTCGTCAACTACGCCAACATCCTGATCGAGCACGCCTACAACATCGATGCCCTGCCGCTGCTGGAGAAAGTGTGCGCCCTGCGCCCCCTGCAGGCCATTGCCTGGATCAAGCTGGCCGAGTGCTGCTACCTGATCAACCTGCACGACAAGGGCTTTGCCGCCAGCCAGGAAGCGGCCAAGCTGGCGGACACGCTCCACGACCAGGTGGCGGCCCTGATGCAAAGCGCCATCCACCGGCGCGAACTGGGCCAGGTGCGCGAGGCCGTGCAAGACTGCGAAAAAGCCATCGCGCTGCGCCCCAACGACCCGGGCAACTACACCAACAGGCTGCTGTTCATGCTGGCGGACCCCCAGGTGGATGCGTCCCAGCTGTCGGTGGCGGCGCGGCACTTCGGCAGCGTGTTCGAGCCCCCGCTGCGGCCTGAGTGGCCCAGTTTCGACGCGCACCGCGGCCCGCCGTGGCGGCGCCTGAAGATCGGGTTCCTGTCGCCTGACTTCCGGGTGCATGCGGTGATGTACTCGGTGGAGGGCCTGCTCGCACAGCTCGACCGCCGGCAGTTCGAGGTCTACGCCTTCTACCTGTTCCCTCGGTCCGACCATGTCTCGGACCGCGTAGAGCGCCATGTCGATCATTTCGTGCGGCTGGCCGGGTTCACGCCGGAGCAGCAGGCGAAGGCCATCCACGCTCACGACATCGACATCCTGATCGACCTGGCCGGCCACACCGGCAACAACGGGCTGCTGGCCCTGGCCCACAAGCCCGCGCCGGTGCAGGTGTCGTGGCTGGGGTTTCCGGCCACGACCGGCCTGGAGGCCGTGGACTACAAATTCTCCGACGAGATCACCGACCCGCCCGGGGCCGAGGCGCAGTACACCGAGCACCTGTACCGGCTGCCGACGCTGTTTGCGTGCTACCGGCCCATGAGTCGCAACCCCCTGTGGCGCTACCAGCCGCGCTACCAGGTGCGCACGTCGCCAGCGGTGAGCAACGGCTTCGTCACCTTCGGCAGCTGCAACAACCTGGGCAAGCTCACGGACGAGGTGCTGGCGCTGTGGGGCAAGATTCTTGCCGCCGTACCGCAGTCTCGCTTGCTGATCGAAGGCAAAAACCTGGACCGCCCCGAGTTCGCGCAGGCCTACCGCGACCGCTGCGAGCGGCTGGGCCTGCCCCCGGCGCGCGTAGACTTGGTGGCGCTCAGCCACGACAACCAGTACCTCACCTACCACCGCATCGACATTGCGCTGGACCCGTTTCCGCTGACGGGCGGCACCACCACCTTCGACGTGCTGTGGATGGGCGTGCCCATCGTCTCCATGGTGGGCGAGAGCTTTAAGAGCCGCATGGGGGTGGGCATGCTCACCTACCTGGGCCGCACCGAGTGGCTGGCCGAAACGCCCGACGACTACGTGCGCATCGCGGCGGGCCTGGCAGCTGATGTGCCAGCGCTCAACGACCTGCGGCTGAGCTTGCGCGGCGAGACGGAGAACTCGCCCCTGATGCGCGAGGACCTGTACAACCAGCTCTTCGGCGAGGGCCTGCGGGTGATGTGGCTGCAGTGGCTGGCCCGGGCCGAACACCCCGATGACCCCGAGGCGCAGGAGCAAGCCATCCAGGCCTGGGTGCAACAATACCCACAGGAATGGACGCAGCCCCCGGTGCCCGGCGTGGGCCTGAAGCCCGGCCAGCGGGTGAGCCTGCACGAAGCCCACCAGGTCCTGCAGGACCTGGTGGAAAAGGCCAAGGCAGCGCCGCCCGCACCGTCGGCCTCGCCCACCCCTGCTGGGGCACCGGCGCAAGCGGTCGTGGGCAGCCACTGGGTGGCCGTGACCGAGCTGGCAGAGCTGGTGCTCAGCGCCGTGCCGCACGACCCCGTGGCCCTGGCCTGCCTGGCCGAGGTGGAACATGCCCACGGACATACCGAGTTTGCCGTGACCTACCTGCAGCACGCCACGCAGGCGATGGGGATGGGCGTCGCGGGCGGCTGACGCGCGCAGTCCGGGACTGACGCGCGCCCGCGCGTCAGAGCCGGAAGATGTCCTGCAGGGCGTCGCGCCGGGTGGTTTTGAAGGTCACCTTGCCGGCCTCTGCCGGGTACACCGTGCAATGCCCCGGCGTGTCGGTGTTGACCAGGCTCGTGCCCTGCGAGAGCACCGTGGCGTCGCCCACCTGGCAGCCGCCGATGATGGCGGTGCCGGGGTACATCACGACACCCTGCCCCAGCACAGGCGCCACGCCGTGGTTCTTGCCCACGGTGGAGTTTTGGTAGATCACCAGGTAGTTGCCGTAGGTGGCCTTGGCAAAGACGACGCCGACGGAATGGCCGATGAAGAACACCGGCGGCATCTCGATCTCGTAGAACAGATCGATGCCGTTCAAGGCTTTGTTCAGCAAGAAGAGCCGCGTGGGTGTGTCTGCGTTGCCGGTGCTGCGCCAGATGGTGTGCGCCAGAAAGTAGAGAAAGCTGCAGTACTGCGTGGAGTGCAGAGGGTCGAAGCAGCCCTGGCGCCAGGGCCGCACGGCGTCGATGCAGATCTGCAGGCGAGCCAGCGCCTCGTCTAGGTGCGCGTCGATGTCGGGGCGCGGGTCGAAGTCATCAGGCAGGGCATTGCGCAATTGCTGCACCACATAGCGCAGTAACCGGTCGCGATCCATCCGCAAGATTTCCATGGTCGGATTCCCTCTATGCCTTGCGGCAGAACAACTCAGGCGTTGGGCAACTGCAGCTGCATATACACCAGGCTGGCAGGCGCACCCAGGGCACCCGGGTCTTCACTCCAGTCCACACCACCCGGTACGGTCGTGGCGACGATGGGTACGCGCTGGTACTCCTGAAAACCCACCTTGCGGTAGAACTCGACCGCCGGGTTGTCTGACCGCACCCGCACTGCCAGGGTCTGCAATCCCAGGGCGTCGCGTGCCCAGCGCATCAACGCCAGCAGCGAGGCCTTCATCAACCCCGGAGGCGACGCCCCCCCGCTCACGATGGCATCTGCCTCTCCATACCCACGCTGCCAGTCGATGAAGCCCAGACCCACATGCCCCACGCGCTCGCCAGCCAGCGTCTCGACCATGAACAGCATCTTGCCCGGGTTCTGATGCACCCCTGCGGCCAGCCAAGCTGCGGTGCGCTCGGGGGTGGAGACGAACTCGGTGAGGAAGGACTTGACGTGGCGGTTGCGCCAGTCGGTCAGCAATTGCACGTCGATGGCATCGGTGTGCCCGGGCACGGTGGCTATCGGCCGGACCACCGCTCTCAGCGGGTGCCCCACCGGCAGCAACAGCCCCGGCTGACCGGCGCGGGCAGTCTGCTTGATTGCAGCGAAAAGCTGCTGTCCAGGGGTTGGTGTATGCATGACCGCCCCTTGTTCTTCAGACTTGCTCGAAGTAGCGGCGCACCTGCTCGGCCACGGCGTCAACGGTCTCAAGCTCCATGCGCGAGTGCAGGGGCAACGAGAGAATCCCCTTACCCACGCTGTCCGTGACCGACAGATCCCCCGCCCTGCAGTCCTTCCACAACGAGAACCAGTGTCCCGGCTGCCAGTGGATGCCCGTGTCTGCGCCATTGGCCTTCAGGAAGTCGCGCAGCGCATCGCGGTGCTCGGCCGGCACGCGGATGTAGTACAGGAACGGGTTGACGTCGGCAAAGTCCGTCACCGGCGTGCGCACCTGCGCAATGCCTTTGAGCTTTTCGTTATACCGGCGCGATGCCGCCTGGCGGCTCGACTTGATCACGTCGAGCTTGCCCAGCTGCGCCAGGCCGATGGCCGCGTGCATGTTGAGCATGTGGTAGCGAAAGCCCACGCGCTCGACGTCGAACGTCCAGGCGCGCTTGTTCTGGTACATCACCTCGGCGGGCTGCTGCATACCCAGCAGGCGCAGCTCGTGCACACGGCGCAATTCCTCTTCGGTGCGCACGACGATGGTGCCGCCATCCAGGCAGGTCACGGTCTTGACCGGGTCGTGGCTGAAGACGCAAATGTCCGAGAAGCTCCCGACCATGCGCCCCTTGTAGCTGGAGCCGAACGAGTGGGCCGCGTCGTGGATGACGCGCAGCTTGTGGCGCTCGGCAAATGCAGCGATGTCCTCGTGGTTGCTGATGATGCAGTCGTAGTCCATCACGATGACGGCCTTGGTGCGCGGGCTCACCAGGGACTCGGCCTTGGCAAGGTCCAGCTCCAGCGTGTCGTCGGTGCAGTCGCAAAACACGATGTCCGCGCCCACCCAGGTGATGGCCTGGTAGTCGGCCGAGCAGTTGAATGCCGACACGATCACCTCGTCACCCGGACCCACGCCTGCGAGCAGCAGCGCGATGTGCAGGCCGGCAGTGCCCGTGCTGACGGCCGCCACGTGGCGGTCAGGCGCCTGCAGGATCTCCTTGACCTTCTTTTCAAAGCCGGACACGTAGCTGCCCATGCCGAGCCACCCCATCTCCAGCGATTCGCGGCTGGCATCGATTTCTTCTTGTTCGATCAGGGGTTTGAACATTGGGATCATGGCTGTCTCCTTTGTGGGTGGGTGTCAAATGAAGTGGTGGTTGCCAGGCAACTACCAGATGTCAAGGCGGGGAACGGCAGTGACGAATCGCCCGCCCCATTCGCGGATGTAGCCCAGCTGGGCGCTGACTTCGTCCCGCAGGTTCCAGGGCAGGATCAGCACGCGCTGGGGCCGGTGCGTGCGCAGGTGCGCCTCGCTCACCACCGGGATGCGGCTGCCGGGCAGGTACTGGTCCTGTTTGGCAGGGTTCTTGTCCACCGCGTACGGCAACAGGTCGGGCCGCACACCGGCGAAGTTGAGCAGGGTGTTGCCCTTGGCCGCAGCGCCGTAGGCGCCCACGGTGATGCCGTCGGCCTGGCATTGCAGCAAAAATGTGAGCAGCTCTCGCTTTACCCGTATGGCCTGGGCCTGGAAATCGCTGTAAAAACCGGCACCCAGCATGCCCGCCGCTGCCTCGGTGGCCAGCAGTTGCTGCACGCGCGCGGCGCCTTCCGCGCTGGCCTGGGGGCGGCCCACGGCGTCGGCACGGGCGGCAAGCACGCGCAGGCTGCCGCCGTGGGTGGGCAGCTCCTGCACGTCGATCACCACCAGGCCATTGGCCGCAAAGATGCGCTGCACTGCCGTGAGCGACAGATAGGAGTAGTGCTCGTGGTAAGCCGTGTCGAACTGGCAGCCCTCCACCATGCGCAGCAGGTGCGGGAACTCGAAGGTGGCCACGCCTTGGGGCTTGAGCAGGCGCGTGAAGCCGCCCACAAAGTCGTTGATGTCGGGCACATGGGCCAGCACGTTGTTGGCGGCGATCAGGTCGGCCTGGCGGTCGGCCGCTACCAGCTCGTCGGCCAGCGCCACGCCAAAGAACCGATCCACCACCTCAATGCCCTTGGCGCGGGCCGCCGCCGCCGTGCTGGCAGTGGGCTCCACGCCGTAGCAGGGGATGCCTGCGGCCTGCACGTACTGCAGCAGGTAGCCGTCGTTCGACGCGACCTCGACCACGCGGCTATCGGCGGTCAGGCCCAGCCGCTCGCGCATCGCTTCAACATAGGCGTTGGCATGGGCCAGCCAAGACGAGGAGAACGAGCTGAAATACGCGTAGTCGTCGGTGAACAGCGCCTCGCGCCCGGCGTGGTCCTCGGTCTGCACCAGCCAACAGGTTTCGCAGACCAAGAGGCGCAGCGGGAACCAGGTTTCGGGCGCGCGCAACGCGGCCTCGCTCAGGTAGGCATTGGACGGGGGCGCGCTGCCCAGGTCCAGAAACGGCAGTTGCAGCGGGCTGCCGCAGTGTCGGCACTTCACAGGCGCACTCCTTCGAATTCTTCGGTTAACCACGGCTGGCCCGCGTCGCGCGGCGACATCTGCCCTGCGGGCAGGGGCCAGGCAATGGCAAGCCGTGGGTCGAGCGGGTGCAGCCCCGCTTCGGCCGTTGGGGCATAGGCGGCTGAGTGGCAATACAGCAGCTCTGCATGGTCGGCAAGCGCCTGAAAGCCGTGGGCAAAACCGGGCGGGATGAGCAGCGCGTTGCCGTTGTCTGCGGATAAATGCTCGGCATGCCACTGCAAAAAGGTGGGCGAGCCCTGGCGCAGGTCCACGGCCACATCCCAGACCTCGCCACGCAGGCAGCTCACGAGTTTCATCTCGGCGTGCGGTGGCTTTTGGTAGTGCATGCCGCGCACGGTGCCTTTCAGCGCTGTGTAGCTGTGGTTGATCTGCGCGATGGGCGCTGCCCACCCAGCACCGGCCAGCTCCTCGGCGCAGAACATGCGGGCAAAAAAGCCGCGTTCGTCCACCAGGGGCTGACGCACCACACGGAAGAGCCCGGCTACAGGCAGCGGCGCCAGGGTCAGGCGGCTCATGGGCGCGCCTCCCAGGCGTCGATGTCGGCCAGGCACAGCGCGCGGGCGTCGGCGCCACCGTGTTGCTGGCGGTACCAGTTCATGGTGCGCGCCACGGCCGTGGTCAGCGCCCAGTGCGGGGCCACGCCCAGCGACTGACGGGCGTGGGCGGTTTCCAGCGCCAGCCAGCCTGCTTCGTGGGGGCCATCACTCTCGTTTTCATAGCTTGTAGCGCTTGATGGATAAGCGCTAGAGGCCAATTCGACCACATTTTTGACGGTAGCCGCCTCGTGCGGCAGCGGACCAAAGTTGTAGGCACCAGCCAGCGCGGGCGATTCCCACAGGCACTGGGCTAGGCGCAGGTAGGCGGCCAGCGGCTCCAGCACGTGCTGCCAGGGGCGCGTGGCCTGAGGGCGGCGGATGTGCAAGGTTGCGCCCTTCTCCCAGGCGCGCACAGCATCGGGCAGCAGGCGGTCTTGCGCCCAGTCACCGCCGCCAATCACGTTGCCCGCACGCGCGGTGGCCACGGCGATGCCCTGTGCGTCTAAAAAGGAATCTCGGTAGCTGGCCGTGACCAGCTCGGCGGCGGCCTTGCTGGCGCTGTAGGGGTCATGCCCGCCCAGGGCATCGTCTTCGCGGTAGGGGTAGGCCCATTCGTGGTTGCGGTAGACCTTGTCGGTGGTCACCACCACGGCCACGCGCACGCCGGCCAGCCCGCGCACGGCATCGAGTACATGGGCCGTGCCCATGACGTTGGTGGAAAAGGTGTCGAGCGGTGCCGCGTAGCCGGGCCGCACCAGCGCCTGCGCGGCCAGGTGCAGTACCACCTCGGGCCGGGCCGCGCGCACGCGCAGGGCCAGGGCCTGGGCGTTGCGGATGTCACAAAAATGGCTCTCGATATCCAGGCCTGACTGCGCCAACTGGGCCAGGGTGAACAGATTGGGTTCGGTGGCGGGCGGCAGTGATACGCCGGTCACCTGGGCGCCCAGGCGCTGCAGCCACAGGGCCAGCCACGCACCTTTGAAGCCGGTGTGGCCCGTGAGCAACACGCGCTTGCTGCGCCAGAATTCGGGGTCAGGACGCATGCTTTTCTACCAAGACTTCCATGGCGCCTGGCCGGTTTGCCACAGGTCTTCGAGCAGGTTCTTCTCGCGCAGCGTGTCCATGGGCTGCCAGAAGCCGGTGTGTTCAAAGGCGCGCAGCTGGCCGCTGGTGGCCAGGTTTGCCATGGGCTCCAGCTCCCAGCTGGTGGCGTCGCCATCGATCAGGTCGATCACCTCGGGCTGCAGCACAAAAAAACCGCCGTTGATCCAGCCGCCATCGCCACGGGGTTTTTCCTCGAACCCGGCCACGGTGTCGCCGTCACGGACCAGTGCGCCGTAGCGGCCGGGCGGCTGCACGGCCGTCACCGTGGCTTGGCGGCCGTGGGCGCGGTGGAAGGCGAACTGGGCCGCCATATCGAGGTCGGCCACGCCGTCGCCATAGGTAAAGCAGAAGGGCTCGCCCGCAGGCAAATATTCCTGCACCCGGCGCAGGCGCCCGCCGGTCATGGTGCTTTCGCCCGTGTCCACCAGGGTCACGCGCCAGGGTTCGGCGTGGCGGTGGTGCACTTCCATGCGGTTGTTGGCCATGTCGAAGGTCACGTCCGACATGTGCAGGAAGTAGTTGGCGAAATACTCTTTGATCACATAGCCCCGGTAACCCAGGCAGATGATGAAGTCGTTGACGCCATGGGCGGCATACATCTTCATGATGTGCCAAAGGATGGGCCGCCCACCGATCTCGATCATGGGCTTGGGACGCAGGTGCGACTCTTCCGAGATGCGGGTTCCCAGCCCCCCCGCGAGCAGTACGGCTTTCATGCCCGCAGCATAGTGCAGACGCACTGCATCAAAAGGTACTTTCACCGCAGAAATACAGCCCAAATGCGGAGATCGCCAAAGCCTCTGCGGGCGCGGCCCTCCAACCAACACCGACCGTTTGTCACAAGGATGGCAAAAACCATCCCGTGGATTCCAGCAGGCAGCCCTATGTAAAGACACCACCACCCGCAACCCAGAATCCATGGTGCGGGAGCCCGCAATAGGGAGGGCCCACCGTGCTACCGGCGCGCCCCCCGTCGTTGTTACGTCATTTCCCAGAGAAGCCGCGTGTTGTCGGCTCTCTTAAGACATTTCACACTCGGCAATCCGATACATTTACAGTAACCTTCGGTAAACCCGTTGCCTGCGTGCGGTCCTGTCGGATCGGACCCTCTGTTTTTGCCTCAGCTGCCGCCCAACACGTCTAAAGCATGTTCGTCATCATCGGTTACGTCGTCTGCCTAGGCTGCATCTTCGGTGTGTACATCATGCACGGGGGAAATATCAGCGTGATCTTGAAGGCACTGCCCTTCGAGATCGTCACCATCCTGGGTGGTGCGCTAGGCGCCTTCGTGGTGAACAACCAGCCCAAGGTGATCAAGGCCACCCTGGCAGCCCTGCCCATGGCGCTCAAGGGGTCCAAATACACCAAAGAGCGTTACATGGAACTGATGGCCATGCTCTATGACATCCTGCAGAAGGCCCGCAAGGAAGGGCTGATGGCGATTGAGAAAGATGTCGAGGCACCGCACGAATCCGAGATCTTCAAGAAATATCCCACTGTCGGTAGCGACCACCACGTGATCGAATTCACCACCGACTACCTGCGCATGATGGTGTCGGGGAATCTGAACTCGCACGAAATAGAAGCGCTGATGGACAGCGAGATCGACACCCACCACCAAGAAGCGCACGCCCCTGTGGCAGCCCTGGCCCGCTTGGCAGGCGCCCTGCCCGCCTTCGGGATTGTGGCAGCCGTGCTGGGCGTGGTGAACACCATGGGCTCGGTGGGCCAGCCGCCGTCCGTGCTGGGCGGCATGATCGGCTCAGCGCTGGTGGGTACGTTCCTGGGGATTCTGTTGGCCTACGGCGTGGTCGAGCCTCTGGGCGGCCTGGTCGAACAAAAGACCGAGGACGCAGCCAAGGAGTTGCAGTGCATCAAATCCACTCTGCTGGCCAGTATGCAGGGCTACAACCCGGCCACAGCCATCGAGTTTGGCCGCAAGGTGCTTTTCTCCAACGTCCGCCCCAGCTTTTCAGAGCTGGAAGGACACGTCAAGGGCAAAAAATAGCGGCGCAGGCCCGCCTAAACAACCGCCCATAACGCCATGGCAGAAAAGAAACTCCAGCCCATCATCATTAAGCGCATCAAGAAAGGCGGCCATGCGGTGCATGGTGGCGCGTGGAAGATCGCGTATGCCGACTTTGTGACGGCCATGATGGCGTTTTTCCTGCTGATGTGGCTGCTGGGCTCCACAGCCAAGGGGGAGTTGCAGGGGATTGCCGCGTATTTTTCGTCTCCGCTAAAGGTTGCCATGACGGGCGGCGACGGGGCTGGCAACAGCTCCAGCGTGATTCCAGGCGGGGGAAATGATCTGGCCAAGGTGCATGGCCAAGTGCGGCGCTCCGATGTGGAAGAGGCCAAGCAACGCCGGATGAGCATTGATGCCGCCAGGGCCGAACGCGCAAAACAGGACCAGGACCGCATCAAGGCTCTGGAGGCCAAGATCGATGCGCTCATCACAGAAAATCCACGTCTGAACGAATACAAGTCACAGATCCGCATCGACATTACGCCCGATGGCCTGCAGATTCAGATCATCGATGACCAGAACAGACCCATGTTCGACAGCGGAAGTGCGTTGGTAAAACCCTACATGCGCGACATCCTGCGGGAAATCGGCGCGGCGCTGGGTGGCGTCGAAAATCGCATCAGCCTGGCAGGTCACACCGACGCAGTGCCCTATGGCAACAGCGAGCGGGGCTACAGTAACTGGGAGCTATCGGCCGACCGCGCCAACGCCACGCGCCGGGAGCTGGTCTCAGCAGGGATGCCAGACGCTAAACTGGGCCGTGTGGTGGGTTTGGCAGCCAGCGATCTGCTGGAGCCCAACAACCCGCGCGCACCCGCCAATCGGCGCATCACCATCACGGTGCTGACCCGAGAGGCCGAAGAACGACTCATGGGCAAAGGGATCCCCGAAATCACTTCCACAGAACTGTTGAATGAAAAGCGGGAAAATCCCCCCCAAGCAGGTAACAGTTACGACTTGTCACCAAACCTGCCTCCCATGACAATACTTACAGCTATTTCCGACCGAAAGGGTCCCAAGTGACCACAGCCCTTCGTTTTTTGATCGTTGACGACTTCTCCACCATGCGGCGCATTGTGCGCAATCTGCTCAAAGAAAGCGGGTTTGCCGATGCCGACGAGGCCGAAGATGGGGTGGCCGCACTCAACAAGCTGCGCAACAGCAAGTTCGACTTTGTGGTGACCGACATCAACATGCCCAACATGAACGGCTTCCAGTTGTTGGCCGAGATCAAAAAGGACGACAAACTCAAACACCTGCCCGTTCTGATGGTGACAGCCGAAGCACGCAAGGAAGACATCGTGGCAGCAGCCCAAGGTGGCGCTGCAGGCTATATCGTCAAACCCTTCACCAAGGCAACGCTCGAAGAGAAAGTGACCTTGATTCTGAAGAAGATGGGGTTATGACACCATGGACGACACACCGGACAACAGCCAGCCTGCCGATGTTCACCACAAAATCGGCCAGCTGACCCGCCAGCTGCATGACTCGCTGAATGAGCTGGGCTATGCAGACAAGCTGCGTGGCTCCATGGGTGAACTGCCCGATGCACAGAGCCGGCTGTCCTACATCGCCCGCCTGACCGGAGAAGCCGCAGAGAAGGTGCTCAACCGCGTGGAACAGGCCAAAGCGCAGCATGACTTCATCGCCACAGAAACCCGCCGCGTCGTGACTTCGTTGGTCAAGGATCCCGTGGCAGCCGTGGCGAAGGGGGAAATCATGAATTTCCTCACCGATGTAGAGCGTGTGACCAAAGAAGCGGATACCCATCTGACCGAGATCATGATGGCCCAGGACTTCCATGACCTGACCGGTCAGGTGATTGCGCGCGTGGTGAATCTCGCGGCGACCATTGAGGAACAGCTCGTTCAGTTGCTCATCCAGACAGCACCCCCCAATGTACAGGTGCCTGTGGCGATTGAGGCCCCGCGCGGTCATCTGCAAGGGCCGGTGGTGGACCCCGAAAACACCACAGACGTGGTCACCGACCAGTCACAGGTCGACGACCTGCTGGCCAGCCTGGGATTCTGACAACAGGCACAGCGGCCATCTGGCCGCACTGAGGCCAGTGTCTCCGGTCTGGAAAAGAGGGGGCTGCGGCCCCTTTATCCACCTTTAGATTTCCAGGTCGCTCACGACAATGGCATGACACCAGCCGTCATGCCATCATGGAATCCAGCCAAGAAAAAAGCCTCCCCGCGTCAGAGCGCAAGCTGCAAAAAGCACGCGAAGATGGCCAAGGGGCACGCTCGCGCGACCTGTCGCACTTGGCCATTTTGGGCGCGGGTGCGGCCTGCATGCTGTTGCTGGCACCCCAGTTGATGGACAACATGAAGCTGGCTATCAGCCAGCAACTGGCGTTCAACGCGGCCATCGTGATGGCACCCGGCACCATGCTCAATCGCCTGCAGGACATGGCGGTGGTGGGGTTGGTTGCAAGCACAGTGTTCGCGCTCATCACCAGCGGCGCCGCCTTGATCAGTGCGATTGGGGCCGGCGGCTGGATTCTCAGCCTGACACCCATCGCGCCGCAATTCAATCGCCTCAACCCCATTTCGGGGTTTGCCAACCTGTTCTCCAAACAACAGATGGCCAATGTGGCCAAGATGGTGTTCATGAGCGGGGTCCTGACCTGGGTGGCCTGGAAGTTCATGGGCAACAGCATCGAAACCATCGCCATGCTCGTGTTGCAGCCCTCGCCACTGGCCATCAGCCAGATTGCCGACTGGCTGACATCGGGCATGAGCCTGTTGCTGCTGGTGGTGTTTCTGGCCGCACTGGTGGATGTCCCCTTGCAGGCCTATTTCTTCAAGGCACGTCTGAAGATGTCGCACGAGGAAATCAAGCAAGAACACAAGGAGTCTGACGGGAACCCCCACACCAAGGGCCGCATCCGCCAGAAACAGCGTGAGATTGCTGAGCGGGCCAGCGTTGCGGCCGTGCCCAAGGCCGACTTCGTGGTCATGAACCCGACCCACTACGCCGTAGCGCTGAAGTACGACGAAAAGACCATGAGCGCGCCCCAAGTCATCTCACGCGGCACAGATCTCATCGCCATGAAGATTCGCGACGTTGCCAAGGAGCACAGCATCCCCGTGTTGCAGTCGCCCATGCTGGCCCGAGCGCTGTACGCACATGCCGAACTGGATCAGGCCATCCCCGCCACGCTGTACACCGCCGTGGCCCAAGTGCTGGCCTATGTCTACCGCCTGAAGGCCGCCCTGCGCGGCGAAGGCAGGATGCCTGACAGCCTGGCGGAGCCTTTCGTTCCGCCTGAACTCGATCCGCTGAACCGCACTTCGGTGCAAGGCGCTGCCGTATGAATACCTCCGTGAAGTCTTTGCAGCAATGGGCGGGCAGCAACGCTGGCGCTCTTCAGGGGCTGTCGGCCCCCTTGCTGGTGGTGGCGATCCTGGCGCTCATGGTGTTGCCCATCCCGCCATGGTTGCTGGACGCGTTTTTCACGCTCAACATCGCTGTGGCACTGATGGTGATGATGGTGGCAGCCTACATGCTCCGCCCCCTGGATTTCGCCGCCTTTCCCTCGGTGCTGCTGCTGACCACCCTCATGCGCCTGTCGCTGAACGTGGCCTCTACCCGCGTGGTTCTGCTGGAGGGACACACCGGTCCGGGTGCCGCCGGTGCGGTGATCGAGGCCTTCGGCCACTTCCTGATCGGCGGCAACTTTGCCGTGGGCCTGATCGTGTTTGCCATCCTGGTGGTGATCAACTTCGTGGTGATCACCAAGGGCGCAGAACGCATCGCTGAAGTGTCGGCCCGCTTCACACTGGACGCCATGCCCGGCAAGCAGATGGCCGTGGACGCCGACCTGAACGCCGGCCTGATCGATGAAAAGGAAGCCAAGCGCCGTCGTGCCGAAGTGGCAGAAGAGGCCAACTTCTTTGGATCGATGGATGGCGCCTCCAAGTTTGTGCGTGGCGATGCCGTCGCTGGCATTCTGATTCTGCTCATCAACATCATTGGCGGCTTCGCCATCGGTGTTCTGCAGCACGACCTCTCGGCCAAACAGGCGGCCGACAGCTATATCTTGCTGGCCATTGGTGATGCGCTGGTGGCACAGATTCCAGGGCTGCTGATCTCGGTGGCGGCCGCCATGGTGATCTCGCGCGTGGGCAAGGACCACGACATGGGCCGCCAGATCGTGCAGCAGCTGTTCATGTCGCCCCGCGTGTTGGGCGTGACCGCCGGCATCCTGCTGCTGCTGGGCCTGATTCCCGGCATGCCCCATGTGGTGTTCCTGACCATGGGTGGTTTGCTCGCCTATGGCGCCTGGGTACTGCACGAACGTCAGAAGGTGCCACCCGAAGTCGAAGCCCCGCCCGCCCCCGTCAGCGACGGCGAGGCCACCTGGGACGACCTGCAGCCCGTGGACCTGCTGGGCCTGGAACTGGGCTACCGCCTGATCAGCCTGGTGGACAAGAGCCGCCAGGGCGATCTGCTCACCCGCATCAAGGGTGTGCGCCGCAAGTTTGCACAGGAGGTCGGCTTCCTGCCCCCCGCCGTGCATGTGCGCGACAACCTCGAACTCAAGCCCAGCGGCTACCGCATCACGCTGCGCGGCGTGGTGGTGGGCGAAGGCGAAGCCTTCCCGGGCATGTTCCTGGCCATCAACCCCGGCGGCATCACCACGCCCCTTATTGGCACGGCCACCACCGACCCCGCCTTTGGTTTACCAGCACACTGGATCGACGATCGGCAGAAGGAAGCCGCACAAATGGCAGGTTTTACCGTCGTTGATTCCGAAACCGTGATGGCCACCCATTTGTCACACTTGATGCAAGTGCAAGCCGCCAAACTCCTCAGTCGCACGGAAACCCAGCAACTGGTGGAGCACGTGGCCAAACTGGCTCCCAAGCTCATCGAAGAAGTGGTCCCCAAAATGGTCTCCATCGCAACGTTCCAGAAAGTTCTCCAGCTGCTGCTGGAGGAGTCTGTGCACATCCGCGATATCCGCACCATCATCGAAACGCTGGCCGAGCATGCGGGCGCAGTTTCCGACCCCGTCGAGCTGGCCCGCCGCGTGCGCATTGCACTTTCGCCCGCCATCGTTCAGCAGATCTACGGACCCACCCGCGAACTCAACGTCATCGCCATCGAGCCCGGTCTGGAGCGCCTCCTGGTGCAAGCCCTGGGTAACTCAGCAGGCCCTGCACTGGACCCCGGCGTGGCCGACATCCTCACGCAAAAAGCGGCCGAAGTAGCCCTCAAGCAGGAAGAAATGGGCCTGCCCGCTTGCCTGCTGGTTCCCGACCAGATTCGCAACGCCATCTCCCGACTGGTGCGCCGCGTGGCGCCCCGCCTGCAGGTGCTTGCGCACAGTGAAATCCCTGAGACCCACACCATCCGTATTGGGCCGATCCTTAAAGGTGCATCAGCATGAACATCAAACGCTTTACCGCCCCCACCTCCAGGGAGGCTCTGGCCAAGGCGCGCATGGCCTTTGGCGACGGCACACTGATCCTGTCCAACCGCCCGACGGCCAATGGTGTCGAAGTGATGGCCACTGCCGAAGACACACTGTCGGCCCTGGATGGCAGCATGGGTTCTTCTTCCAACCCGCCCCTGCTGGCCCCCAGCACTGCGCGCAACCAACCTGCACGCGCCAGCCAGCCAGCCCCAAAATCAGGTCTCGACCGCAACCCGGTCGAAGAGGACACCGAACAGCTGGCCATGAGTACGCTGTCGTTTCAGGACTATGTGCGTGAGCGCATGCTGCGCCGTCGTCACGAGGCCCTCAATGGCCCTTCAGATCCACCCACTCTGTCGGAGCGCAGCCGTGACCAGGAGCCTGAACGTGAGCGTATGCCCGCGCCGGTGGTGGCTCGGCACAACCCGCTGCGTACCATCCCGATGGATATTCCGCCGGAAGCCCCGCGCCGCCGGCCGGAACCAGCAAGCGCCCAACTGATCCAGTCCAACAACCAGCAAAGCGTGATGAACGAATTGCACGCTATGAAGGACTTGATCGAAGACCGCTTCAACACGCTGGCTTGGCTGGGACAGGCACGTCAGAACCCGATCCAGTCCAACCTCATGCTCAAGATGATCCGCGCTGGATACTCACCGTCACTGGCTCGCGCCGTACTCGAACGCATGCCAGAAGACCTGTCGGCCGGCGAATCGGTGCGCTGGCTGATGGAGGTGCTGGAGCGCAACCTCAAAACCGACCTGGCAGAACCTCCGCTCTATGAACAGGGTGGCATCTTCGCGATGGTGGGCTCCACTGGCGTGGGCAAGACCACCACCACTGCCAAACTCGCGGCCATGTGCGCCCGGATTCATGGCCCGGGCAGTGTCGGCCTGATCACGCTGGACACTTACCGTGTCGGTGCGCATGAGCAACTGCGCACCTACGGCCGTATGCTGGGCATCGTGGCCCATCTGGCGCATGACCGTGCAGCCTTGCAGGATTTGCTGGGGCTGCTCAGTGGCAAGAAGATGGTACTGATCGACACCACGGGCGTAGCACCTCGGGACCCACGCAAGCGTGACATGCTGGATGTGCTGGATCTGCCCAACGTCAATCGCCTGCTGGTTCTGAATGCCGGCTGCCATGGCGACACGCTGGACGATGTGCTGACATCCTTCAAGACCAATGGCTCACAACAAGCCATTCTTTCCAAGGTAGATGAGGCCGTCAAACTAGGCCCTGCCATTGATGCCTTGATTCGCCACCAGATGGTGCTGCGTGGCGTGACCAATGGACAGCGTGTTCCTGAAGACTGGGAACGCGCCGATGCGCACAAACTCATCAGCACCTCCATGCGCGCTCCGGCAAAGTCGGCGTTTGATCCGAAGGCGGCCGACCTGAACTTCTTCTTCTCACACTCTCCGGACACCATCAACGAAGGGGGGCTGGTCGATGCTTGATCTTGGCTTTCACCAAGCCGCCGGTCTGCACAGTTTCACCCCCCAGTCCGAGTTGCGAGTGCTCGCGGTTGCAAGCCAGGGCAATTCCGCCAACGGGCTGGAAACACTCTGGCAGATTTGCGCGAGCCTGCAACGGTTGGGCTATCCAGTCGTCGTACTCGATGGCACGGCACACGAGTCCGATGAGAGCCCTGGGTTGCTTCACCTGCTGCAACACGCTTCCTGGAACGAGGGCGCCAGCCTGAACATGGGCGCCACGGCGTCTTCGCTCGCGGTGATTCCCGCCGCCAAGGGACTGAACCACCTGAGCCGAAAAGCCTGGGACGCTCTACAGTCACCGATGGAAAGCCTGTTGCCCTACTTCAGAACTTATGGCCTCATGGTGCTGCACGCACCCGCGTCGACTTTGGGTCCCCTGCTCACACACACTGCCACGGTACCGCTGGTGGTCATGGGCAGTGGCGCTGCAGGCGTGATGGCCAGCTATAGGAGTCTCAAACAGATTGCCCTGCACACAGGCATGCCCTGCATGGTGGCTGCGTTGCTGCGGGGCAGCACAGCGTCAGAGCGTCGCAAAGCCCAGTCTCAGTTGACAACGTTACAAGCGTGCGCCGAACGCCATTTGGGCGGCCCCATCCGCACCACGACCATCGCGACACAGAGCCCCCAGGACCTACAACGCCTGGCCTTGCAACTGCTGGAAAATGCGGGCACCATGGGTGGATCGCTGACTGCGCTGCCGTCCAGCAACATGACAGGCACCCTCACGCATTTTGTCCGGAGCCACTGACTAGAGCGTGTTATGCATTTTTACGTATCCACGTTGACCCGAAACACAGCAGACCTCGCGGCAAGTCACGTGCCCGAAGGCTTGGGACGACATCGGGCGATAGCGCCCCAATGCGGCTCCGAAAGATCGCAAACACGTTCTACCAGTGCATAACACTCTTTCTATGTACACCGCCAAAGGCCAGCTTGATCGCGATGCCATGATCCGCCAGCATGTACCGCTGGTTCGGAGGATTGCGCACCACATGATCGCCAAGCTGCCACCCAATGTTGAACTGGATGATTTGATCCAGGTCGGCATGATCGGCTTGGCAGAAGCGCTTTCGCGCTACGAAGTCACTCAAGGCGTGCAGTTTGAGACCTTTGCCACCCAACGCATCCGTGGCGCCATGCTTGATGAGCTGCGGGAGGGCGACTGGATGTCCCGCAGTTCGCGCAAGAGCCAGAAAGACATTGAGCACGCGGTGCAGAGGCTGGAGCAGAAGCTGGGCCGTAGTCCGCTGGAATCAGAAATTGCCGGAGAGATGGGCATGGAGCTGGCGGAATACCAGAGCCTGCTCGGCAAAGTCCGCGGCACCCAACTGGTGTACCTGGAGGACATGACACACGGCAACGACGATGACGACGGCTTTCTGGACCGCCATGTCGCCGACAGCGATGCAGACCCGGTCGAACTGCTGCGTGACCATCGGCTCAAAGCATCGCTGGTCAATGCCATCAAGAGCCTGCCAGAACGCGAGCAGCACATCATGGGCATGTACTATGAGCATGACATGAATCTCAAGGAGATCGCCGCTGTGCTGGGCGTGACTGAATCGCGGGTCTGTCAACTACACAGCCAGTCGATTGCGCGGCTACGCGCCAAGATGCGCGCCCACTAAACCCCCTTTGATCCCGAAGACTTCCGGCCGAAACAAGCACTCCGGCTGAGAAGTTGAGCGTATTTCAGCCCGCCGAACGATAGATACGAGCCACACCGGGCTTGCTCGCGTGCGTGTTCAGACCATCGCCATAGGTGGATGCCGCATTGGACGGAGGCAACAAGCCGGCGGTCTGGCGATCGGTGATGGCAGAAAGACGTGCCAGGCTTTCGCGATGCACCACCAGCATGCCGCCGATGGCATCCATGCGTTTTTGCACCGACGCCGATATGGGAATACCACGAGCAGCAGACTGCTCTAAAACACGAGCAAACTGGGCCGCTGCGTCACGCAAAGCAGTGCTGTGTTGTTCCAGGGACTGGGGGTCCGCCGCTAGAAGGGCGGTGGAGACTTTATCGATCAGCTGCTCAACAGCCGAGAGGGATTCTTCCAGAGACATGGCGCATTGTGCGGTGGATCGCGCCCGTCTGCAAAGGAGGGCTCAACCCCGGGAGCGCGACAGGATTTCCTGGGCGTCGGACAACAACTTGTCCGCAATGGCTTCGGCATCCACCGAAAACTCACCCTTGTCAATGGCCGCACGCACCGCTTTGACTTTGCCCGCATCAAAATCACCCGTGGTACGCGACGTCTGGTCCAAAGCCCTTGCCGCCATCGACACCGTCACAGGCACACCGGCGGTTGACACAGCCAGTGCGTCTTTGGTGGCCCCTTCAGCAGCGCTTGCAGGGCTCTTGGCTTGCTTGGCAAGCCCTGTCTGCGCCAAGGCGCCCGGGAGTTCCGGTTTTTGACCAATCTTCATCGCTCTCTCCACCACCCCGTTTGATGTGGGGCACAGTAGCAATGTTTTCGACCCATTTCGCCGGGACTTTAGCCATATATCACGGCAGCGGTATTAAAGAGTGACGTCCACTGTCCCGCCGTCACTCACAATGCCACTAACAATTCGCCCATTATCCATGCGCACGCGAACAGTCTGCCCCACTGCACCGGCAGACAACGCCTGCCCCGCCGACGTGACGGCGTAACCCGGGCCCTGGGCCACCACCTTCACCTGCGCGCCGGCACGGAACAGCAAAGGCGCCTTGACCATCGCCTGGCGCAACGCCTGGCCCGCCACCAGTTGCCGTGCGGCGATCTGCCCCACCCACAGATCCGGGTTCGCCATGACGGGAGCGGACTCAGCCGCCCAATCGACCTCAGCTTCGATAGCGTCGTTGGGAGCCAGTATGGCTCCTGGAGCCACATTGCTGGTCAGGACCCAGGCCGGTCCAAACGCCTTGATGGTAACGGGCAGGAACACATTCCAAGCAGTGGCCCCGTCCACGCAGCGCAAGCCCAGGCGAGTGCGCCCCCACAAGCGGGAGCCCGCGGGCAAATATGGCTCCACGCGGGAACAGGGCGCAAGGCGCAAACGGGAATCCAGTGAGCCAACACTCACTTCCATACGCAGCGGTGATCCTGCAGCCTGGTTGCGCACCAACGCGTCATCCAGCCATCGCTGCGTCAGCGGCCCCAGATCGAGCACAGGATCGGTGGCCGTCTGCGCCTGCGCCGCGCCACCCCCCAGAACCACCGCCAAACCCAGACCGGCAAGACACAGGGCACGCAACACCCCGCCCGCGCGAATCCACACAGGCGAGAAAAATGAGTCCACAGAGCTAGGAATGGGGTTTGCTGGCATAGGGCCTCCTGGGCTTTTGGCGGCCTCCCCACTGGGGGCAAAGGCCATTTCACCCCAAGAACTATAGGCAGATGGGCAACTCCCAAAACCCGGAACTGCACATCCATTTCCACGCTCTTCGCGCTTTAGAAAAAAGGCACGGTTTCCATAATCGAGCCACGCCAAAAAGGACCTTCGGGCTGGCGCCTTTGCAACCGACGGTGTGAGGCAAACATGCTTGACAAGATGACCAACCAGCTGAATTTTCATGGCAACGCGCTCACGCTGCGTGCGGAACGTCAGCGCGCCATCGCCAGCAACATTGCCAATGCAGACACGCCTGGTTATGTCGCACGGGACTTCAAATTTGGCGACGCACTGCGCGAAGCCACGGGCACGGGTTCGGGATTTACCAGCCGCTCCACGGGTGGCTCGGTCGGCACCGCAGGCACAACCCTCACAGATCCTCGCCACATGTCATTGCCGAACGTTCAGACGAGCGCCAGCATCGACAAACAAGGCGCCTTGGGCTATGCCGTACAGACCCAGCCCAGCCTGGACAACAACACCGTGGATCTTGACCGCGAGCGCGCCAATTTCGTGGACAACGCGGTCCGTTATGAAGCCACGCTGCGCTTCATCAACGGCAACGCCAAAACCATGCTCAGCGCCATTCAAGGCCAATAAGCATTGCAGCGCAGAAAGCGAGTTACGCCATGTCCATGTTCTCCATCTTCAACGTGTCGGGCAGCGCCATCAGCGCGCAGTCGCAGCGCCTCAATGTGGTCGCCAGCAACCTGGCCAACGTCGATGCCGTCGCGGGACCGGATGGCAAGGCGTACAAGGCGCGTCAGGTCGTCTTTCAGACCGCTCCCATGGGTGCGGACAGCGCGGCAGGCGTGCGCATCAGCGGGATGAGCGAAAGCAATGTGCCCGGCCGACGTGTGCATGACCCGAGCCATCCGTCCGCCGATGAGCAAGGGTACGTCACGCACTCCAACGTCAATGCCGTGGAAGAGATGGTCAACATGATTTCGGCCTCGCGCTCGTACCAAAACAACGTCGAGGTCATGAACACGGCCAAGTCGCTGCTCCTCAAAACCCTGCAGATGGGCCAGTAATTTCCGGGAGACCCCACCATGATTCTCAGTGCCACCAACGCCCCGTCCGTCACCGATTCTTCCAGCACCAAGGCTGGCGCAGCCACCGACCCAGCGGCGGCGCAGGACCGCTTTTTGAAGCTGCTGGTCGCACAGCTCAACAACCAGGATCCGATGAACCCGCTGGACAACGCCCAGATGACTTCGCAGATCGCGCAGATCAATACGGTGACCGGCATCCAGCAACTCAACCAGACCATGCAGAGCATGGCAACACAGTTCAACTCCCTGCAGGTCATGCAGGGCACGACCCTGATTGGCCGCAACGTGATGATCGAAGGCTCCAGCCTTTCGGTGGCCGACAAGACGGGCAAGGGCGGTTTCGAGCTGGGCGCGGCCGCCACTGGGGTGAAGGTCGAAGTCATGACCGCTGGTGGTCAGGTGATCGACACCGTAGACATGGGCGCCCAAAGCGCCGGACGCCACACCTTTGAATGGGATGCGAGCAAATACACCGGTGCGACCGATGCACTGCAGTTCCGCGTCACGGCGGTCAATGGCGCGACCAAGATCGACTCCACCGCTCTCAGCCTTTCCAAGGTGACCGCCGCTGGCGCCGAAGACGGCCAGCTGGTGCTGACCCTCTCGAACGGAAAAACCATCAACTACAGCCAGATCAAGGCCCTGGTTTAACACCGGCCCGCTTCGTACTGCGTCACCAAGGAGAACACCATGAGTTTTCAGCAAGGCCTGTCGGGCTTGAATGCCGCCAGCAAGAACCTCGATGTCATCGGACACAACATTGCCAACTCCAACACCGTCGGGTTCAAGGCCTCGCGCGCAGAGTTCGCGGAAATGGTGGCATCGGCCATTGGCTCTGCAGGCGGCACCAATGCTGGCATCGGTGTAGAAGTGGGTGCCGTTTCACAGCAGTTCACCCAGGGCAATCTGACGATCACCGGCAACAGCCTGGACGTGGCCATCAACGGTAATGGCTTTTTCACCCTGACGCTGCCCGATGGCTCGGCCGCCTACACCCGCTCCGGCAATTTCAAGCTGGACAAGGAGGGCAACATGATCACCAACGACAATGCGTCGGTGATGGGCTACCCCGTAGATCCGGTCACCGGGCTGCGCTCGGGCACCGACCCTGTCCCGATGGTGTTCCCTACCGCCGAACCCATCCCTGCCAAGCAGACCACCACCATCACCGCTGCGTTCAATCTGGACGCCCGCGCCACCGACGCGGCGGGCAACCCCGCAGCTACGCCACCCATCCCCGCCACCCCACGCGCCACCTACGGCACGTCCATCAACGTGTTTGACAGCCAGGGTGTGGCCAAGCCGGTAAGCCTGTATTTCCAGAAGACCGCCACGGCCAACACCTGGGATGTGTACGACGCGCTGGACGATCCCACCGCAGTGCCACCCGTGGTGGCCACGCCCATTGGACAGATCACCTTTGACAACAACGGCGCCATCACCGGCCCGGCGGCCACACCACCGGCCACAGGCTTCTCGCTGCCACTCACGGTCAACCCGACGCCGCCCAATCCCAACAACCTTCCCACCTACACCGTGGACGTGAGCCTGGACAAGGTCACTCAGTTCGGCACCAAGTTCGCCGTGTCCAACCTGAGCCAGGATGGCTACACCTCGGGCGAGCTCACGGGCATCAACATCGAGAACAACGGGATGATCATGACCCGTTACTCCAACGGCGTGACCCGTGCCGAAGGCCAGCTGGCGTTGTCGAGCTTCCGCAACACACAAGGACTGGCATCGGTGGGCAGCAACAACTGGGTGGCCACCTTCGAATCGGGCCAGCCCGTGATGGGCACTGCCACCGACGGTAACTTTGGCTCCCTGCGCTCTGGCGCGCTCGAAGACTCCAACGTGGACCTGACCGCCGAGCTGGTGAACATGATGACCGCCCAGCGCGCCTACCAGGCCAACGCACAGACCATCAAGACGCAGGATCAGGTGATGTCCACCCTGGTCAACCTGCGCTGATCGGCTGACCCTTCACTGACCCTGCCCTGGACACCGGAGAGCCCCCATGGACCACATCATCTATACCTCGATGACGGGCGCAAACGCGGCCGCCCACCGGCAGGCTGTGCTGTCCAACAACCTGGCCAACGCATCCACTGGCGGGTTTCGTGCAGAGATGTCCACCTTCCGGTCAGTCCCCTTGCAGGGCGATGGCACCAAAACCCGCGTCTTCGCGCTCGAAGCCACATCGGGCTACGTCAACACCCCAGGTCCTGTGCAGCGCACGGGCCGCAATCTGGACGCCATGGCCGCAGGCAACGCATGGTTTGGCGTGCAAGGTCTGGATGGCACCGAGGCGTACACCCGCGCGGGCAGCTTCGAAGTGTCGGCCGCCGGCCAGTTGCTCACCCCCACGGGGCTGCCCGTTTTGTCGGACGGGGGCGCGCCGATCGACGTACCGCCCGGCGCCGAAGTGTCCCTGGGCTCGGACGGCACCATCACAGCCAAAACAGCAGGCCAGCCAGCACAGGCCATTGGTCGCCTGAAGCTCGCAACACCGACGCTTGAAGACCCACTCAAACGGGGCGATGACGGGTTGTTCCGTACCACCTCGGGCGACCCGATGCCCAATGACGCCAACGCGCGCATGCTGTCGGGCGCCGTGGAGGGCTCGAATGTGAACCCGGTGGAATGCATGGTCGGGATGATTGCTGCATCGCGCCAGTTCGAGCAGCAGATGAAGCTGCTGCAGACCGCAGAAACCAATGACAAGACCGCCAGCCAGTTGCTGAGCATGAACGGCTGATGCACCAGCGCCCAACGCCGCATTGCCATAAGGAAGCACCATGATCAACTCTCTCTGGATCGCCAAAACCGGCATGTCTGCCCAGCAGACCCAGCTCGACGTCATCTCGCACAACCTGGCCAACGTCTCCACCACCGGCTACAAGCGCAATAACGCGGTGTTCGAGGATCTGATCTATCAGAACCTGCGCCAGGTCGGCGCCAACACCACCGAGCAGAACCAGTTACCCACCGGCCTGCACCTGGGCCTGGGCGTGCGCACGGTGGCCACCAGCCGCAACTTCGTGCAGGGCAGCCTGCAAGAGTCCAAGAACAATCTCGACGTGGCCATCAATGGCAATGGCTTCTTTGAAGTGACGATGCCTGACGGCACGCTGGGCTACACCCGCGACGGCTCGTTCCAGGTGGATGCCCAGGGCCGCATGGTCACGTCCAGTGGCCTGCCTGTGGCCAACGGCATCACCGTCCCAGCCAACGCCACCAGCGTGACCATCAGCGCCGATGGCGTGGTGTCTGCCACAGTGCAGGGCAACACCCAGCCCCAGCCGCTCGGCAACCTGGCCATGTCGGCCTTTATCAATCCGGCAGGCCTGGAGCCGATCGGCCAGAACCTGTTCAAGGAATCTGCCGCGTCCGGCCAGCCCCAACAGGGCACCCCAGGCACCAACGGGCTGGGCATTCTCAAGCAGGGCTTTTTGGAAGCCTCCAACGTCAACGTGGTGGAAGAGTTGGTCACCATGATCCAGACGCAGCGAGCCTACGAGATGAACTCCAAGGCCATCCAGACCTCGGACCAGATGCTGGCCAAGCTCGCACAGCTGTAACCGGTGTGCCACTGGCACTATTGCTCAGGACCTTTGTCATGCGCCACTCGACTTTCTCCTCTCTTTCACAGACTGTCCGCTCGCTGCGTGCAGGCGCCTCTACTCTTGGCGTGGCCTTGCTGTGCGCAGGCTGCGCCAGCCTGTCGCCCCCCCCACCGGTCGACATCCTTCCCACCACGCCGCCACCGCTGGCAGCAGCCCCACGCGTCGCGCCGCCGGTGACCGGAGGCCTCTTCCACAACGCGAGCTACCGGCCTGCGTTTGAGGACCGCCGCGCACGCCTGGTGGGTGACAACGTCACGATCACGATCGTCGAGAACGTGACGGCCAGCCAGAAGTCCTCGTCCACGGTGGACCGCACATCCGAAGCCAAGGCCGGCATCACCAATCTGCCTTTTGTGAAGAAGTCTCTCGCCGACGTCACCACGCTGGGGGCTGGCTCTGAGAACACGTTCTCTGGCAAAGGCGGCACGGAAAGCGCCAACACCTTTACCGGTTCGATCACCACCACTGTTGTGGACGTTCTGCCCAACGGCCATCTGGTCGTGACGGGCGAAAAGCAGATCGGCGTGAACCAGAACGTCGATGTCCTGCGCTTCTCGGGCACCATCGACCCGCGCGCACTGCAGCCTGGAAGCATCGTCAACTCGACCCAGGTGGCCAATGTGCGGGTCGAATCCCGTGGCCGCGGGGCACAGGGTGAAGCCCAAGCCATGGGCTGGATGGGCAGGTTCTTCAACACCATCACGCCGTTCTAGCGTGTCACCTCTTGAGGCGCTACGCGCCTTCCCCCCAAGCTCGCACAATACGGGCGGGGGGCCGCTAACGCGGCGGGGCGGCCCTTTCGCGGCGCACCGCGCGCTTAGCCACGCAAGTTTTGACGCGCGTGGGCTCTGCGATCTCACAGGCCTTTGCACCGGGACTGGCCAAAAATTGCTACTTTATTTATAGCTATTAGCGCTTATAGACAATGCGCTATCGGCTCTTTTTACTCATATTTCGCCTTGCAGGGTATTCCCGCAAACTGTTGGGATGCTGGACGCCCCATCGGCCGTTCCCCAGCCATGCGGAACCCACGCAATAAGCCGGTGAACCCGCTTCTTTTTGGGTTTTAGTTCTTGCCATGGCCCACCACAATGGATGCCATGAAAGCCTTGTCCCACTCCCTTTTGCCACGCCCCGCGCGCGCGCTGTGGCTGCTGCTGGCCCTCGTGGCCGCCTGCGTAGCGGGGCCCGCCCAGGCCCTGCGCATCAAGGAAGTGGCCGCCGTGCAGGGCGTGCGTACCAACCAGTTGACGGGCTACGGACTGGTGGTGGGTCTGGACGGCACGGGGGACCAGACCACCCAGATGCCCTACACCACGCAGGCCATGTCCAACTACCTGCAACAAATGGGCATCAGCCTGCCCCCGGGCTCGGCATCGCAACTGCAGCTCAAGAACGTAGCGGCCGTGATCGTCACCGCCCAGCTCCCCGCCTTCGCCCAACCGGGGCAGACGATTGACGTGAATGTCTCGTCCATGGGCAATGCCAAGTCGCTCAAGGGCGGCACCCTCATCGTTACGCCGCTGCGCGGTGCCGACGGCGAAATCTACGCGCTGGCCCAAGGCAACATGGTGGTGGGTGGCGCGGGCGCTTCTTCGGGCGGCAGCAAGGTACAGATCAACCACCTGAGCGCAGGCCGCATTCCGCTTGGAGCCCAGGTGGAACGGGCTGTTCCCACCCCACTCAATGATGGTGACACCATCAACCTGGGCCTCAACGCCTCCGACTTTCAGACTGCCCGCCGCGTGGCTCAGGCCATCAACGCCAAGCTGGGGTCCGGGCTGGCCACGGCCCTCGACGGCCGTACAGTTCAGGTCCGTGCGCCTCTGGACCCAGGTGCCCGCGTCGGGTTCATCGCCGACCTGGAAGAGTTGCCACTGGAGTCCTCGGCGCCCGCCGCCAAGGTGGTCATCAATGCCCGCACGGGCTCGGTGGTGCTCAATCAGTCGGTCACGCTGGGCCCTTGCGCCATCGCACACGGCAACCTGTCGATCACCATCAGCTCTACGCCAATCATCAGCCAACCCAACCCCCTGTCGCAAGGGCAAACGGTGGTGGCGCAAAAGAGTGACATCACCATCAACCAGGAGCCGGGCAACATCATCCAGATGCCGGCCTCACCGCAGCTTGCCGACGTGGTCAAGGCCCTGAACTCGCTGGGTGCAACGCCGGGCGACCTGCTGGCCATCCTGCAGGCCATCAAAGCCGCTGGCGCGCTCAATGCCGAGCTGGAAGTGATCTGACATGCGCAGCCCTGCCGCAGCTCTGAGAACCGACCATCGGGAGCGATCATGGCCATGACACTGCCTTCGTCCAGCACAACCAGCACGTCGAACGCGCTGGCGGTGGATATCCGCTCGCTGAACGCTCTCAAGTACGACGCGGGTACCGCCAACAGCGCACAAACCACGCGCGAAGCCGCCAAGCAGTTTGAATCGCTGTTCATGCGTGAGTTGATCAAGAGCATGCGCGATGCCACCATGAAGTCTGGCCTCATGGAAGGCGGTGGCGCCGACCTTGGGCAGGACATGCTGGACCAGCAACTGTCGGTCAGCATGTCCGGCCAACAGGGCGGTCTGTCCGAGGCCATCGCACGCCAACTCTCGCGCCAGATGGGCGGTGCCGATGCCAGCTTCTCAGTGCCCTCCACCCTGAGCCTGCAGCAGGCGGTGCCACGCGCCGCTGCGCCTTCCACCCCCCCTGCACAAGCCTCCACTCCCGCCCCCAAGGGCCGTGACGGATTTGTTCAGCATCTGAGTGGCACGGCAGAGCGTGTGGCGCAGGAAAGCGGCATTCCCGCCAGTTTCATGCTGGGCCAGGCTGGCCACGAAACCGGCTGGGGAAAAAGCGAGATCAAGGCCGCCGATGGCTCCAATTCGTTCAACCTGTTCGGCATCAAGGCGGGCAAGGGCTGGACCGGCAAGGTCGCCGAGATCACCACCACCGAATACATCAACGGCACGCCCCGCAAGGTAACCGCCAAGTTCCGTGCCTACGACTCCTACGAGGACTCGTTCCGCGACTACGCCAAGCTGATCACCGAAAGCCCGCGCTACGAAAAGGCCCAGGCCACTGCCAAAACCGGATCGGCCGTGGCCTATGCGTCCGAACTGCAAAAGGCCGGTTACGCCACCGACCCGGAATACGCCAGAAAACTCAGCGGCGCCATCAACAGCGCACTGCGCGTACAGCGCGCCCAGGCGTGACGAGAAAGCCGAGGTAAGCCATGAGTCTTCTCAACGTCGGCGCCCGCGCCTTGCTGGCCAACCAGGTGGCACTGCAGACCGCAGGCCACAACATTGCCAATGTCAACACAGCCGGCTATTCGCGCCAGACCGTGGTGCTGCAGACCGTGCAGGGCCAGTTCACGGGTGGCGGCTACATCGGCCAGGGTGTGGATGTGCAAACCATTTTGCGCAACCAGAGCGAGCTGCTCACCCGCCAGTCGGCTTCGGCCGGATCGACCCAGGCAGCCGATGCCGTGCGCGCAGAGCGCCTGAGCCAGCTGCAGGAGGTCTTCAGTGGCGGCACCACCGGCCTGGGCGCCGCCATCAACGACATGATGAACGCGTTCTCGGACGTGGTCACCAGCCCTACCGACATCACCGCGCGCACCGTCGTGCTCACACGCCTGGATGAAACGGCCGCACGCATGCGAACGGCCGGGGATCGCCTCAACGAAATCCAGTACACGGTCACCGAGCAACTCCAGAGCAGTGTCACGGCCATCAACAGCCTGGCGGAGCAGATGGCCAGCATCAACGAGCAGATCGCCCGCGCCAAGGGCAACGGCCAGACCCCCAATGACCTGCTGGACCGACGCGACCAAATCATCCGCGACATCAACCAGTATGTGCAGACCACGCAGATTCCGGCCGACGACGGCACGGTGGGCCTGTTCGTGGCAGGCAGCCAGCCGCTGGTGCTGGGCACCACAGCGTCCAGCCTGTCGGTCGACGACGCCACCCAGTTCCCTGCCAGCGGCCAGATCAAGCTGTTCTTCAACCGTCCGGGAGCTTCCCCGGTCGAGATGGATGAGAACGTGCTCGGCGGTGGTTCGGTGTCGGGCCTTCTGCGCTTCAACAACAATGACCTGACCGAAGGGCGTAACCTGCTGGGCCGCATGGCCATGGCCATCGGCATGACGATGAACGAGCAGCAGAACCTGGGCCTGACGCTCGACGGCCTGCCCGGCAAGGACTTGTTCGCGCTTCCCACGACCATGCCGGGCTCTACCAATGGCGCGGGGGTCGGCACCGTGTCCTTCACGGGCCCCACGAAGTTTGAAGCCTCGGACTACGAAATCCGCTTCACCACGGGTACAGCCGGCCAGGTGGTGCGGCTGTCGGATGGCAAGTCCACGGCGTTCACAGATGCCGCCAACCTGGCCACGCTGCAGATTGACGGACTCAACTTCAATCTGACCACGCCTGGCAACCCCGGCGAGCGCATGCTGTTCAAACCGTTCAGCACCGCCGCCAACAACATCCAGGCACTGGTGTATTCACCACGCGACCTGGCGGTGGCCAACCCCATCAATGCGGCCATGGGCACGTCCAACGGCGGCACGATGCAGCTGGCAGGTCTCAAGGCCACAGGCCTGCCCAACCCGCCCGGCCTGGTGCTGCCCGCCAACGCAAACCCCGCCGCCCTCCCGCCCATCCTGGGGGGGATTCAGTTGCAGTTCAACGTTGGCCCTCCCACTACCTACGATGTGCTCGACAGAGGCACTGCCCCCCCACATCGCTGGCCACTGCGCAGCCCTACACCTCGGGAGTCCCCATCTCCGTCAACGGCTGGGAGATCAAGCTGCAGGGCTCCCCCAAGACGGGCGACACGGTAGTCATTGGCAATGCACTCGACCCTCAATATGGCGACACCTTCACCCGCAACTCGGGCAACGCCACCGCCCTGATGGATTTGCGCGACGTGAAGATGTTTGACGAGTCCACGCTGAGCGACGGCTACGCCGGTGCCATCGCGCAGGTGGGCACACGCACGCAAAGCGCCAAGTTTGCGGCCGATCTGTCCACCACCATCGCCGCCAACCTGGAGCGCGACCGTACGGCGGTCTCGGGGGTGAATCTGGACGAAGAAGCTGCCAAGCTGATCCAATACCAGCAGGCCTACCAGGCATCGTCGAAAATGATCCAGATTGCGCAAAACATCTTTGACTCGCTGCTGCAGGGTCTGGGCCGCTAACCGGCATCCAAGAGTGAGGAGTTCGACATGAGCAACAACATCTACCGCCTTGGCACGGCCAACATGTATGACAACGCCCTGCGCAATCTCGGCGCACGGCAAAGCAGCCTCTCCAGCCTGCAAGAGAACCTCACGTCGGGCAAACGTGTCGTGCGGGCCAGTGACGACCCGGTATCGGCAGCACAAGCCGAGCGCGCACTCAACCGCCTGTCGCGCATCCAGACCGAGCAGCGCGCCCTGGAGACCCAGCGCAACGCCATCGCCCAGGGCGAATCGTCGCTGGGTGACGCGGTGAATCTGATCCAGAACTTTCGCGAGTTGGTGGTGAGCGCTGGCGACGCCAGCATGACGCCCAATGACCGCGCCACCGTCGCCAACCAATTGCAGGGGTTGCGCGAACAACTGCTGGAAGTCGCCAACCGCAAAGACACCAACGGCATTCCATTGCTGAGCGCACTGGGTAGCGCACTGGCGCCCTTTCTGGGCCCGTTGAGCGCCTCCCCTGACTACAACTTTCAAGGCCTGCCTGGCCAGACGGCAAGCACCGGGGTGACGGTCCCCGGAACACTCGATGGCGACTCGACCTTCATGTTCGACCCCAACCGCGATGGCGTCTACACCGCGGGTGTCAGCGCCATCCCCAGCAGCAGGCAACTCACCACCACGGCAATCACACCCAGCAACCTGGGACTGGTGACCGGCGACAACTACAGCATCACCTTCAGTGCCGTGGGCCCGGGAGCCACCACAGGTACCAGCACCGCCACCTACACACTCACCAACACCACGACTGGCGCCGTATCGGCCCCCGTGGTGGTGCCTGATTACCCGACCGACAAACCGGTCACGATCTCTGTCGCCGGCATTCCAGGCCTGACCTTCGATATCAAGGGCAATCCCGACAATGGAGACACCGTCACGCTGCAACCAAGCGCCAGCATGTTCAGCACGCTGGACAGTGCGATCAACGGCATCCGCAATGCCCCCAACAACAATGCGGCCATCCAGGCCGTGGGACAAGCGCTGGCCAACATCGACATCGGGCTGGAGCGGGTTCACAACATGCGCAGCTACGCTGGCGAGTTGCTCAACCGCGCAGACCGCATCACGGGGGATCAGGACAAACGCTCCATCCAGCTCGAAGGCGACCGCTCGCGGGCCGAGGATCTCGATATGATCAAGGGCATTTCGGACTTCCAGAACCAGCAGGTGGGCTATGAGGCAGCACTCAAATCCTATGCCCAGGTTCAAAAACTGTCCCTGTTCAATTTCATCAGTTAACGCGGGTCTTCCCACGCCGCACAGCCCCAGGCGAGGACAGGCCCCACGACGAGACAACGCCTGAGAGCACATGGTCCAATCTGTCCTTGGCAGCCTGATTTTGGGCTACCGCCCTTTGTGGAACCGGGCCCGCAAGCTGGCCGGTATCCAGTTGTACGCCTACAACGAGGCATCGGCTGTGGTCGATGCCGCCCACTTGCTGCGCACTTTGCAGGAGCTGTGGTCGGCCAGCTCACCACCGCTCTTGATCTCGGCGCAAACACGCCAGTTGCTGTGTGATCTGCTCGAACATGCCCCGCGCGGCGCCCCCTGGATTGAAGTGCGCGGCGACTGGCTGTCGGACTCGGCCATCTACGCACGCGTCAAGGCTGCACACCAACGCGGGCTTCGGCTCGTGTGGCGCGGAGACACCGGCAAACTGCCCGAGCCCGAAATTGCCCGCTGTTTTGACAACAGCCTGCTGACCCTGCGCCCCGAAGATGCGGTAGCCGCGCTGCAAACGGCGCCACCCACACGCCCGGGCGCGCCCGCAGCGCCAACGCGTGCCGCCAGTCCAGTGCTGGCGGGGCAGATGTACGAGAACATCTCCAGCCGTGCACTCATGGAACACTGCCTGGACCAGAGCAACGCCATGGCGCTGGCGGGCTGGCCGTCGGAAGACGTTCTCTACAGCCTGCGCCACCATCCGCAGCAGCCGTCGCATGCCGTGATCTTCAAGCTGATGAAGGCCATCGACGCCGAGCAGTCGCTGGAAACTTTTGAAGACATCATGGGCGAAGACCCGCTGCTCGCGTACCGCTTCATGGTCTACACCAACTCTGCGGCCCTGGGACTGCGCACCGGCATCGACTCGCTGCGCCGGGGTCTGGTGATGATGGGTTACAGCTCCATCAAGCGCTGGCTCTCCGATCAGTTGCCCCACGCCAACACCGACCCCAACATGCAACCGGTGCGCGAAGCCATGCTGATCCGCGCACAGCTCACTGCCCGGCTACTGGACGCAGGGATCGAGAACGACCTGCGCCGTGAAATTTATCTGTGTGGCTTGCTCTCGCAGCTCGATGAGTTGCTCGGGGAACCGCTGGGCACCATCCTGCGTCGCCTGCCCTTGTCCGAGCGTATCTACGATGCCACCGTGCTGCGCACAGGTCCCTACACCAGCGGCCTTCAGATGGCCTGCGCGCTGGAAACCGATGACGCCAGCGCCATCCGGCAGCTGTGCGAAACCTTCGAGCTGGACCTGGAAGAGGTCAACCGTGCCTTGCTGCGCGTGCTGTCCGACCTGGAGGTAGAACGACCGCCCGCCGGTCGCTGACACATCGGGGCCCCGGGCCCGGCGCTCACCGCCCCTGCTCTGATCGCACGCGCTCAAAAGTGCGCCAGAACGCTGCATCCTGCGTGGTGGCGAAGTTGATGCGCATCAGCGTGCTGGGCTTGCGCTCTGCATGGAACAGCGCACCGGGTGCCAGCAGGTAGCCCTCATCGAGCATGCGCTGCGACAGCGCATCGGTGTCCACCCCCGTCTCCACCCAGCCAAACAGCCCCACGGGCTCGGCGGCAAAAGTGCAGCCAGCGCTCATTGCCAACTTGACGCTGCGCGCGCGCGCCGCATCCAGCCGGGTACGGATGCGTTCGGCATGGCGCCGCAGCTGCCCCTGCTCGATGCACAGCGCCAGGGCTTTTTCGAGCAAGGCCGGCGTGGTCAGCGTGGCCAGCAACTTGGTATCGAGCAACTGCTCCACCAGCGCGGGTGGCGCGGCCAGGTAACCAATGCGCCAGTTGGGGGCCAGGATCTTGGCAAAACCACTCACGTAGATGGTGCGCTGCAGGCCGTCGAGCGCGGTCAACCGCGTGGCGTGCTCGGGCGCAATGTGGCTGTAGGTGTCGTCCTCCACGACATGGAAATTGTGCTGGTTGGCCAGTTGCAGGATGCGGTGTGCGCTGCCCGGCGTGAGGCAGTAGCCGGTGGGGTTGTGGAACACGCTCACGCTCACGTAGAGCTTGGGCTTGTGCACCTCGCAGTATTTGGCCATCACCTCCAGGTCGGGCCCGTCAGCGCGGCGAGGCACGGGCAGGATGTGCATGCCCAAGGCGGCCAGGCGCGCAAACTCCACGGCCCAACCCGGCTCTTCGACCATCACCGGGTCGCCCGGGCGCAGCAGCGTGCGGCTCACGATGTCGAGCGCATGGGTGGCCCCCACGGTGGTGATGATGTGCTCGGGCACTGTGTGCACGTTGAGCGTGGCCAGCTTCTTGGCCAGCAGGCGGCGCAGGCCCGCGTCGCCCAAAGGCTCTCCGTACTGCAGCGAAAAATCCTGCAGGCTGCGCGAGCTGGTCACCTTGCGCACCGCTGCGGGCATGAAGGTGGACTCCAGCCACTGCGGTGGAAACACGCCCATGCCGGGCTGTGGCTTGTCGCTGACCTTGTGGAACATGCCCCGGATCAGCGCCGTGGCATTCACGGGCGATACGCTTCGCCCCCCCCGCCCTGCGGCACGCGCGGCAAACCAATGGGCGGTGCTCCAGTTGGCGGCGGCACTCTCCTGGGCAGGGTCCACGGGGTGGGTTTCGTCGTCGGCTGCGCCTACCGCGCGAGCACTTTCGCGCACGAAGAAGCCCCGGTTTTTGCGCGCTTCCACCAGCCCCTGCGCCAGCAGCTGGTCGTAGGCCGCCACCACGGTGGACGGGCTCACTCCGTTTTGCTGCGCACACTGGCGCACCGACGGCAAGCGCGCACCGGGCGCCAGCAGGCGGTTGCGGATGCGCTCGGAGATTCGGGCAGACAACTGCTCGGTGAGCGACTGGGTGGGGGATTTCATCAGCATGGCAAAGGCTCTGGGCTGTGTACTGTCTTCGCAACCAATACAGATTCAGCACTGCGCTGACAGACTGTACTGGTGATGTATTGGTTTGCAAGATTACATTGAACACACACAAGCCGCAAGCCCTTCCCCGAGCCACCCCACCATGAGCACTGCCGAACTCACCGCCCTGCTGCTGTTTTGCACCGCCATGAGTTTCTCGCCGGGGCCCAACACCACCTTGTCCACCGCGCTGGCGGCCAACCTGGGCCTCAGACGCGCGCTGCGGTTTTGCTTGGCCGTGCCTGCGGGCTGGACACTGCTGATGCTGGGCAGCGGCCTGGGCCTGGGCGCGCTCATCACCGGCGTGCCCGCCCTGCGCTGGGCAGTGACGCTGCTGGGCGTGGCTTACATGCTCTGGCTGGCGTTCAAGCTCAGCCGCGCGGGCAAGATGGCCGACATCGACACCACGCGCCTGAACGTGACCTTCTGGCAAGGCGTGGGCCTGCAGTTCGTCAACATCAAGGCCTGGATGCTGGCCCTCACACTGAGCGCTGGCTGGGTGGTCAATGCAGCCGGCCAGCCGGCCTCCAACCCGGGCGAGCGCCTGGTGATCATCTGCGGCGTGATGATGGTGTTTGCGTTCACCAGCAATTTTGTCTACGCACTGGTGGGTTCGCTGCTGCGCCATTGGCTGGCGCAGGGCGCAAGGCTGCTGTGGTTCAACCGGGCCCTGGCCCTGGTGCTGGTGCTCACTGCGTACTGGATGCTCACGCTATGAACCGCGCCCAGGAAAAAGAAGCCCTGCTCTGGGGCCTGGTGGGCGTGACCCTTTTTGCCGCCACCCTGCCCATGACGCGCCTTGCAGTCGGCCCTGCCGACGCGCCCCAGCTGTCTCCTTGGTTCGTCACCTTTGGCCGTGCCGCCGTGGCAGGGTTGCTGTCCATCGGTTACCTGCTGTGGCAGCGGTCCCGTGGGCGCCTCAATGTTCCGGTGAAGACAGAGTGGCCCTTGCTGGGTGTCACCGCTTTTGGAGTGATCGTTGGGTTCCCGCTGTTCCTCGCACTGGCGCTACGCCATGTGCCCAGCACCCACGGCGCTGTCGTCACGGCGCTGCTGCCGCTGTCTACCGCGGTGCTGGGAGCGCTGTGGTTTCGGCAGCGCCCATCCACGGGCTTCTGGGCTTGCGCGGTTTTGGGCAGCGGCCTGGTACTTGGCTTCATGGTGTGGCGCGCGGGGGGGTTGTACCTGGGCGCTGCCAACATCTATCTACTGATCGCCATGACCACTGGCGCCTTGGGCTACATCGGCGGGGCACGCCTCACGCCGCGCCTGGGCGCCGAGCAGGCCATTTGCTGGGTGCTGGCGTGTTGCCTGCCACTGACCCTGCCTATCGCGTGGTGGTTTGCACCGGCAACACCGTCGGCGATCAGCGCCATGGGCTGGATGGGCTTCACCTATGTGGCCCTGTTTTCGATGTGGATCGGCTTTTTTGCCTGGTACCGCGCCCTGGCGCTGGGTGCTGTAAGGGTGAGCCAGATCCAGCTCATACAGCCTTTTCTGAGCCTGCTTTTTGCCGTGCCGCTGCTGGGCGAGCACCTGGATGCCACCACCCTGGTGTTTGCCATCGCAGTGATCGCCACGGTGTTTGCTGGCAAGAAGATGCCCGTGCACACCGCCGAAAGACCCGTCCCATGAAGATGAACCACATTCCGTTTGGCACCACCGACTGGACCACACTGCCCCGCGAAGAAAAAGGCGCGCAAGCGGGCCAGGCCTTCTGGCGCACGCAGCAGTGGGGCGACATGCGCGTGCGCATGGTCGAGTACACGCCCGGCTATGTGTCGGACCACTGGTGTACCAAGGGCCATGTGCTGCTGTGCCTGAGCGGAGAATTGCACACCGAGCTGGCCGACGGCCGCCAGTTCACCCTGACACCCGGTATGAGCTACCAGGTGGCGGACAATGCGGAACCACACCGGTCCACAGCGCCCCAGGGTGCCACCCTGTTTGTCGTGGACTGATGCCCGTGCACAGGTTTTTGGCACGGGTTACTTATTTTTTCTGATGACTTTGCAACGTTGGGTGGCCACCTGCACACCACCCCTAGGAGAACGAGAGTGAAACTGAACGACCTGCCCACCAGCACCTGGACCCTGGCGCGCCGCGCCGAGCGCATGAACCCATCGGTCATCCGCGAAATCCTCAAGGTCACGGAAAAGCCCGGCATCATCAGCCTGGCGGGCGGCCTGCCCTCGCCCAAGACCTTCCCCGTATCGGCCTTCGCTGCTGCATCAGCTGCCGTGCTGGCCAACGACGGCCCGGCCGCCCTGCAATACGCCGCCAGCGAAGGTTTTGCCCCGCTGCGCCAGGCCATTGCCGACTTTTTGCCGTGGAATGTGGATCCCGAGCAGGTGCTCATCACCACCGGATCACAACAAGCGCTGGACCTGATCGCCAAGGTGCTGATCGACGAAAACAGCCGCGTGCTGGTCGAAACCCCCACCTACCTGGGCGCGCTGCAGGCCTTCACGCCCATGGAGCCCAACGTGGTGTCCGTGGCCAGCGACGATGAAGGCGTGCTCATCGACGACCTGAAAGCCAAAGTGGGCACGGGTGCCAACAAGGCACGCTTTTTGTACGTGTTACCCAACTTCCAGAACCCCACCGGCCGCACCATGAGCGACGCGCGCCGCGCTGCGCTGGTACAAGCGGCGGCCGAGCTGAACCTGCCCCTGGTCGAAGACAACCCTTACGGCGACCTGTGGTTTGACGCTCCGCCACCCGCACCACTCACGGCCCGCAACCCCGAAGGCTGCATCTACATGGGCTCGTTCTCCAAGGTGCTGGCCCCTGGCCTGCGCCTGGGTTTTGTGGTGGCACCCAAGGCGGTGTACCCCAAGCTGCTGCAGGCCAAGCAGGCCGCCGACCTGCACACGCCCGGCTACAACCAGCGCCTGGTGGCCGAGGTGATGAAGGGCAACTTCCTGGACCGCCATGTGCCCACCATCCGCACGCTGTACAAGCAGCAGTGCGAAGCCATGCTGACTGCATTGACCCATGAAATGCAGGGCCTGGGCGTGCAGTGGAACCGCCCCGACGGCGGCATGTTCCTGTGGCTGCGCCTGCCCGAAGGCATGAGCGCCATCGAACTGCTGCCCAAAGCGGTGGACCGCAACGTGGCCTTTGTGCCCGGCGCCGCGTTTTATGCCGACAACGCCGACCAGCGCACGCTGCGCCTGTCGTTCGTCACCGCATCGGTGGAACAGATCGCCACCGGCATCGCCGCGTTGGCAGCTGCCATCCGCGAAAGCAAGTGAACACCCCTGTGGCGCTGCGCCGCATCCACCGCTTGGCGGCCCTTGCGGGGCCGCTGGCCGGGCCGCGCCAGCTTCATACGTCACGGTTCGTGCAACGCGCCATGAAAGTTGATTCAACATGCTGAGGCTCTGGGGGCGCCTGTCGTCCATCAACGTGCGCAAGGTGGTGTGGGCCGCGCAGGAACTGGGTATCACACTGCAGCGCACCGATGCGGGCGGCCAGTACGGCGTGGTGCGCGAGGCGCGCTACCTGAGCCTCAATCCCAACGGCCTGGTGCCCCTGATCGAAGATGAGGACACGGGTGTGACGCTGTGGGAGTCCAACCCCATCGTGCGCTACCTGTGTGCCCGGCATTCGCCGGGCGACCTGTACCCCGAGGACCTGCCCACACGCTGTGTGGGCGAACAGTGGATGGACTGGCAGCAGACCACACTGAACCCCGCCGGACGCGATGCTTTCATCCAGTGGATACGCACACCTGCGGCACAGCGCAACGATGCACTGATTGCGGCGTCGGTGGCGACCACCGAGCCCCTGCTGGCGATGCTGGATGCCCACCTGGCGCGCCAACCGTACATGGCGGGCGAGCGCTTCACCATGGCCGATATCCCCGTGGGCTGCGAGATCCACCGCTGGTGGGGCCTGCCCCAGGCACGCCCGGCGCGGCCGCACCTGGAGCGGTGGTACAACATGGTCAGCACACGCCCCGGCGCACGGGGCGTGTTGGACCAGCCACTCTCCTGACCCAGCGCCCACCATGCACCAGCGCCCCTTCAAGCAAATCGATGTGTTCAGCGACCGCCCCGGCTACGGCAACCCCGTGGCCGTGGTGCTGGATGCCGACGGCCTGAGCGACAGCGACATGCGCCGCTTTGCTGCCTGGACCAACCTGTCGGAAACCACCTTTCTGCTGCCCCCGACCGAAGCCGGGCGTTCTACGGGCGCCGACTACCGCTTGCGCATCTTCAGCCCCAGTGGCGAGTTGCCTTTTGCAGGCCATCCCACGCTGGGCACCTGCCATGCGTGGCTGCAGGCCGGCCACACACCCCGCCAGCCGGGCATGGTGATCCAGGAGTGTGCGCTGGGCCTGGTACGCATCGCGCAGGCGAATGACACCCTGGCCTTTGCCGCTCCGCCCCTGCGGCGCAGTGCCCCCAGCCCCGCCTTGGTGCCGCTGATCGCCAGCGCCCTGGGCTTGCGCCCACAACAGATCCTGGGCGCGCAATTGCTCGACAACGGGCCCGTCTGGCTGGGCCTGCTGCTCGACAGCGCCGACACCGTGCTGGGCCTGCACCCCGACCATGCCCGCCTGAAAGACCTGGGCCAGGACGTGGGCGTGATTCATGTCAGCCCTGCGGCCAGCAATACGGCACAACCCGGCGCGGTAGTGCGGGCCTTTGCCGCCCCCATGGGCAACCCCGAAGACCCCGTCACCGGCACCCTCAATGCCAGCCTGGCCGAATGGCTGATTGCCGACGGCCTGGCACCAAGCAGCTACTTGGTGGCCCAAGGCGAGTGCCTGGGCCGTGCGGGCCGGGTGCATATCCGCCAGGACGACAGCCATCAGATCTGGGTGGGTGGCCGTGCTGTCACCTGCATTGAAGGCACGGTGCTGCTATGACCACCCTCAACCCGACAGCCTCCCGCCCCAGCGGCTGATTTTTTTCCTCGGCCTCCCCCTGGACGCCGGGCCACCAGACCCCGAAAAAACCCCGGCCTTGCGCCCGGTCTGCCCCCGGCGTGCCCGGCCCCGTTTCACCATGTTTTGTCCCTAAGGAACTGACCACCATGCGCCACCGCCCCTTCCAGCAAGTCGATGTGTTCACCGCCACCGCCTACCGTGGCAACCCGCTGGCCGTGGTGCTGGACGGCACGGACCTGTCCACCGAAGCCATGCAGGCGTTCACGAACTGGACCAACCTGTCCGAAGCCACCTTTGTGCTGCCCCCCACCGCCGAAGGCCGCGCGGCCGGTGCCGACTACCGCGTGCGCATTTTCTGCCCCGGGCGCGAGCTGCCTTTCGCCGGTCACCCGACGCTGGGCACCTGCCATGCCTGGCTGCAGGCCGGTGGCAAGCCCCAGGCGGCGGGCCGGGTCGTGCAGGAATGTGGCGTGGGCCTGGTCGCGCTGCGGCAGGGCAGTGACCGCCTGGCTTTTGCCGCGCCGCCATTGATCCAAAGCGGCCCGCTGGCCGAGGACGATGTGGCTTTGATCGCACACGGCCTGGGTGTGGCGCGCAGCGACATCCTGCACCATGCCTGGTGCGACAACGGCCCCCACTGGCGTGGCGTGATGCTGCGCAGCAGTGAACAGGTGCTGGCACTCAAGCCGGATGGCGCCATCCTGGCCGGGTTGGACGTGGGCGTGGTGGGCCCACGCGGCAAGGTGGGGGTCATCGGCAGCACCGACGCCGAGGGCATTGCCTTTGAAGTGCGCGCTTTTTTCCCGGGCAACAACGGCCTGGCCGAAGACCCCGTGACCGGCAGCCTGAACGCCGCGCTGGCCCAGTGGCTCATCGGCGCAGGGCTGGCCCCCACGCAATACGTGGCAGCCCAAGGCACCTGCCTGGACCGCGCGGGGCGGGTCTATGTGGAACAGGACGGTGACACCATCTGGGTCGGCGGCAGCTCAGTCACCTGCGTGTCAGGCGAGGTGCTGCTGTGACCCCTACCACCGCCCTGCAAACACCCTGCGTCGACCATTTGGTCGTACTGGCTGCGGACCTGGCCACCGGCGTGACCTGGTGCGAACGCACCCTGGGCTTCACACCCACAGCGGGCGGCGAACACCCGCTGATGGGCACGCACAACCGCATCTTCAATATTTCCAGCCCGGCACATCCGCATGCCTATCTGGAGATCATTGCTATCAACCCAGGAGCTGCTCCCGCAATACCATCAAGCGCTAGACGCTGGTTTGACATGGACGACATCACCTTGCAACAGCAGGTGGCGGATCACGGCCCGCAGCTCATCCACTGGGTGGCCAGCGTGCCCGACGTGGCCGAGCGGTGCGCCGCACTGTCTGCGCAAGACATCGAACGCGGCGCCATCGTGACCGCCAGCCGCCCCACACCGAACGGACTGCTGCAATGGCAGATCACTGTGCGCGACGACGGCCTGCGCCTGATGGACGGCTGCCTGCCCACCCTCATCCAGTGGGGCGCCGTGCACCCGTGCAGCAGCCTGCCCGCCAGCGGCGTGCAACTGCAGCAACTCACGCTGCAGCACCTACAGTCGGCCACGCTGCAGGCGGCGTGCGAAGCCATCGGCGTTGCGCCCCAGGTCGCAGTCACGGCCGGTGACGCCCCCCGGCTCAGCGCGCAGTTCGCCACGCCGCGCGGCCCCGTCACCTTGTCGTCCTTCCACTGAGAAGAAAGCCACCGCATGAAAACGCCTCTGGACCCCACCACCCTGCTGCCCACCCTGGCCAACATCGAAGCAGCCGCAGAGGTCGTGTACCGCGACTTTGCGGCCACCCCCCAGTACCGCTGGGCACTGCTCAGCGAACGCCTGGGCACCGACTGCTGGCTCAAGCACGAGAACCACACACCCGTGGGCGCGTTCAAGATCCGTGGCGGGCTGACCTACTTTGACCAACTTGCGCAACGTGGCGCCCTGCCCGCTGAAGTCATCAGCGCCACCCGCGGCAACCACGGCCAGAGCATGGGCTGGGCCGCGCGCCGCCACGGCGTGGCCTGCACCATCGTCGTGCCGCGCGGGAACTCGGTCGAAAAGAACGCCGCCATGCGTGCCCTGGGCGTCACGCTCATCGAGCACGGCACCGACTTTCAGGAAGCGCGGGAACACGCCATGCAGCTTGCCCAAGAGCGCGGCGCGCACATGGTGCCCAGCTTTCACCCCGACCTGCTGCGCGGCGTGAGCACCTACTGGTGGGAGTTCTTGCGCGCCGTGCCGCAGCTGGACGTGGTGTATGTGCCCATCGGCCAGGGCTCGGGCGCGTGCTCGGCCATCGCGGCCAAGCGGGCGCTGCAGCACCCGGTGCGCGTGGTGGGCGTGGTCAGCAGCCACGCCACCACCTATGCCGATTCACTGGCCGCAGGCCACGTGGTCGAGGCACCCGTCACCACCCAGCTCGCCGACGGCATGGCGTGCCGCGTGGCCGACCCCGAAGCCCTGGCCGTGATGGCCCCGCACATCGACCACATCGTGCAGGTGAGCGACGCCGAAGTGGCCGCCGCCATGCGCGCCCTGTTCACCGACACGCACAATGTGGCCGAAGGCGCGGGCGCGGCGGCGCTGGCGGCGGCGTTGCAGGAGCGAGAGCAGCTCCAGGGCCAACATGTGGGCCTGGCGTTGACAGGCGGCAACGTGGACGCGCCGATGTTTGCCAAGACGCTCGCCAGCAGCTAGGCGCCTGCTGGACAATGCCCCTCACGCTGCAACTGCCCAAAATGCAGTGACATTACAAATCCGTTGAGGGAGTGTCCATGGCAAGCCAACCATCGTCCGGCTATCGCTGGGGCCTGCGCGCGGTCATCGCGTTGCAGTGTCTCCTGATTCTCGCGTTCGTGTACCAAGGGTTGTCGGCACCCGGCCCCTTTGGCCCCCGGCTACCCGCCGTGCAAGGCGAGACTCTTTGGATCGAAAGCCACGGTGCGCTCCACCAATTCAACGCTGCAGGCCAGCGGCTGCAACACATCCCCCTGCGCGATCTGAAAATTTCGGGCAGCCCGACCAGCCTGCAGTTCACCCAGGAGCATGTCGCCTGGGTACATGACGAAAGCCGAGTACACCGGTGCGATCTGCAGCAGCGCCAGTGCCTGCCAGTGGAGCTGGCAGACCTGGACACCCGCAGAAGCTACCGGTGGGTGCGGGTGAGTCCCGACGAGTCAGAAATCACCGTGTCCGACGCCTCCCACCACCGCGTGATGGTGTACCGGCGCGATGCCATCACCGCCCGCTACACCCTGGCACGCACCGAGGCCGACGGCATGCGTTTCCCCAACCAGACCTTGCAGGTGGGAGGCGCGATGTGGGTCGCCAACACCAACCGCCACGAAATCGTGCAGCTGCGCACCGGCCCAGGCGGCAAGACAGAACGGCAGCAGCACCCGATTGCGCATGCGGAGCTTCGTCCGGGGCGCTCATTCCCGTTCGCCATGGCGCAGGCCCCACACGGACAACTGTGGGTGCTGGTGGCCGGCCCCAACATGCAGAACGCCGACCTGCTCATCATGAACCCCCAGTGGCAGGCCGAGCGGGTGATTCCACTCGCCCCCAAACAGGACCCGAACGCCATCGCCCTGTTCCAGCAACACATGCTGCTGACCGACATGACCCATTTCCTCGTACGCAGGCTCGACCTGTATGGCCGTGTGCTGGGACCATTTGGCGATGCCAGTTTTCAGGCAGAGCTGGAAACCGCCCGCAACCAGGCGCAATGGGCGCACCGCATGCCCACGCTGCTGATGAGCAGCATTGGCGTGCTGATGCTGATGGCCGCGTGGCTGGCCTGGAAGGCGGGCGAATTTCGGCAGTTGCGCGGCACGGCCTGGCGAGCCCATCCGGCAGAAAAGACCGCGCAAGGCAACCACACAGCCCCCACCAGCCCCTCGGCGGTGCCCACCACAGCACGCCCCCTGGAGCGTGGCCGTGTGACCATGGTCAAAGCGCTGCCCGGCAGCACCCGCACACGCCGCCGCATGCTGCTGATCACAGACGCCGCCGTGTTCCTGGCCATAGGCGCATTGATCTACTGGGCCTGGCCCCAGTTCTATCAGCACGACTGCGCCCCGGGCAAGTCCTGCGCACCCTGGATGCCCTATGCCTTTGCCGCGCTGGCACTGCTGCCGCTGATTCCTTCCATGGCCGTCCGGCGCAGACTGAAGGCGCTGGAGGGCATGCGCATTGGCACCGATGGCGAGCAGATCCAGGCCCGGGTGGGCAAAAAACACTACCAGGCCCCCGCCCACCAAGTGACCTGCACACGCCAACAACTCCTGATCGGCCTGAGCGCCGTGCCATTGCGGCTCCATGGCGAGGCGCTGTTTGACGAAGAGGCGCTGCGCCGCAACGTCATCAATCGGCTGCCCCAGATGCACATGGCTGACAGTCCCTGGAGCCCGGGGTGGCTGGGCCACTACTGGAAGCACGGCGGCTGGCGCGGGCGAGCCATCGTGATCGGCATGGGCGGTTGGTGCGGCCTGTGGGTGTGGCTGATGCTGCGCTAAGGGCCCGCTAGCGATCTTGCAAGCTATCCTTTTGGTGCGCACATCAACTGCTGCAACGCAGCATCAAAACACCAAAATTGATAGCATTGGTCGCAATAGCGACAAGCGCCATGCGCCTCGTTCATCACAATTCGACGCATGGGAACCCTCTATCTTGTGCGCCACGGCCAGGCCTCGTTTGGCGCTGCAGATTACGACCAGCTCAGCCCTCTGGGCCGGCAGCAGGCGGTGCGCCTGGGTGAACACTGGCGCGCTCGGGGCATGCAGTTTGATGCGGTCATCACCGGCACCCTGCGCCGCCACACACAAACTCTGGAAGGTATTGCCGAGGGCTTGCAGATCACACCCACGGTGCTGCAGTTGCCAGGCCTGAACGAATACGACAGCCACGCGCTGATCGCAGCCATCCACCCCCAACCTCTTGGCAAGGCCGACACACCCGAGTTGTACCGCGCTCACTTTCGCATCCTGTGTGATGCGCTGGCGCAGTGGATGGCCGGCGTCATCAGCCCCCAGGGCATGCCAACGTGGAACGAGTTTTCAGCCGGTGTGCGCGCCGCGCTAGACCATGTGCGCCACCAGCACGCGGGCCAGAACGTGCTGCTGGTGAGCAGCGGCGGCCCTATCTCTACCGCGGTGGGCGAGGTGCTGGGCACCGCGCCCGAGGTGACGATTGCGCTGAACATGCGCATCCGCAACAGCGCGGTGACGGAGTTCTCGATTGCGCCCAAGCGGTTGATGCTGCAGACGTTCAACACGCTGCCGCATCTGAACGAACTGGAGCACGCGCAGTGGGTCACACACGCCTGAGTGCCAAAATTTTGGCCTTTCTGGCCACAGGCGCTAGTGGATCATGCGCTAGCAGCTATTGAAAGAGTAGCAAACTGGTTCAACGCAGGTCTGGCCCGTTTGCCAGGGTCGACAACGGCAGCGCCTGCAGCTCCCGCAGCAGCGCCACCAGTTGCACCGCCGCAGCCTCTACCACCGCCCGCCCCTTGTCGGCCGTGGCCGCAGCAGCATTGCCCACGGCCCCAGCCGGGTGGTAGTCCTGCATCTGCCAGCCCAGCTTGGCGCTCTTGCCGTTGCCCAAAATGGCGTACTGCTCCGACCGGTCTTGCGACGTGGAGCGGAAGTCGCGAGCGTGCTCCATATGCACCGTGGCGGGCGCGAGGTGCCGCATCATCGATGTCTCGATCTCGCCCGCGTGGATGCCAAAGCGGTGCTCCTGCGCGCTGAATTGCCCGGCCACCGCGTCGGGCAGCGGCAGGCTGAACCAACTGGCGCTGTAGACGATGAGGTCGCAGCGCGTGCGCAACTCGCGCGCCACGATGTCCATCACGCTCACCTGGCCGCCGTGGCCGTTGAACAGCAGAAGTTTCTTAATGCCCGCGCGGGCCACGCACTCGCCGATCTCCGTCCACAGCGCGATCACCGTGGCGGGCGACAGCGTGAGCGTGCCGGGAAAGCGAATGTGCTCGGGGCTCAGGCCCACGTTCTGCGGGGGCAAGAACAGCACGGGCAAGTCAGCGGGCAACAGCGGCAGCGCAGCATCGACCACGCCCTGCAGCAGCGTGGCATCCACCGACAGCGGCAGGTGCGGGCCATGTTGCTCGACGGCGGCCACAGGCAATACTGCCACCACCTGATCGGCCTGGCCCGAACTCTTCAGCACAGCGAAGTCGCGGGTGGACAGGTCGGCCCAGAAGTGCGAAGGCAAGGCGGGGGATGGGGGTTGGGGCGCAGTGGCAGCGGTCATGCAGCAATGGTAGTCGCAGCGCAACGGGGCATCACCTGGGCAGATACGTGGAGCCCCGCCCGGGAGCCCCTGCGCCCACGGGCCGCCAGCCATCCCGCTACCATCACCGCATGACCCAAGACCTCTTCCGCCAAGACGCCTACCTGCGCGAATGCAGCGCCCACATCACCGCCATCACCGACGCCGGCATCGTGCTGGACCGCACGGTGTTCTACCCACTGGGTGGTGGCCAGGCCGGTGACAGCGGCGTTTTGGTGCTGGCCGATGGCGCCGAGATCGCCATCGCCGATACCCGCAAGGGCAAGGATGCCGAAGGCAATGCCACCAGCGCCATCGTGCATGTCCCTGCCCCCGGGCAGGAAGAGCGCTTGGCGCAGCTCGCGGCGGACACCCCCGTGACGGCACGCATCGACTGGGAGCGCCGCCACCGCATGATGCGACTGCACACCACCAGCCACCTGCTGTGCCATGTGGTGCCGCAACTGGTCAACGGCTGCTCCATCACGCCCGACTATGCGCGGCTCGACTTTGCCATGACCGACCCGCTGGACAAGGAGCAGCTGACCGCCGCCATCGCCTCGCTGGTGGCCGCCGCGCACCCGCTCACGGTGGCCTCGATCAGCGACGAAGAGCTGGACGCCAACCCAGCCCTTGTGAAAAGCATGAGCGTGCAACCCCCGCGTGGCACAGGACGCATCCGCACCATCCGCATCGGAGGCGATGGCGATGCACCACCGGTCGACCTGCAGCCCTGTGGGGGCACACATGTGGCCAACACCTCCGAGATCGGCGCCATTGTGGTGACCAAGATTGAGAAAAAAAGCGCCACCACCCGCAGGGTCGTCCTGGGCTTTGCCCCGTGAGCGTAGCAAGAAACACGCCCTCGCACTGTCAACAATCTTGCGCCACCGCAGCCCCCGGTTGCATTGGCTTACCTCGGCGGGCGCACAAGGCGGACAATAGCGGCTCACGCGCGCGGTTTCTGTGGTTTTTCTTTTCCCCACCAGGCCTTTTGGGACTGCGGCGCCCACCTTAGCCTGCCGCCATGCCGACCTCCCTGCGCTCCATCTCTTTTGCCTCCCTGCGCCAGCACCGCTGGTTTCGCCCTGCTGCCCGCGCCCTGGCGGGCCTGATCGGCTTGTGGCTGCTCACCTGGCTGGCCATTCCCCCCCTGGTCAAAGGCCCACTGGAGCGCATCGCCTCCGAGCAACTGGGCCGCCAAGTCACGGTGGGCGGCATCGACTTCCAGCCCTGGAGCCTGGAATTCGCGCTGCGCGACGTGACCGTAGCGGGCGCCAACGGCGCGCCCCCACAGCTCACCATTGGCCGCATTTACGCCGATGGCGAGCTGCAGTCGCTGCTGCGACTGGCGCCTGTGGTGGACGCTTTCACCATCGAAAACCCTGTGCTGCGCATCACGCACCAGGGCGACGGCCGCTATGACGTGGACGACATCCTCGCCAAGGTCACGGCCCCGCCCAGCGAACCCCAGCCTGACACCGGCCCCGCGCGCCTGGCGCTCTACAACCTCGCCCTCACGGGTGGCAGCGTCGATTTCATCGACAACACCGTGGGTACAACCCATGAAGTGCGTGGCCTGACCCTCAAGGTGCCGTTCATCAGCACCCTGCCCTCGCAGCGCGAGGTGAAGGTCGAGCCCCACCTGGCGTTCGCACTGGATGGCAGCCGGTTCGACTCGTCCGCCCAGGGCACCCCGTTTGCACAAACCGGCCAGGCCGACGCACAGCTGCGCCTGGACGGCCTGAACCTTGCACCCTACCTGGCCTATCTGCCCGCCAACCTGCCCCTCAAGGTGCAGGGCGCCACGCTGGATGCGGATGTGAAGGTGGCCTTTGAGCAGCACCAGCGCATGGCCGTGAAGCTGACCGGCACCGTGATGGCCAGCGGAGTGCGTGTGGCAGACCGCCAGGGCGCCGAGCTGCTGAGCTACGAGCGCCTGAAGATCGACATGGCCGATGTGCGCCCACTCGAACAGATCGTGCGCCTGCAGCACGTGGAGCTGACCGCGCCGGTGGTCACAGCCACCCGCGATGCGGCAGGCCAGATCAACCTGGCGCAATTGACGGCATCCACGCCGGTGCCCACCACCCCAAAAGGCAAGCCCCCGACCGCTGCCATGGCGCCCGCCGCCGACCCCGCCCCTTCGCCCGTGACCGCTCCCATGACCGCCACCAGCGCGGCATCCGCCCCGGCCCCATCGGCCTCTGCGGGCAAAACAAAGGCCAAGGCGGCGCCCGCCTGGGTGGTGGAAGTCGCCACCGCCGCCGTGCGCGGCGGCACCCTGCGCTGGGCCGACCAGACCACGCGCCCTGCCGCCACCCTGCAGGCCACAGACTTCACGGTGGATATGGCCCGCTTGGCACTGCCGTTTGAAAAGCCCTTCACGTTCAAGGGAGGGCTCAACCTGCAGGGCAGCACCCTCAGTTTTACGGGCGAAGCCACCGACCAGAAGGCCCAGGTCAACGCCACCGTGAACGCCCTGGCGCTGCAGCTGGCCGCCCCCTACCTGGCCCAGGCGCTGGAGCCCACGGTCACCGGCCAGCTGACCGGCGATGTGGGGGTGTTGTGGCAAGCCCCCCAGCCTGCCCAGGCCGGCGCCACAGGCGTCACGCTCACGGCCGGCCCCTTGGCACTGGAGCAATTGGCTGTGAAGCAGGGCAAGGCCACGCTGGCCAGCCTGGGCAAGCTCGAACTGGAGGGCGTGCTGGTGCCTCTGGACGCGCGCACCGCCACGCTGGAGCGCCTGGCGCTGAGCCAACCCCAGGCCACGGTGGAGCGTGGCGCCGACGGGCGCTGGATGTTCGAGCGCTGGCTCAAGGCCCCTGCCGCCCCACAAGGCAACACTTCCGTCGCCGATACAGCCCCCGCCACCCACTCCCCGCCCTGGAAACTGCGTGTGGCCGATTTCTCGCTGCAAGGCGGCGCCGTGGCTTTTGCCGACAACGCCCAACCGCGCCCCGTGGCGCTGGAGCTGAGCGCGCTGGGCATCACTGCCCGCAACCTGGCCAGCGACGGCAGCAAGCCTGAAGCCTTTTCGCTGACGGCCCGCGCAGCGGCGCCGGGCAAGGGCGCGAGCAACAACAAGGCCACGCCCGGCAAGGTCGACTACCAGGGCACGCTGGCCCTGCAACCCCTGGTTGCCCAGGGCAAGCTGGACGCCACGCGCCTGCCCCTGCACGCACTGGACGGCTACCTGGCCAGCCAGCTCTCCGTAGAGCTGCTGCGCGCCGATGTGGGCTACCGGGGGCAGGTGGCCCTGGCGCAATCAGACAAGGGCATCAGCCTGCGCCTGGCGGGTGATGTGGTGGTGGAAGACCTCAAGGCCAACAGCACGGCAGCCTTCACCCCCAAGACCGAGGCCCAGGTGGGCGAGGAGTTGCTGGCCTGGAAGAGCCTGAACCTGCGTGGCCTCACTGTGGCCACCGCCCCCGGCACCGCACCGCGCGTAGAGGTCAAGGAGACCAGCCTGGTGGACTTTTTTGCGCGTGTCACGGTGAACGAGGCTGGCCGCATCAACCTCAGCGACATCGCCAAGACACCCGAAGAAGCCCGTGCCGCCAATGCGGCCAGTGCCACGGCCAATACGGCATCTGCCCCCCCACAAACGGCAGCGGCATCTTCGCCCGTGTCCTCAGCATCGGCAGCCACCACCGCCGTGGCCCAAGCCGATCCGCTGGCCCCCGTGGTGGTCTTTGGCCCGGTGAGCCTGGTCAATGGCAAGGTGCTGTTCTCCGACTTTTTCATCAAGCCCAACTACTCGGCCGATCTCTCCGAGCTGACCGGCAAGCTGAGCGCGTTTTCGTCTGAAGCCCCCGGTGGCGAGCCCGTGCTGGCCGACCTGGAGCTGCGTGGCCGCGCCGAGGGTTCGGCATCGCTGGAGGTCATTGGCAAACTCAATCCCCTGGCGAAGCCGCTGGCGCTCGACATCACCGGCAAGGTGCGCGACCTGGAACTACCCCCGCTCACGCCCTACTCCGTGAAATACGCGGGCCACGGCATCGAGCGCGGCAAGCTCAGCGTGGACGTGAGCTACAAGGTGCTGCCCAACGGCCAACTCACGGCCAGCAACCGGTTGGTGCTCCATCAGCTGACCTTTGGCGAAGCCGTGGAGGGCGCCCCCAACAGCCTGCCCGTGAAGCTGGCCGTGGCCCTGCTGGCCGACCGCCAGGGCGTGATCGACCTGGACCTGCCCATCAGCGGCTCGCTGAACGACCCGCAGTTCCGCATTGGCCCTGTGATCTTCAAGATCATCATCAACCTGATCGGCAAAGCGCTGACCTCACCCTTCAGCCTGCTGGCCAGCGCCCTGGGCGGCGGCGATGAAATGAGCAACGTGCCCTTTGCCCCCGGCAGCGCCACCCTCACCCCCGAGGCACAACAAAACCTGGGCAAGGTGGTCAAGGCCCTGACGGACCGCCCCGCGCTCAAGATCACCGTGACCGGCATGGCCAGCCTGCAGGACGAACGCGAAGGCATGCAGCGCGAAGGCCTGCAGCAACGGGTGCTGGCCGAAAAACGCCGCGCCAACCCCACCGACACGGCCCCCGTATCGGCCGCCGAATACCCCGCCCTGCTCAAGGAGGTGTACCGCCGCGCCGACATGCCCAAGCCGCGCAACCTGGTCGGGCTGGCCAAAGACCTCACGGTGACCGAGATGGAGGCCCTGCTGCTGGCCCACCAAAGCGCCACCGAGGCCACCGCCGCCGAACTGGCAACGCAGCGCGGCCAGGCCATCCGCGCCTACCTGGTGTCGCAGAACCTGCCCGCCGAGCGGCTCTTCGTGGCCGCACCCAAGGCGGGCAAACAGGCGGACAAATGGACGCCGCGTGCAGAACTGGCCCTGGGCACGCAGTAACCCCGGGTGCTGACCCCCCTGAGTCGTCCAGCCCCCCGAAAGGCAACGGCAGCCTTAGCGACGGGGCGTGGTCAGCCCAAAGCACAATGGCGGACTGAACCAGAACGGAAAGGCCGGCTGGAACCAAAACCAGCCAGCCCGCTCCCACACTGCAACCATGCCCCATCGCCTGCTCCACCGCCTTGCAGTTACTCTGCTTTTGATAGCTGCCAGCGCTTTATGGACAAGCGCTAACGCCCAATTTAGCCCTAAAACCAGCGGACAAGGCACCAGCGTGGTCACCACGCCCTATGTGCGTGCCGAGCTGCTGGCCCATGCCCCCCAGGGCGTGGTGCCCGGCCAGCCGCTGTGGCTGGGCCTGCAAATCACCCACCAGCCCGAGTGGCACACCTACTGGAAGAACCCCGGCGACTCCGGCCTGCCCACCGACCTGGCCTGGCAGCTGCCCGCCGGGCTGGACGCGGGCGAGATCGCCTGGCCCCTGCCCAAAAAAATCCCCATCGGCACGCTGGCCAACTATGGCTATGAAGGCACGGTGCTGTTGCCCGTGCCCGTCACCGTGGCCAGCACCTTTGCCCCCGGCCCGCTCACCAAGGACGCCACCATCAAGCTGCGCGCATCGTGGCTGGTCTGCCGCAAGGAGTGCATTCCCGAAGAAGGCGAATTCACGCTGCAACTGCCCATCCAGAGCACCACGGCACTGAACGGTGCTGCCTTTGAGGCGGCGGCCAAGGCGCAACCCCGGCCCGTGCTGGCGGGCACTACCGGCATCGTGCCGGACAGCCAGGCCCAGATGTCCAACGATGCAAAGGCACTGCAGATCAGCGTGCAGGGCCTGCCCGTGGCACTGCGCGGCAAGACGCTGGACCTGTTCCCCGAAACCGCCGAGGTCATCGACAACGCTGCGGCGTGGACGCAAACGTGGAACGGCAGCGTGTGGACGGCCAAGATCCCCCTGTCGTCCCAACGAAGCAACAGCCCGACCCTGATGCCCGTGGTGCTGGCCGAGCAGAGTGCCGCGCACAGCATCGGCCCCGACGCGCGCACCGGCTACCGGGCCGAGCTGAAGGTGCTGGGCACCTGGCCCCCGGCAGCGTCAGTGGCCAGCGTGTCGCCCGCACTGGAGGCCGCACTCAAGGCCAATGCAGCGCAGGCAGGTGGCACGGGCGCGCCCACGGCAAACACCGGCGCTTCGTCGCTCACCCTCACTGCCGCGCTGTTGGGCGCCTTGTTGGGTGGCCTCATCCTCAACCTCATGCCCTGCGTGTTCCCCGTGCTGGCGATCAAGGTGGTGGGTTTCACCCAGCATGCGCAGGACCGCCTTGCGCACCGCCTGAGCGGCATCGCCTACACCTTGGGCGTGGTGCTGTCGTTCATCGCCCTGGGCGCACTCATGTTGGGCCTGCGCGCTGCGGGCGACGCCATTGGCTGGGGCTTTCAATTGCAGTCGCCCGCCGTGGTGGCATCGCTGGCAGCGCTGTTCACACTGATTGCACTCAACCTCGCGGGCCTGTTCGAGTTCGGGCATTTCCTGCCATCCTCCGTGGCCAGTCTGCAGGCGCGCCACCCCGTGGCGGATTCGTTTTTGACCGGCGTGCTGGCCGTGGCCGTGGCATCACCCTGCACCGCGCCGTTCATGGGCGCCTCGCTGGGCCTCACGGCCACGCTGCCGGCACCCCAGGCGCTGGCCGTGTTTGCGGCGCTGGGCCTGGGGCTGGCGCTGCCGTTTCTGGCGGCCAGTTTTATCCCCGCCGTGGCCCGTGCCCTGCCACGCCCCGGCGCGTGGATGGACACGTTCCGCAAGCTCATGGCGTTTCCGATGTTCGCCACCGTGGTCTGGCTGGTGTGGGTGCTGGGGCAGCAAAGCGGCATCGATGGCGCAGGTGCGCTGCTGATCCTGCTGGTGGGCCTGTCGCTGGTGGTGTGGGCCCTGTCGTTGGCGGGCCGCGCCCGCATGTGGATGGGCTCAGTGTCGCTGGCCACGATGGCGCTGCTGGTCTGGGCGTTTGCGCCCCACATCACCGGCGTGCCGACCACCCCGAGCGCCACACAGGCGTCCACCACCGGCTGGCAGCCATGGGTGCCTGGCACGGCTGAGCAGATCGTGGCCACGGGCCGCCCGGTGTTTGTGGACTTCACCGCCGCCTGGTGTGTCACCTGCCAATACAACAAGAAGACCACCCTGGCCCACGCCGACGTCATCGCAGACCTGCAAACCAAGAACGTGGCCCTGCTGCGCGCCGACTGGACGCGGCGCGACCCCGCCATCACCGCCGCCCTGGCCGCCCTGGGCCGCAGCGGCGTGCCGGTGTATGTGTTCTACCGCCCTGGCAAGCCGCCCATGGTGCTGACCGAAGTGCTCAGCGTGGACGAAGTGCGCGCCACCATCGCCCAGTTGTAGATGGATGCGGGGCACGGGCGGACAAGCCCGTCGCTGCCATGGCGACCAGACTGCAGGGGCTAAGACACCGAGCGCAAGTCGACGCACGAGACCCACGGCCAGGGTGGGGTGCAAGGCCGCACCGCATGCGTACACTGTTTGCATGCTCCACACCCCCGACACCATCAGCACCCTGCGTGACCTGCTCACGCACTGCCGCACGATTGCGGTGGTGGGCCTTTCGCCGCAATGGCACCGGCCCAGCTACTTCGCGGCCAAGTACATGCAGGCGCATGGCTACCGCATCGTTCCGGTCAATCCACTGGTCGCGCGTGAGGGCGGCCAAATTCTGGGCGAGACGGCCTACGCCAGCGTCACCGAAGCCGCTGCCGCACTGGCGGCGCAGGGCGCAAAGATCGACATGGTGGACTGCTTTCGCAAGAGCGAAGACATCCCGCCGCTGGCGGACGAAGCGATTTCCATCGGCGCAAAGTGTCTGTGGCTGCAACTGGGTGTGTTCAACGAGGCGGCCGGGCAACGTGCCGAAGCCGCCGGGCTGCAGGTGATCCAGAACCGCTGCGTGAAGATCGAACACGCACGGCTGTTTGGCGGGCTGGGCTGGATGGGCGTGAACACCAAGGTCATCAGCGCCAAGCGTCTGCGGCAGTTGCCTTACTAGCAAATTAATAGCTACTAGCGCTTATGGAATAAGCGCTAGAGGCCAATTTGACTCAAAACCTTCAACTTCATCACCGCGCAGCGTCTGCGCCACCGCCATGACCGAGCCCCTCTCGAAGAGCACTCCCGCAGCCAGCGGCGCCGACCGCAATTTCGGCTTTGGCACCCGCGCCATTCACGCGGGCGCGCAGCCCGACCCTGTGACCGGCGCACGCGCCACGCCCATCCACCAGACGACGAGTTTTGTGTTCGACAACGCAGAACACGCCAGCAGCCTGTTCAACCTGCAGACCTTTGGCAACGTCTACAGCCGCATCAGCAACCCCACGGTGGCGGTGTTGGAAGAGCGCATCGCCAGCCTTGAAAACGGCCGCGCCGCCCTGGCCTGCGCGAGCGGCATGGCTGCGCAGATGGCGGCGCTGCTGGCCATCCTCAAGACCGGCGACCACATCGTGGCAGCCAGCACGCTGTATGGCGGCACGGTGGGGCAGCTGGGCGTGGGCTTCAGCCGCCTGGGCATCGAGACCACCTTTGTCGACCCGGCCGACACCGAAAACTTTGCGCGCGCCATGCGCCCCAACACCCGTGCGGTGTACGGCGAAACCATCGGCAACCCGCTGGTCAACGTGCTCGACATCGCGGCCGTGGCCGCAGTGGCACATGCCCACGGCGTGCCGCTCATCATCGACAACACGGTGGCCAGCCCCTACCTGTGCAACCCGCTGGCGCTGGGCGCCGACATCGTGGTGCACAGCGCCACCAAATACATCGGCGGCCATGGCACCACCATGGGCGGCGTGGTGGTGGAGGGCGGCCAATTCCCGTGGGACAACGGCAAGTTCCCCGAGATGGTGGAGCCCAGCCGGGCCTACCACGGCGTAAAGTTTTACGAGACCTTTGGCGACTTTGGCTACACCATGAAGGCGCGCATGGAGGTCAACCGCACCTTTGGCGGCGTGCTCTCGCCCATGAACGCGTGGCAGCTGCTGCAGGGCGCCGAGACGCTGCACCTGCGCATGCGCGAGCACTGCCGCAACGCGCTGGCCGTGGCGAAGTTTCTGCAAAGCCACCCGCAGGTGGCATGGGTCAACTACCCCGGTTTGCCGGATTCGCCGTACTACGGCCTCGCGCAAAAGCAGTTCCGCACCGTGGACGGCACACCCGGCGCCTCCGGCATCCTCACGTTTGGTGTGAAGGGTGGCGCGGCGGCGGGCGAGAAGTTCATCGACGCCTGCGAGTTCCTGAGCCACCTCGCCAACATCGGCGATGCGAAGACGCTGGTGATCCACCCCGCATCGACAACCCACCGCCAGCTGAACGAAGAGGAACTGGCCCGCGCGGGCGTGAGCGCGGACATGGTGCGGTTGTCGGTGGGCATTGAAGACCTCGACGACATCCTGTGGGACATCGACCAGGCGCTGGCGCGCGGGGCCTGAGCGCCTGCCAATCAGGCGCGCGGGCCTTGGGCAGCGCCCAGCCGCTGCGACAAACTCCGCGCCGCCTCGCGCAAATGCCGCGCGGCCGAACTCGCAGGCCCCGTCTGCAGCGTGGCACTCGGCCCGATCACCGCCAGGCACAGCACCAGCTGCCCAAACCCGTCAAACACCGGCGTGGCCAGCGCGCTGATGCCAGGCAGAAGCTGATCCGTGACTTCTGCGACTTGGTGCACGCGCACAGCATCCAGCTCGGCCGCAAACGCGGGCTCATCCAGCGCCCCTGCAAACCCTTCTGCCGCTAGAGCACCCGCGGCCCGTTCGCGCGGGCCGAAGGCCGCAAACACCTTGCCCGTGGCCGTGTGCCGCACCGACGCGGTGGTGCCGTGGCGCATGGCCACGTACACGGCCGTGGGGCCTTCTTCGACACGGATGATGACGGGGCCGCTGTCGCCCCACACCGAGGCCGACACGGTGTAGCCAATGCGCTGGGCCAGCGCTGGCAGCTCGGCAATGGCCAGGCGCACGGGGTCTACCTGCTGCAGGCTGATCAAACCCAGCTGCATGGCCAAAGGGCCCAAGCCGTAGTGGCCGCTCACTGCGTCTTGCTCAATCAAGCCCAGCTTGCCGAAGCTCACCAGGTAAGGGTGGGCCTTGGCAGCGGTCATGTCAGCAGCCTTCGCAAGGTCTTTGAGCGCCATGCGGCGACCGGTGCGCGCCAGCACCTTCAACAGCTGGCCACCGACCTCCACGCTCTGGATGCCGCGCGGGCTGCGTGGGCTGCTGTCGTCTTCGTCGTCGGGGCGGGGCAAGTCGGGGGCATGGGTGGGCATGGCGTGATTGTCCACGCCGGAGCAATTCCCGAACGCCTTCGGGTTTTCACCTAAACAAATGAATTAGACATTAACGAATTTCGTGACTAACATCAAAACATTCCGTTTAGTTAAATTAATTCATTCATAACGAATTTCAAACCATGACCACCAAAACCTTCGCCTCCGCCGCCGACCTTGAAGTCAAGAAGGTGAGCTTCGACAAGCTCTCCGACCACGCCTATGCCTACACGGCCGAGGGCGACCCCAACACCGGCATCATCATTGGCGACGACGCGGTGATGGTCATCGACACCCAGGCCACGCCCGTGATGGCGCAGGACGTGATCCGCCGTATCCGCGAGGTGACGGACAAGCCCATCCAATACGTGCTGCTGAGCCACTACCACGCCGTGCGGGTGCTGGGCGCCAGCGCCTATGGGGCCGAGCACATCATTGCCAGCGAAGACACGCGCGACCTGATCGTGGAGCGGGGCCAGTTCGACAAGGACAGCGAGATCGGCCGCTTCCCCCGCCTGTTCCAGAACGTGGAGAGCGTGCCCGACGGCCTGACCTGGCCGACCATGACCTTCAATAAGAAGATGACCCTGTGGCTGGGCAAACTCGAAGTGCAGATCCTGCAACTGGGCCGGGGCCACACCAAGGGCGACACCGTGGCCTGGCTGCCGCAGGAAAAGATCCTGTTCAGTGGCGACCTGGTGGAGTTCGACGCCACGCCGTATGCGGGCGATGCGTATTTCAAGGACTGGCCTCAGACGCTGGACAACCTGGCAGCCCTGAAGCCCGAGAAGCTGGTGCCAGGCCGGGGCGCCGCGCTGCAGACGCCCGAGCAGGTGCAGGCAGGCCTGGCCGGAACGCGCGCCTTCATCAGCGACCTGTACGACAGCGTGAAGGCCAGCGCTGCGCAAGGCGAAGACCTGCGCAAGGTGTACGAGGCCACCTTTGCCAAGCTGCAGCCGAAGTACGGCCAGTGGGTCATCTTCAACCACTGCATGCCGTTTGACGTGACCCGCGCGTATGACGAAGCCACGCAGTACCTGGACCCGCGCATCTGGACCGCTGAACGCGACATTCAAATGTGGAAATCGCTGGAAGGCTGAGTCGCCGAAGCTGGAGGAGACAAAAGATATGAACCCCAGAGACATTCCCCGAGAGGCCTTCCACGCCAGTGGCGCCGAGGTGCAGGCCATCGACTTCGGCTACGTTCGTTCACCCGACCAAGACAGCGCCACGCCCGCGCAGCATCCGGTCGTGATCGTGGGTGCGGGCCCCGTGGGCCTTTCGCTGGCCATCGACCTGGCCCAGCGCGGGCAGCGTGTGGTGGTGCTGGACAACGACCACAAGCTCTCCATCGGCTCGCGCGCCATCTGCTTTGCCAAGCGCACGCTGGAGATCTGGGACCGCCTGGGCGTGGGCCAGCGCATGGTGGACAAGGGCGTGTCGTGGAACGTGGGCAAGGTGTTCCTCAAAGACGAGCAGTTGTATGAGTTCAACCTGCTTCCCGAATCGGGCCACGAGCGCCCCGCCTTCATCAACCTGCAGCAGTACTACGCCGAGGCCTATCTGGTGGAGCGTGCGCTGCAGCTGCCGGGCATCGACATCCGCTGGCACAACAAGGTGACGGCTGTGCAAAGCCGCGCGGACGGCGCGCTGCTGAGCATCGACACGCCCGAGGGCGCCTACCAGATGGATGCGCAATGGCTGGTGGCCTGCGACGGCGCGCGCTCGCCCACGCGGCAGATGCTGGGGCTGGAGAGCAAAGGGCGCATCTTTCAGGACCGCTTCCTGATCGCCGATGTGAAGCTGGCGGATGAGGCGAACTTCCCCACCGAGCGCTGGTTCTGGTTCGACCCACCCTTTCATCCCAACCAGAGCGTGCTGCTGCACCGCCAGCCCGACAACGTGTGGCGCATCGACTTCCAGCTGGGCTGGGACGCCGACCCCGAGGAAGAGAAAAAGCCCGAGAACATCATCCCCCGCGTGAAGGCGCTGCTGGGCGCAGACGCCCAGTTTGAACTGGACTGGGCGAGCGTCTACACATTTGCCTGCCTGCGCTTGGACCGCTTTGTGCACGGCCGCGTGGTGTTTGCAGGCGACAGCGCGCACGGTGTGTCGCCCTTTGGCGCACGCGGCGCCAACAGCGGTGTGCAGGATGCTGAGAACCTTGCCTGGAAGCTCGATTGGGTGCTCCAGGGCCGCGCCAGCCCGGAACTGGTGAATACGTACGGCCCGGAGCGTGAGTACGCGGCCGACGAGAACCTGTGCAACTCCACCCGCGCCACCGACTTCATCACGCCCAAGAGCGAGGTGAGCCGCCTGTTCCGCGACGCGGCACTGCATCTGGCGCGTGAACACGCCTTTGCACGGCGCATCGTCAACAGCGGGCGCCTGTCGGTGCCGGCCACCCTGCACACATCGCCGCTGAACACGCCCGACACCGATGCGTTTGTGGGCACACAGGTGCCCGGCGCCGTGCTCCTGGACGCGCCGTTGACGAAGCAAGGCCAGCCTACCTGGCTGCTGCGCGAGCTGGGGCGGGACTTCACGCTGCTGGTGTTTGGCTCAGCCCCTGCGTGGGCCCATGACCTGCCCGGCGTGAAGGTGCTGCAGATCGGTATCGATGTGATCGACCACCAGGCGCTGGCCGCCCAGCGGCTGGATGCGCTGCCGCGCACCGTGGTCCTGGTGCGACCCGACCAGCATGTGTGCGCACGCTGGCGCACGCCCACCGAGGCGGCGGTGCGCAGCGCACTGGCCCGTGCCACGGCCGCAGCCGTCTGACCAGGAAGACGACAAGGAACATGCCCATGCTGAACACCCGACCAAACCTGCAGGCCTGCGACGATTTTTATGAAGCGCTGATTGCGGCGCACCAGGGCCTGTCCACGCCCGAGAGCCACGCCATGAACGCCCGTCTGGTGCTGCTGCTGGCCAATCACATCGGCGACCAGGCCACACTGCTGCAGGCATTGCAACTGGCGCGCGGCGCAGCCTTGCTCACGTCAGATGATCGGCGCACCGGGCAGGCCATCACGCCCGTGGTGCCTACGCACGCCGTGGCGGCATAGCCGCACACAGCGCCACCGTGTACCCGTTTCTGGCGGGCAACAGGGTGCGCACCATTGGCGTGGCCAGTCCGCAGCGCGTGGGCACCATGCCAGACGTACCCACGATGGCCGAGCAGGGCCTGCAGGGCTTTGAAGGGTTTGCATGGCAGGGGCTGGTGGTGCCTGCGGGCGCTTCGACCGACATGGTGGCCCACTTCAGCAAGGCGCTGCAGACGGCCCTGGCCGACACGCGCACCAAGGCCCGCCTGCAGGCCCTGGGCGTAGAGCCCATGCCCGGCACCGCCGCGCAAATGGGCAGCTTTGCGCGCTCCGAGCGGGAGAAGTGGGGCCGGGTCATCACCAAGGTCGGAGTCAGGCTGGACTGACCCCTGGGTGGCTTCGCCGCCTCCCGATGAACGGGGGCGCCACCCGTGGCACGCCCCCGTTCATCGGCTGCACAGGCCTGGGGTCGCGCGCGGATCACACGCCGAAGAGAAGGCTCAGCGGCTGCGCTCCCACCGGCGCTTGCGCTGCAAAGCGGGGGCCAGCCACAGCAGTTGCACCGTGGCGTAGCCCAGCACCGCCATCAGCAGCCCCAGAATGGGCAGGCCTGCGAGCAGCGGCATACCCAGCGCTTGCATCCAGGCCCCCAGCGCCTGCACCGAAAAGTCTCCGCCCGGAGCCAGGCCGCTCCAGTCGGGCAGCGTCTGCAGGCCTGGCATCACCAGTGCGCCCAGACAGAAAGCCAGCGCATACAGCGGCACCGTGGTGAGGGGGTTGGTATAGAACGTGGCCACACCGCCCGCCACCACGTTACCGCGCAGCCAGGCGCACACCAGCAGCGTGCCGGGGATCTGCAACGGCCCAGGGATCAGGCCGCAGAACATGCCTGCTGCCACCCCGCGCGCCAGTGGCTGGCGCTGAAAGCGGAACAGTGCCCGCTGCTCCAGCCAGGGCTGGAACTGCGCCAGCCATCCACGCCCCAGATGTGCGCGCGCCTTGGGCTCCAGAGCGCGCAGCCAGCGGCGCAGGGAACACAGGGTCTGGGTTACCACGGCGCTCAATCCTTGCGGGGCAGCGCGGGAGCACCGTGGGCGCTCTCACCCGAGCTGCGCAGCGACAGGAAGATGGAGCCCGCGATCAGCGAAGCCGTCACCAGCAGCGCGTAGCCGATGGGTATCTTCACCAGGTCGATGAGCAACATCTTGCCGCCAATGAATACCAGCACCAGCGCCAGGCCGTAGGCCAACAGATGGAAGCGGTTGGCCAGGTCGGCCAGCAGGAAGTACAGCGCGCGCAGACCCAGGATGGCAAAGATGTTGGCCGTGAGCACGATGAACGGGTCGCTGGTGATCGCGAAGATGGCCGGGATGCTGTCCACCGCGAAGATGATGTCGGTGGTGCCAATGAGCACCAGCACCACAAACAGCGGGGTGTAGTGCTTTACGCCGTTGATCAGGGTCGACAGCTTTTCACCATCAAACTGGTCGGTGATGCGGATGCGCTTCTTGAGCAGCTTGAGCACGGGGTTGGTGGCAATGTCGGGCTCTTGCCCGGCAGCAAACCACATCTTGGCGCCGGTAATCACCAGGAACGCGCCGAACACATACAGCAGCCAGTGGAAGGTGGCCAGCAGCCATGCGCCTGCCAGGATGAGCAAGGTGCGCAGCACGATGGCACCGATGATGCCGATGATGAGCGCGCGCTTCTGGTATTGCTGCGGCACCGCGAAGTAGCTGAACAGCATCAGGAAGACGAAGATGTTGTCGATCGACAGGCTCTTTTCGACCAGATACCCGGTAATGAACTGCATCGATACCGTGTTGGCGACCTCTCGGCCCTGGCTGGTGTCGAGGTACCACCACAAAATGGCCACAAACACAAAGGCGAGCGAGAACCAGAGCAGGCTCCAGCGCACGGCCTCTTTCATCGTGACCTTGTGCGCGCCCTGCCGCTCCATCACCAACAGGTCGATGGCGATGGCCACGACCACAAAGACGGCAAAACCCGCCCACATCCACCAGGTTCCTATCGTTTCCATGCATTTCCTCCGAAAGGGCATTCATCCTGCCGGGCACTCCACCCGGCAACAGACCGCACTGTAGGGGCGCCGTAAATTCTTAAAAACCTGTGATATTGGTAGTATTGGTTCGGTTTTTACGAACCAAACCGGTTTGATCCCAGGAGAACGCCATGAGCCAGAGCTTCAATTACCGCCATCTTTTCTACTTCTGGGTGGTGGCCAAGGAAGGCGGTATTGCGCGCGCCGCCGAGCGGCTGGACATGGCCGTGCAGACCATCAGCGCTCAGGTGCGCGAGTTGGAAAAGTCCCTGGGCGTCAGCCTGCTGCGCACCGAAGGGCGCAACCTGGTGCTGACCGACGCGGGCGTGGCCGCGCTGCACGAGGCGGACCACATCTTTGCGCTGGGCGAGCTGCTGCCCGTGCGCGTGCGCGAGGCCGCGAGCGGGCAGACGCTGCGGCTGAACCTGGGCATCTCGGACGGCATTGCCAAGCTGGCCGTGCACCGGCTGCTGACCCCCGTGCTGGACGAACCCCACCTGCGGCTGTTGTGCCACGAGGGCGAGTTCCAGCCCCTGCTGGGCGAGCTGGCACTGCACAAGCTCGACGCCGTGCTGGCCGACCGGCCCGCTCCGCCCAACCCGGCCCTGCGCACGACCAGCCAGTTGCTGGGCAGCAGCGCCATCGCCTGGTACGCACCGCCGCTATGGGCCGAGGCCGCTGAAAAAAACTTTCCGCACAGCCTGGCCGTGGTGCCCGTACTGCTGCCCACCGACCACGCCGCCATGCGCGCCCGCATCGACCACTGGCTGGAGCGCGAGCGCATCCGCCCGCGCATCGCGGGGGAGTTTGAAGACAGCGCACTGCTGAGCACCTTTGCCGCCACCGGCATGGGCGTGATGCCTGCGCCGGTGTCGCTGGGCGAGCACCTCGCAAAGACGCATGGACTGGTGCAGGTGGGCACCACGCCCGATGTGCAAGAGCAGTTCCACCTGATCTACAGCGCGCGCAAAGTGATGCACCCGCTGCTCACGCGGCTGCTGGAGGCCGCCACAGATGGGGCACTCCTCAATCACTGAGCCGAAGCCGGCCCCCCCGCAAAAGCAGCGCACTACCGGCAGCACAGCGGTTCTGGCCAGGCACGGCATCGCGGCCAGGCGCCCCACACGATCCCCGGTGCCAAGACCACCAGTCGCGGTTTTGATTCGCCCTACTTTGTGAACTTGCCGTCGCGGCCCATCATCAACAAGTCCACGAACTTGCCCGAGCTGTGCTGCGTGGCGGACAACTCCACGGGGTAGCCGCCCAGGCTCACGTTCTTCATCGACTCCATCGCCTGCACCAGCGCTGCGCGCGTGGGTTTGGTGCCCGCACGCAGTAACGCCTCGACCAGGAACTTGGCCGATATGAAGCCCTCCATCTGGCTGAAGGTGTACTCGGTGATGCCTTTGGCTTTGGCCAGGACCTGGAACTCGCGCGAGACGGGCATGCTCTGGTTCCAGGGCGATGGCACCACCTGCGAGACCACGATGCCACGCGCCCGTTCGCCCAGTGCCTTGACAAGCTGCGCGTTGCTGATCACCGAGAGCATGTAAAACGCCGATCGGTGACCGGCCGCCAGGTAGGCATCCACGAAATCCACGCTGGGCTTGCCGGCACTGATGACGATGATGGCCTGGGGCGATGTTTTGGCCACCGTGGCCACGGCTTCTGCCATCTTCGAGCCATCCACCTCCAGCGGAGCCTGGGCCACCAGGCCCACCTTATGGGCTTGGACGGATGTCTTGACCGACGCCAGCCCACCGGTGCCGAAAGGGTTGTTGAGGTAGACCGCCGCAATGTGCGTGATGCCCACGGAGGCCAGTTGCTTGACGGTGGCATCCAGCTCGGCGGCATAGCCCGCCTTGATGTTGAAGACATAGCGGCTACCGGCCTGTCGCAGACCATCCGTCCCTGTGAACGGTGCGATGAGAGGCACCCCGCGCTCCTCTGCAATCGGCAGGGCGGCCAACGACGGGGGCGTGCCGGCGTACTGGAACAACGCGATCACCTTGTCCTCGTCGATCAGCTTGCGCGTGTTCTCGGCCGCCTTCGTGGGGTCATAGGCATCGTCGATGGCAACCACGCGGATCTTGCGACCGCGCACGCCACCCGATGCGTTGACGTGATCGAAGTAAAGACTGGCGCCTTGGCGCACCTCGCTCGTGAGCGCGGCGAGCGGACCGCTGAGCTGGCACGACTGGCCGATGACGATCTCGCTGTCGGTCACGCCCGCAATGTCCTGGGCCGTGGCCGAACCTGCGGCCCAGCCGAGGGCCATCGCAAGCGCTGTGCGCCTGCGTACGACGCCCGCGCTGGGGACGCATTGAACTCCTGCTGCCATGTTGTGTTGTCTCCTGCCGTTGGATGCTGCGTCGTCACGACGAAAATATCCTCGCAGTGCCAGGCCAAGCCAGGCAGATGCAAGGGTGGTGAAACGGGCGCTGTGGCATCACGCCACAACGCACGGAACGCAAGGGTTTCCTGGCCAGCGCTCAGGCGGCTTGCACCGGGGCGTGCACCGCACCGCCTATACCCAGGTAGGTATCGATGATGCGGCGGTCATTGAGCAGGTCCTGCGCGTCGCCCGTGAGCGCCACAGCCCCCATCTCCAGCACATAGGCGCGGTCAGCGACACGCAGCGCGGCGCGTGCGTTCTGCTCCACCAGCAGCACCGACACACCGTGTTGGCGCAGCGAGGACACCACCTGCAGCACCTCGCGCACGATCAGCGGGGCCAGGCCCAGCGAGGGTTCGTCCAGCATCAACAAACGGGGCCGCGCCATCAGCGCACGGCCGATGGCCAGCATCTGCCGCTCACCGCCCGAGAGGGTGGACGCCAGCTGCGGGCGGCGCTCGCGCAGGCGCGGGAAAATCTCAAAGACCTCTTGCATGCGCTGCGCCTGGTCGCGCTGGCCACGGCGCCAGCGCGAGAAGCCACCCAACAGCAGGTTGTCCTCGACCGACATCTCGCCAAACAGCTCGCGCTTTTCGGGCACCAGGGCTACGCCGCGTGCCACCATCGCTTCCACGCTGGGGCGAGCAATGCGCTCGCCAGCCAGGGTGATGGAGCCACTGGCCGGCAACAGGCCCATGGCAGCGCACAGCAGCGTGGTCTTGCCGGCGCCATTGGGGCCGATCACGGTGACGATCTCGCCCTCATTCACATCGAGCCGCACCTGGTGGACGGCTTCCACCGGGCCATACGACACCGAAATATCCTGCAGTTGCAGCAAGGCGGTCATGCGGTGGCTCCTTCAGCGGCGGCCGCAGCAGCCTTGGCAGCGGACAGGTCATCGTCGGCACCGCCCAGGTAGGCATCGAGCACACGCTGGTTGCGCTGCACCTGCGCCGGGGTTCCCTCGGCAATCACCGTGCCGAACTCCAGCACGGTGATACGGTCAGCCAGGTTCATCACAAACTCCATGTCGTGCTCCACCACCAGGATGCCCAGGCCCTCGGCACGCAGTTGGCGCAACAGGTCGGCCAGGGCGCGTTTTTCAAGATGGCGCAGGCCGGCGGCGGGTTCGTCCAGCAGCAGGATGGCCGGCTGACCCGCCAGCGCACGCGCAATCTCCACGATGCGCTGCTGCCCCAGTGCCAGCGAGGCAGCGGGCGCGTCGGCATGCGCGCCCAGACCACAACGCTCGATCTGGCGGCGCGCCTCGGCCAGCAGGGCGGCCTCTTCGGCCCGGTCCAGCCGCAGCATCGAGGCCAGCCAGCCGCGGTGGGCGCGCTGGTGGGCGCCCAGGGCGACGTTCTCCACCACGCTGCGCTGGCCCAGCAGGCGCACATGCTGGAAGGTGCGCGCCATGCCCAGGCGGGCGAAGGCGCGCGAGGGGCGGCGCAGCATGGGCTGGTCCATCAGGCGCACCTCGCCCTCGGTCGCATCGTCCACACCCGAGATCATGTTGAAGAAGGTGCTCTTGCCTGCGCCGTTGGGGCCGATCAGCGCATGCACCTCACCAGCCTTCACATCCATGGACACGTTGTTGTTGGCGATCAGCCCGCCAAACCGCTTGGTGACCTTGCGCGCCTGCAGCAGCACGGTGCCACGCGCTGGCAGCGTGCGTTGCACCAGATCAATGGCCTGGCGCACCGTGCGCGGTGCCTCGCGGCGCAACCAGCGCTCGCTCCACCCGTTCAGCGTGGGCCACAGGCCATCGGCAAAACGCTGCAGCACAAAGACCATGAGCAGCCCAAAAACGATGACCTCGAAATTGCCGCTGGTGCCCAGCAGCGAGGGCAGTACGTCCTGCAGTTTTTCCTTGAGCAAGGTGATCAGCGTGGCACCCAGCACCGCTCCCCACAGGTGCCCGGCGCCGCCCACCACGGCCATGAAAAGGTATTCGATGCCGATGTTCAGGTTGAACGGTGTGGGGCTCACGAAGCGCTGCAAATGCGCGTACAGCCAGCCCGAGATGGCCGCCAGCAGGGCAGCCAGTACAAAGAGCTTGATGCGGTAGTGCGCCGTGTCCACACCCATGGATTCGGCCATCACCCGCCCGCCCTTGAGCGCACGGATGGCACGTCCCTCCCGCGAGTCGAGCAGGTTATGCATCAGCCACAGCGACACCAGAAGAACTGCCCAGATCAGCACGCCGATGGCGCGCGGCGAAGCCAGCGAGAGCCCGCCCACCACCAGCGGCGGGATGCCGGTGATGCCGGTCTGCCCCCCGAGGAATTCCATGTTGCCGAACAGGTAGTACAGCGACAGCCCCCAGGCGATGGTGCACAGCGGCAGGTAATGGCCCGACAGCTTGAGCGTGACCGAACCCAGGCCCCAGGCCACCGCGAAGGTAACCAACAAACCCAGCGCCAGGCCGACCCAGGGCAGACCGGCCATGCCCACGATGCCGCTCAAGGCCTGCACCGACGCAGGCGCCGTGCAAACCCAGGCGGTGGCATAGGCCCCGACGCCCACAAAGGCCGCCTGGCCGAAGGACGTCATGCCGCCCACGCCGGTGAGCATGACCAGGCCTGCCGCGACGATGGCGTAAAGGCCGATGTAGCTGAGCATGACCACGGTGAAATCGGGCAGCCAGCCCCAGCACAGGGCCAGCAACGCCACGGCCGCGAGCGTCAGCTGGGTGCGCGTGACAACGCCGCGCGATGCGCCGGCTGCGGCCTGCGTGCCAGCGGCAATCTCTGTCTTGGTGGGCGTGCTCATTCTTCATCCTCCACATGGCGGCTGTTGAGCGAGCGCCACCACAGCACGGGCACGATCAGGGTGAACACAAGCACCTCCTTGTAAGCACTGGCCCAGAACGAAGCAAACGCCTCCAGCTGGCCCACGAGCAGCGCGCCGGCCAGCGCCATGGGGTAGCTGCCCAGGCCGCCGACGATGGCCGCCACGAAGCCCTTGAGGCCAATCAAAAAACCCGTGTCGTAGTACACGGTGGTGAGGGGTGCGATCAGCAGGCCCGAGACGGCGCCAATCAGCGCGGCCAGCGCAAAACTGACGTCACCAGAGAGTTCTGTGGGAATGCCCATGAGGCGTGCGCCCACGCGGTTGATGGCCGTGGCGCGCAGCGCCTTGCCCACCATGGAGCGGCCAAAAAACAGGAACAGCAGCATCACCAGTGCCAGCGTGACGCCCAGCACCACCAGCGACTGGCCCGAGATGGGGATGCCGCCAAGTTCGAAGCGCGCTTCCGAGAACGGCGGCGTGCGCTGCCCCTCTGCACCGAAGAACAACAAGCCCAGCCCCACCAGCACACCATGCAACGCCACCGAGACGATGAGCAGCATCAGCACCGTGGCATCGGCCAGCGGCCGGAAGGCCAGGCGGTACAGCAACGGCCCCATGGGCATGATAAGCACCAGCGTGGCCAGGGCCTGTATACCCAGCGAGGTGGGACGCAGCCCCAGGACCAATGCACAAGCCACCAGCGGCAACACCAGGCACCACACCACGGTAGAGGGCCAGTTCACGGGGCTGCCGCGTTGGTAGCGCACGGCCTCGACCACCAGCACCACGGCCGCCATCCCCACCAGCAGCCACAGCGTGGCGGGTATGCGCCCGCCCTGCATCATGGCCATGGTGAGCGCACCAAACGCCACGAACTCGCCCTGGGGGATGAAGATCACCCGGGTCACGGAAAAAACCAGCACCAGCGCCAGCGCCATCAGTCCATAGATGGCGCCGTTGACAATGCCGTCCTGCCCCAGCAACAGGGCGATCTGCAAATCCATATTCGGCTTTCTTTCACAAGGCAGACACGCCGCAGGCCGCAGGGAACTTCCCTGCGCCACGGCGCCAGGCGCAACGCGCCCGTCTTTCTCGAAGCTCCCGCACCGCAAACGACCCAGGCAACCGGCGCGGCCAATGCCAGCGCTCCCGTGCAAGGGCCGCCCCGCCGCACCGGGAGCGTCCCCCTCCCGCCTTGCGCAGCAATGCGAGAGAGGGGGAAGGCGCGCAGCGCCTCAGGGGGTGCTTACGGCTGGTATTTCCAGGTGCCGTTCTCGATCTTGACCATCACACGGGCGCGCTGATCCAGACCCAGGTGGTCGTTCTCGGACATGTTGAAGATGCCGTGTGCGCCGGGCACTTCCTTGATCTGCTCCAGCGCATCGCGCAGGGCGATGCGGAACTCCACCGTGCCCGGCTTGGCCTTCTTGAGAGCCACCGGCACTGCAGCGGTCATCAGCACACCCGCATCCCAGCCATGGGCGCCAAAGGTGGAGACGCTGTCCTTGCCGTGGGCGGCTTCGTACGCGGCCACGTAGGCGGCGGCCGATTTCTTCACCGGGTGCGAGGCGGGCAGCTGCGAAGCCACGAGCACCGGGCCCGAGGGCAGGAAGGTGCCTTCCACATCCTTGCCGCCCACACGCAGGAAGTCGGCATTGGCCACGCCGTGGGTCTGGTAGACCTTGCCATTGAAGCCACGCTCCTTGAGCGCCTTCTGGGGCAGCGCAGCAGGTGTGCCGGAGCCAGCGATCAGCACTGCGTCGGGCTTGGACGAGATCATCTTCAGGGTCTGGCCCGTCACCGAGGTGTCGGTGCGCGCATAGCGCTCGTTGGCCACGATCTGGATCTTCTTGAGGGCTGCCGCCTTGCCGAACTCCTGGTACCAGCCTTCGCCATAGGCATCGGCAAAGCCGATGAAGGCCACGGTCTTCACGCCCGCATTGGCCATGTGATCCACGATGGCCAGGGACATCATGATGTCGTTCTGCGGCGTCTTGAACACCCACTTGCGCTTGGCGTCCATGGGCTCGACGATGCGCGCCGAAGCGGCCATGGAGATCATGGGTGTCTGCGCCTCGGCCACCACATCGATCATGGCCAGCGAGTTGGGCGTGGTGCTCGACCCCAGGATGATGTCCACCTTGCTCTCGCTGATCAGCTTGCGCGTGTTGCCCACGGCGGTGGTCGTGTCCGACGCGTCGTCGAGCACGATGTAGTTGACCTTTTCGCCCCCGATAGTGCGTGGCATCAGGGCCACGGTGTTCTTCTCGGGAATGCCCAGCGATGCGGCGGGGCCGGTCGCCGACACCGTGACGCCGACCGTGATGTCAGCCACGGCAGCGCCGCAGACCATGGCAGCGGCGGCAGCCACCAGCGCGAGTTGTGTGAAACGGAACAGCATGCTTTTTGTCTCCTGTGGATCGTTGTGAAGGAAGGGGAAAAGGTCAGCGCAGAAAGGCGCCCTGGCGGGGTTCCGGCTCTTCGCGGCCGGTGATTGGTGCACGGTGTGCGTGCCTTGGCATTGTCATGGACGGGCTGGCCTTTCGGCCAGAGGCGGCGGCATTCGCACGGCGGGAAAACCGCCAAAAAACAGGTCGGCCACGATGGGTGCCATGGTTTCGTAGTCCAGCTCGCCATCGGGCTTGAGCCAGGTGAACATCCAGTTGATCATGCCGAACAGCAGCATGGTCAGCGCCTTGGTCAGGCCTGCAGCGTCGGTGTCGGGGCGCATCTGCGCCAGCGCCTGGGCAAAAACGGCCACCACGGCGCGCTCCTTGCCCAAAATGCGTTCGCTGTCCTCGGGCTGCAAAAAGCGCACATCCTCGGTCAACACACGGTGGGCATGCTGGGCCTCGGCGTATTCCTCGACGAAGCGGTGGATCAGCTCACGCAGCCTTGCCTCGGGTTCGAGGTGTTTACCCTCCACCTCTTCTACCAGCGCCTGCAGGCGAGAGACATGGCCGTCAGCAATGTGCACCAGCAAGTTGTACTTGTCGCGAAAGTAGTGGTACAGCGTGGGCTTGGACAGGCCACAGGCCTCGGCCACCTCGTTCATCGACGTGGCCGGGTAGCCACGGCGGGCAAACAGCTCGGCGGCGTGGCGCAGGATCATTTCGCGCTGGTCGTCGTATCCGGGAGATCGGCCTCGGGCCATGGGCAGTTTTCCTTTGTATCCTGAAGTGAAGGGCCGCCATCTTGCCGCATGTTTTCGGCCACACCGTCCATACCATCGATACCGCCCTCGCAAGGAACGGGCATCGTGCGATACGGCATCCGCCAGCGCCATCACCCTTACCGCTCATCAAACGACAGCACCACCTTCTCCGAGAGTGGCCGACACTGGCAGGTGAGCACGAAGCCTGCGGCCACCTCGTTCTTGTCGAGCGCAAAGTTGCGTTCCATGCGCACCTCGCCCTCCACGCACTTCGCGCGGCAGGTGCCACACACCCCTGACGTGCAAGAGAACGGCACCTCCAGCCCCGCAGCCGATGCGGCATCCAGAATGCTCGCCTGGCCCTGGGAGAAAAAAAACTCGCGCCGCAGACCGTCGCGCACGATGGCGATGCGCGCGGTCTTGGCGTCACCGGGCAGGGCTTCGTGCACCACTGCGCCCACCTGTCCACCACCGCTTCCATTGATCGGCAGGGCCACGCCAAAACGCTCCACATGGATGCGTTCGGCCGCCACGCCGCCGGCCAGCAACGCGGCCTCGGCCTCGTCGTTCATCTGGAAGGGGCCGCAGATGAAGGCCTCGTCGATTTTCTGCGCGGGGATCAGGGCCTTGAGGAACTCGGCGAGCTTTTCGCGGTTGACGAACCCCATGTTCAGCGGCGCATCGGTCTGCTCGGCCGAGAACACGTGGTGCAGCACGAGGCGCGTGAGGTAGCGGTTCTTGAGGTCCTCGATCTCCTCCTTGAACATGGTGGACTGCAGCGTGCGGTTGCCATAGATCAGCGTGAAGCGGCTGCGTGGCTCGCGCGCCAGCACGGTCTTCATGATGGACAGGATGGGCGTGATGCCGCTGCCGCCGGCGATGCCCAGGAAGTGGCGCTGCGCACCGGGCTGCATGGGAACGAAGAATCGGCCCTGCGGCGCCATGACCTGCAGGGTGTCGCCCACCCGAAGTCGGGTATGGATCCAGTTGGAGAACACGCCGCCGTTGACCTTGCGCACGCCCACGCGCAGCTCGGCGTCGTCGACACCCGCGCAGATGGAGTACGAGCGGCGCAGGTCCTGGCCGCCGATGTCAGTGCGCAACGTGAGGTACTGGCCCTGGGTAAAGCCGAAGACCTCGCGCAACTCGGGCGGCACGTCGAAGGAGACGATGACGGCTTCGGCGGTGTCAGGCTCGATGGCGCGCACGCGCAGGGGATGGAAGATGACGCTCATGTCGGTGTCTTGTGTGGGGGCGAAGAAGGGGGCTTCACAACGGCTTGAAGTGCTCGAAGGGCTCGCGGCAGGCCAGGCAGCGGTACAGCGCCTTGCAGGCCGTGGAGCCGAAGGCGGACAGGCGCTCGGTCTGCAGACTGCCGCAACGCGGGCAGGCCAGCGCAGGCGCCACGGCGTTCGCGCGTGGCATGAAACGCAAGGGCACCTCGGTGCCCGGCGGCAGCGGGCCGGGCGGTGCGATGCCATAGGCCAACAGGCGCGCGCGGCCCTGTTCGGTGATCCAGTCGGTCGTCCAGGCCGGTGCGCGCTGCAGTGTGACGTAGGCGGGCCCCAGGCCTGCGGCCTCGATGGCAGCCAGCACGTCGTGCTCGATGACCTCGGTGGCTGGGCAGCCCGAATAGGTGGGGGTGAGCACCACATCGAGCGATTCGCCCGCCAGCCGCACGTCGCGCACGATACCCAGGTCGCGCACGGAGACCGCTGGCACCTCGGGGTCGAGCACACCGTCCAGCACCTCCCACGCACGCTCAATGCGCGACGGGGCCCCGCCCGGCTGCGGGGCATGTCCCCCGGCGGGCGTGTCGCAGATGGCGGGGGTGGGTGTCACCACACGCCTCCCGGAAAGCTGCGCTGCAGGTGCTGCATCTCGGCCAGGATGTAGCCCATGTGCTCGCTGTGCACACCGTTGCGGCCGGTGCTGCGAAAGGCCGATGCTTGGGGTGTCGCCAGGCTGGCGGCCGCAAAGATCTGCGCCATCTCCTCGGTCCAGGCGCCCTGCAGGTCGGCCCATCGGGGGCCCAGGCCCATGGCGTGGGCGGCATCGTCCACCGCGTCGGCCACAAACAGCTCCGGTGTGTAGCGCCACAGCGTGGTCAGTGCGGCTTCGGTGCGGCGACGCGACTCGGCGGTGCCGTCGCCCAGGCGCACCACCCAGTCGGCGGCATGCTGCTGGTGGTAGCGCGCCTCCTTGAGGGCCTTGCCAGCGATGGCGGCCAGCTCAGCATCGCTGGAGCCTGCCAGGCGCTGCCACAGCAGCTTGAGCAAGGTGGCGACCATGGCGTTGCGCACCATGGTGAAGGCGAAGTCGCCGCGTGGCAGTTCGACCAGGGTCGGATTGACGTAGTCGCGCTCGTCACGCAGGAAGGCCAACTGATCTTCGTCGTGCCCACTGCCTTCCAGCTGGCCCGCCCGGGTGAGCAGTGCGCGCGCCTGGCCCACCAGGTCCAGTGCCATGTTGGACAGCGCGATATCTTCTTCCAGGATGGGGCCGTGGCCGCACCACTCGCCCAGGCGCTGGCCCAGGATCAGGCAGGTGTCTGCCAGGCGCAGCACGTATTGAACGGACGGATCGCGGCTGATACAAAGGCTGGTTGCTTGCATGGTGGGTGCGCTCACATGTGGTCCACGGCCTCGGGCAGCACGTAGAAGGTGGGGTGGCGATAGACCTTGTCCTGGGCAGGATCGAAGTACATGTCTTTCTCGCCCGGGTCGCTGGCCACGATCTGGTCGGAGCGCACCACCCAGACACTGGTGCCTTCCTGGCGCCGGGTATAGACGTCGCGCGCCAGCTGGATGGCCATGCGCGGGTCGGCAGCGTGCAGGCTGCCGCAGTGTTTGTGGTCAAGCCCCGCCTTGCTGCGCACGAAGACTTCCCACAGGGGCCATTCGTTGGCGGGTGCAGGGGTGGGTGCAGCGGCAGCGGCCGTGCCTGGGGCTGGGGCGGTGTGGTCGGGATTGCTCATGGTGTGCCTGGTCCAATCGTTAGGGACGGTGAAACGCTCACTTATTGATAGCTGCTAGCGCTTTATTTATCTGCGCTGTAAGCCAATTTTGTTCAAAAGACCCAAAAAGGCCCGCTCACGCCACGGCACGCTGGGGCTGCGGCGCATGTTTGGCGGCGTGGGCCAGGGCAGCCTCGCGCACCCAGGCACCGTCGTCCCAGGCCTTGACACGGGCGCCCAGGCGCTCTTCGTTGCAGGGGCCGTCGCCGCCGATCACGCGCCAGAACTCGGACCAGTCGATGGCGCCGTAGTCGTGGGCCTGGCGCTCCTCGTTCCATCGCAGGTCCGGGTCGGGCAGGGTCACGCCCAAGACCTTGGCCTGCTCGACGGTGGCGTCGATGAACTTCTGGCGCAACGTGTCGTTGGACACCCGCTTGATGCCCCAGCGCATGGACTGCGCGGAGTTGGGCGACTGGTCGTCTGGCGGGCCAAACATCATGATCGACGGCCACCACCAGCGGTTGACCGAGTCCTGCACCATGGCGCGCTGCGCGTCGGTGCCCTTTTGCATCATGGTGAGCAGCGCGTCGTAACCCTGGCGCTGGTGGAAGCTCTCCTCGCGGCAGATACGCACCATGGCCCGCGCATACGGGGCGTACGAGCAGCGGCAGATCGGCACCTGGTTCATGATGGCCGCGCCATCCACCAGCCAGCCGATGGTGCCCATGTCGGCCCAGGTGAGCGTGGGGTAGTTGAAGATGGAGCTGTATTTGGCGCGGCCCGTGTGCAACGCCTCCAGCATCTGGTCACGCGAGGAGCCCAGGGTCTCAGCCGCCGCGTACAGGTACAGGCCGTGCCCGCCTTCGTCCTGCACCTTGGCCAGCAGGATGGCCTTGCGCTTGAGCGTGGGCGCGCGCGTGATCCAGTTGCCCTCGGGCAGCATGCCCACGATCTCCGAGTGCGCATGCTGGCTGATCTGGCGCAGCAGGGTCTTGCGGTAGTGCTCGGGCATCCAGTCCTTGGCCTCGATGAATTCGCCCGCATCGATGCGCGCGTCAAACTGTGCCTGGCGCTGCAACTCTTCGGCGCTGCGCAAGGTCTTGGCGTCGCCGCCGTCCTTGCCCATGGTGTCCATAGCCTGGGTGTACATGGTGATGTCCTTGTGTGCGGTGGATGCGGTGGGTGCGCCGGTGGCTCAATGCGGGCGCTGGTCGATCACGCGGCGGGCCTTGCCCACCAGCGTACGTTCAATGGAATCAGTGGCCAGCACCTCGACCTGGCAGGTGATGCCCACCAGGGTCTTGATGCGGTGCTGCACCCAGCCAGTGAGCTCAGGGCGATCGCCGTCAGAGATGCCCGGCTGCAACTCGCAGCGCACGGTCACGCGGTCGAGGTTGCCGTCGCGCGCAACGACGATCTGGTACTGGCCCGACAGTTTTTCGTTCTGCAGCACGATCTCTTCGATCTGCGTGGGGAACACGTTCACGCCACGGATGATGAGCATGTCGTCCGAGCGGCCCACAATCTTGCCCATGCGCCGGAACGCGCGCGAGGTGGGCGCTAAGAGGCGCGTGAGGTCGCGTGTGCGGTAGCGGATCATGGGCAGCGCCTCCTTGCTCAGCGAGGTGAACACCAGTTCACCCTCCTGGCCATCGGGCAGCACTTCACCGGTATCGGGGTCGATGATCTCGGGGTAGAAATGGTCTTCCCAGACCACCGGGCCGTCCTTGCTCTCGATGCACTCGCTGGCCACGCCCGGGCCCATCACTTCAGACAGGCCGTAAATGTCCACCGCATCGATGCCCGACTTGGTCTCGATTTCGCGGCGCATGGCCTCGGTCCAGGGCTCGGCACCAAAGATGCCGATCTTGAGCGAGCTTTCGCGCGGGTCCAGCCCCTGGCGCACGAACTCCTCGTTGATGACTTGCATGTACGAGGGCGTCACCATGATGATGCTGGGCCCGAAGTCGCGGATCAGCTGCACCTGCTTTTCGGTCTGGCCGCCGGACATGGGGATCACCGTGCAGCCCGCGCGCTCAGCACCGTAGTGCGCGCCCAGCCCCCCCGTGAACAGGCCGTAGCCATAGGCCACATGGACCATGTCACCCGCGCGCCCACCCGCAGCGCGGATTGAGCGCGCCACCAGGTCGGCCCAGGTGTCGATGTCTTTGCGCGTGTAGCCCACCACGGTGGGCTTGCCAGTGGTGCCGGACGAAGCATGGATACGCGCCACCTGCTCGCGCGGCACGGCGAACATGCCAAAGGGGTAGTTGTCGCGCAGGTCCTTCTTGACCGTGAAAGGAAATTTCGACAGGTCGGACAGCTGCTGGAGGTCGGACGGGTGAACCCCCTTGGCATCGAACGCGCGCCGGTAGTGCGGCACATTGTCGTAGGCGTGCTGCAGCGTCCAGCGCAGGCGCTGCAGCTGCAGTGCCTGGACCTCGTCACGGCTGGCGGTTTCGATGGGCTCCAGGTCGCCCGGAGCGGGTTGGCGCACGGCCATGGATGTCTCCTGTGGTTATCGGTGTGAGCGTTCAGCGGGCAGCAGTGCCCAGCGGCACGGTGGGCCGGCCCTTCATGGCATACGAGCGGCCGCGCATCACGGCAATCGTCTCGCCGCGCTGGTTGTGCACGTTCACGTCGTACACGCCAGTGCGCCCCGCCAGGGAAACTTCGTTGGCCACAGCCGTGAGGTGATCACCCTCGCGCGCTGGCGCCAGAAAGTCGATCGACAGACCCGAGGCCACGGTCATCTCGTTGCGCGCATTGCACGAAAAGGCAAACGCCGAATCGGCCAGCGTGGTGATGAAGCCGCCGTGGCAGATGTCAAAGCCGTTGAGCATGTCGACACGCACGGTCATCTCCAGCGTGGCCCGCCCGGGGCCGATAGACATGATGGCGATACCCAGGCCTTGCGTGGCGCGGTCATTCGCAAACATGCCGCTGCGCACATGCTCGGCAACGGCCTCTGGGCTTGTCAAAGAAGTGGTGGAGTCCATGGGCGGGTTCAGCGGTCAGTGAAAGTGGGTGCGCGCTTGCCGATGAAGGCCTCGACGCCTTCGCGGTAGTCGGCGGATGCGCCCAAGGTGCGCTGCACCGCAGCCTCTTGTGCCAGGGCCTGGCCGAAGTCCATCTGCGTGGCGGCGTCCATGGCATTGCGCGTGGCGACCAGCGCCTTGACGGGCATGGCGGCCAGGCGGTGGGCCAGGGCCTGCGCTTCGTCCTGCAGCGCTGCATCGTCCACGCAGCGCCAGATCAGGCCCAGGCGTTCGGCGTCGGGCGCAGGCAGCTTGTCGCCCAGCAGTGCCAGGCCCAGGGCCTGCGCGCGGCCCACCAGGCGCGGCAGCAACCAGGTGCCGCCGGTGTCAGGCACCAGGCCAATCTTGGTGAAAGCCTGAATGAAGCTGGCCGAGCGCGCCGCCAACACCAGGTCGCAGCCCAGCGCCAGGTTGGCCCCGGCGCCCGCAGCCACGCCATTGACGGCCGCAATCACCGGAATCGGCATGCTGCGGATGCGCTGGCACAGCGGGCCATACAGCTTGCTAATCACGCCACCCAGATCCTTGGGCGTGGCGCCGGGTGTGAGGTCGGGCGCTACCGCCGGATCGGCCAGGTCCTGCCCCGCGCAGAAGGCACGGCCCGTGCCCGTGAGCACCACGCAGCGCACCTCGGCGTTGGCCGCTGCCGCCTCCAGCGCGGCCAGCAGTTGCGCGTGCAACTCCGCCGTGAAGCTGTTGAGCGCAGAGGGCCGGTTGAGCGCCAGCGTTTGCACGGCGCCCGATTGCGTCACGAGGACCAGGGGTTCGGACATGGATGTTCCTGCCTACCAAAGTGGGAGAAGCTAGTTTTGATCGATCGCAAACATTATTGACCGACCGTTCGGTAGAGAATAAACTTTCCACAACCCTGACGCAAGTCAAACCGATCAGGGCAAACCCTCACCGGAGACAAATTGATGCCCTTGTTCGATACCCACCGCGCCCTTCTGGACGGCGCCCTCAACGCCCTTGCCACGCGCGGCCACTGGACACCCTTCCCCGAATCGCCCTCGCCCAAGGTCTATGGAGAAACCGGCCAGGCCGATGGCCAGGCAGCCGTCAACGCCTTGCTGGGCAAGGACTACCCGCTGCTGCAGCCCGGCGAACGGGGCCGCCTGGCCACCGAGCGCTCGCCCTACGGCGTGGCACTGGATGTGCGCTACCCCGACTGCGATGTGCAGGCGCTGGTAGCTGCGGCCCAGGCCGCCGAGCCCGCCTGGCAGGCGCTGGGCGCGCAGGGCCGCGTGGGCGTGCTGCTGGAGGCGCTGGTGCGCATCCACCGCCGCAGCCACGAGATCGCACACGCTGTGATGCTGACCACCGGCCAGGGCCCCATGATGGCCTTCCAGGCCGGCGGCCCCCATGCGCAGGACCGCGCACTGGAAGCCATTGCCTATGCCTGGAAGGCCATGGCCGACGTGCCCGGTGAAGCGCTGTGGGACAAGCCCCAGGGCAAGAACCCGCCACTGGTGATGCAAAAACACTACGAGGTCGTGGGCCGCGGCGTGGCGCTGGTGGTCGGCTGCGCCACCTTCCCCACCTGGAACACCTACCCCGGTCTGTTCGCCGCCCTGGCCACAGGCAACCCCGTCATCGTCAAGCCCCACCCGAATGCCGTGTTGCCCGCCGCCATCTCCGTCAGCATCCTGCGGGACGTGCTGGCCGAGCAGGGCCTGGACCCGAATACGGTCACCCTGGCCCTGAGCCCGCGCGCCGAGGACACACAGGCCCTGGCCACCCACAGCGCGGTGGCGAGCATCGACTTCACGGGCAGCAACCAGTTTGGCCGCTGGCTCATCGACCATGCCCGCCAGGCCCGTGTGTATGCCGAGATGGCCGGGGTGAACACGGTCATCATCGAATCCACCGACCAGTACGCGGCCATGCTGCGCAACCTGGCGTTCGCGCTGTCGCTGTTCAGCGGCCAGATGTGCACGACCACGCAAAACATCCTGGTGCCACGCGGTGGCATTGCAACCGACGAGGGCCCCAAGAGCTTCGAGCAGGTGGGTGCAGACCTCGCCGCCGCTGTGACGGAGCTGGCGTCCAACCCGCGCGTGGCCACGTCGGTGCTGGGCGCCTTGGGCTCACCCGACACACTGGCCCGCATGCAGCAGGCCAGCGGCCAGGGTCGCCTGGTGCTGGCATCGCGCGCCCTGCCACACCCCGAGTTCGCGAATGCACAGATCCACACGCCGGTGATCGTGGCGCTGGAGCAGGCCGACAGCGCCATCTACAGCCAGGAATGTTTCGGCCCCGTGTCATATCTGGTGGCCACCGATTCCGGTGCCGCCAGCCTGCAGGTGGCCGAGGCCACGCTGCGCGAACACGGCGCGCTGACCCTGGGCGTGTACTCCACGGACCGTGGCTACATCGACGCCGCCGTGGCCCTGGGCCGGCGCACGCGTGTGGCCCTGTCCATCAACCTCACGCAGGGAGTGTTCGTGAACCAGTCCGCCTCGTTCTCGGACTACCACGCCACGGGTGGTAACCCGGCCGCCAACGCCAGCTACACCAACCTGGCCTTCGTGGCCGACCGCTTTGTGATCGTGCAGCGGCGCGAGCATGTGGCCGCGCCGGCTGCAGCGTGAAGAAGCTATCAAACCCATTGATGGCGCGCGGTCAAAGCCAGGGCCGCCGCGCAAGGGCCGCCCCGCCGCACTGACTGCGTCCCCCTCACCGAATGGCGCAGTCATTTAAGAGAAGGGGGACTGCGCGAAGCGGCGCAGGGGGGTTGTTCCTGCTGCTTCAGCGCTGCGGCATGTCCTTGACGGAATAACCGAGGCTGACCGTGGCATCCCCGGGAATGACCGGCATGGTGGCGTTCCACGCGTCCCATGCCGCCCGCATGGCCTGCAGCCGCTGGGGCTCCACGGGGCCCCGGTTGGCACGCTCGCGCTCGTCCTGTGACAGGTCAAACAGGTAATCGTTGCCATCGACGCGCAGGTACTTCCAGTCGCCCTGGCGCATGGCACGCTGGCCCCGGTGGTTCATGCGCCAGAACAGCGCGGGCTCGTTCAGCGCCGATGCATTGCGCAGCAACGGCATCAGCGAGCGGCCGTCGAGCGGGTAGTCCGCATGTGCGGCCACACCGGCAGCATCGAGCATCGTGGCCGACCAGTCCATGGTCATGCAGGTCTGCGCGCTCACGCCGCCGGGGGCGATCACGGCGGGCCAGTGGGCGATCCAGGGCACGCGGATGCCACCCTCCGTCAAATCCATCTTGCCGCCGACCAGGGGCCAGCTGTCCGAAAAGCGCTCGCCGCCGTTGTCGCTGGTGAAGACGACCAGCGTGTTGTGCGCCAAACCTTGCCTTTCCAACAACGCCATCAGGCGGCCGATGCCCTCGTCCATGTGGTGGATCATGCGGCGGTAGGTCTCGATGTTGCCGCCGTGCAGGTGGAACAGATTGCCCTTGACCTCCTGCGCCAGCGCTTCGTCGTCGCGCGTCTCCCACGGCCAGTGGGGGGCCGTGTAGTGCAGACTCAGGAAGAAGGGGTTGCCTGCCTGTGCACCCGGCGCCATGCGCTCCACGTAGTCGAGCGCATGGTCAGTGATGAGGTCGGTGAGGTAACCGTCCTGCTGCTTTTCCGCCTCGCCCAGATACAGGTCGTGCTGGCCGCCCGAGCTGCAGTGCGTGAAGTAATCCACCCCGCCCGACATGGGCCCGAAGAACTCTTCGTAGCCCGAACGCAGCGGCCCGAACGCTGGTGGGTAGCCCAGGTGCCACTTGCCCATCAGCGCCGTGCGATAGCCTGCGCCTTGCAGCAGCGAGGGCAACGTGGGGTGCTCGGGCGGCAGGCCCAGCGTGTTACTGCCCCGGCTCTTGCTGTTGATGGGTTCCTCGGCCGCGCCGCGCAGGCGGTACTGGTAGCGCGCCGTCATCAGCGCAAACCGCGTGGGGGAACAGACCGGCGAATTGGAATAGCCCTGGGTGAGCTGGAGGCCGTTGGCGGCCAGGCCATCGAGCACCGGCGATACCGGGCCGAAACCTGCCTCACGCCCGCCGTAGCAGCCCAGGTCGGCATAGCCGAGGTCGTCGGCAACGATGAAGATGATGTTGGGGCGCTGGGACATGGGCGTTTTACGGGGCGGCGTTGCACTCGGTGCATAACAACTGTTCGGCCTGCGCTTGTCGAAGCCCTGCGCGGCGCTTCGGCAGGCTCAGCGTGAACGGTTGGGTGTTGGGTGAAAGCAGATGGACATCAAGGTTTAAAGCCAGAGCGTTGCACCACGGGCGCCCACTGCGCACGGTAGGCCTTGAGCATCGCCTCGGTCTGCGCCATGGTGGCCACCACGGGCTCCATCTTGGCGGCTTCGAACTTGCGCTGGGTGTCGGGGTCTTTCATCACCTCGACAATCAACCCGGACAGGCGTTCGGCCTGGGCCTTGGGCATGCTCATGGGGGCAAAGAAGGTGTTCCAACCCGTGGCGGCCAGGTCCATGCTGGCTTCCTTGAACGTGGGGATCTTGGCGTCCAGGGGGCTGCGCTTGGCGCTAGACACGGCCAGGATGCGGATCTTGCCGGCCTCGTGCTGGGGCAGCAGGGTGTCGAAGGTGTCGAACGCCACCGGCACCTGGCCGCCCAGCAGGTCGTTGAGCAGCGGTGCCGAGCCCCGGTAGCCCACCACCTCGGCGCGCACCTTGGCGGCATCGCCCACCATCAGCCCAAAGAAATGCGGCAGGCTGCCTGTGGCAGGCACGCCAAAGTTGGCCTTGTCGGGGTTGGCGCGCAGCCAGGCCATCAGGTGCGGTAGCTCCTTCACGGGCACGGCGCTGGCCACGGCCACACCAAATTCGTAGCTGTTGACATGGCTCACAGGGCGGAAGTCGCGCTCCGGGTCATAGCCCGCATCCGGGAACACGAGGGGCGCCACCAGCATCACAGCCGGATTGGCCAAGAGCAGTGTGGGCTGGTTGGCCGGTGCGGCCTTCACGGCCTGGGCCGACAGCCGACCGCCTGCGCCGGTCTTGTTCTCCACGATCACCGGTGTGCCTAGCTTGGTGCCCAGCTTGTCGGCCACGATGCGGGCCACGCGATCGGTGGCGCCGCCGGGGGCGTAGCCGACCACGATGCGCAGAGGCGCCTCCTGCGCCTGCACCAGGGACGCAGAGAGGGCCAGCGTGGCAGCCAGCACCGAAACAAGGGGTTTCCACATGGTCAGGGTCTCCAGGGCATGAACGAAAGAAAACCAACGCCGGCTCGCGCGGGTTGATGGACCCACTGTATTGGCCACACAATCAATTGATCTAATCAATTCTTGCCCGGAAATACCCTGATGCCCGAGCCTGCCCCGGCGCCCCATGCCCCCGCCCCGCCCGGCCACCGCCTGACCGACCCCATGGCCGCCAATGACCTGCTGATGTACCGCCTGAACCGCCTTCTGGCCGTGGCGGGCAGTCTGGTGGTGCGACTGTGCGAAGGGGGCTATGGCATCACGCGGCGCGAGTGGGGCCTGCTCATGGTGCTGACCCAGCAACCAGGCATGCCACCGGCTGAACTGGCGCAGCGCCTGGGGCTGGACCGGGCCCGCACCTCGCGCGCCATCACCTCACTGCTGGCCAAGAAGCTGGTCACCCGCGACGCCATGCCAGGCGACCGGCGCCAAGCTGTTTTGTCGCTCACACCTGCAGGGCAAGCCGTGCACGACGGCCTGTTCCCTCAGGTGAAGGCACTCAACCAGGATCTGTTGGCCGGCCTGGACGCGCAGTCCGTGCAAATGCTGGACCTGGCGCTCGCCGATATGCAGCAACGCGCCGAGGCGCTGGTCACCACGCGCACCGATGTACCTCGCACCTATCGCCTACGGGGCGGTCGGCACACCGACTGAGCGCCGGCACCTTGTCGGTCTGCAGATTGCCGTGGCGTGCCATCGCCCCACCTCACGTCCACCGCTCGGGCAAGGTATCTGTGCGATGGCAAAGAAACCGCGAACAGGCTCTGCGACCCCGAACGATGCCTTGGCCATCGCCTGCAAGGGACAACCCGCAAGCGCAACCCCCAAACGGCCCGGTGGCTATATCCTCGACGCATGGCGCACTGGCACGACCTGTGTGCTCTTTTTGACACCGTCCCAACAAGACCCTTCAGCCTTCCACGCCCATGTCCTCGCCATCGACCTCTTTGTGGAGCCCCTTGCGCCAACCAGCGTTTCGCGGCCTGTGGATCTGTGGCGGGGTGTTTTTTATCGGCAGCGGCATGCAGACCATGGCCGCCGCGTGGCTCATGGTGGAGCTGACGGGCTCTTCGTTCCTGGCGGCGCTGGTGCAGACTGCCGTGTTTTTGCCCATGTTTCTGCTGGCGCTGCCGGCGGGTGTGCTGGCCGACACCACAGACCGCCGGAGGCTGATCTCCGGCGCATTGCTGGCGCAAACCGGGGCCTGTGCATTGCTCACGCTGCTGACGCTGGGCGGCTGGAGCGGCCCGGCGTCGGTGCTGTTCCTGGTGTTCATCTGCGGCTGCTGCACGGCGGTGCTCACGCCGGCCTGGAACTCCTCGGTCATCGACCCCGTGCCGCGTGACGAGTGGCCCCAGGCCATCACGGCGGTCAGCATTGCCTACAACGCCGCACGCGCCGTGGGCCCCACGATGGCCGGGCTGGTGTTTGCGCAATTGGGCGCAGGCTGGGTGTTTGCCGTCACGGTCGCCACCACGCTGGTGATGTGGGAGTCCATCCGCCGCTGGCCACCCAAAGCACACCCGCCGTCCAAACTGCCCGCCGAGCGCCTGTGGGGCGGCACCCTGAGCGGCCTGCGGTTTGCCTGGCACTCGCGCATGATCCTCGCGCAATTGGTGCGGGTGATGGCGTTCAGCGCAGCGGGCTCGGCCCTGTGGGCACTGCTGCCGGTGATTGCACAGCGCCAGTTGGGCACGGGTGCGCAGGGCTTTGGCCTGCTGATGGGTTGCCTGGGCACCGGTGCCGTGGGCGTGGGCCTGGTGCTGGGGCGGCTGCGGGCGCGCTTTGGCCTGGAGGTCATCGTCGGCACCGGTGGTGTGGTGTTTGCCGCCGCCATGCTGGTGGCGGCCCTGACCAAAATGGCGTGGGTGGTGTATATCGCCATGCTGTTCGCGGGCGCCGCGTGGATGTCAGCCATGTCCACCTTCAACACCGCCACCCAGGCCAGCGCGCCGCAGTGGGTGCGCTCCCGCGCCGTGGCCATGCACATGGTGGCCGCGCTGGGCGCGTTCGCCATGGGCTCGGCGTTCTGGGGGGCATCGTCTGACCTCATCGGACTCACCCCTACGCTGTGCGTAGCGGCCGCACTGATGGGCGCGGGCCTGCTGCTGGCACGCCCCATGCCACTGCGCATGGGTGCTCTGCATGAGGTCACCCAGGCCACGCCCTGGGATGAACTCTTTATCGAGGCAGAGCCCCTGCCGGAGGCTGGCCCTGTGGCCGTGGAGGTGGGCTACCGCATCGCCCCTGGCACCGATGCCGCGTTTCTGGACACCATCAGCCGCATGAAGGCGCCGCGCCGCCGCGACGGCGCTACGTTCTGGCGCATCTACAAGGACCTCGGCGAGCCCTCGCGCTATGTGGAGCGCTTCATCGTCGAGTCCTGGGCCGACTACCTGCACCAACGTGCACGCGCCACCATGGCCGACCAGGCTCTGGAGACCGAAGTGAGGGCATTTCTCGCACCGGGCGAGGTCACCACCATGTCGCACTACATTGCCGAGCGGTAGCGCCCCCTGAGCCGCTTCGCGGCTTACCCCACAGGGGATGCCCCCTGCAGACCCGCAAAGCCGGAGCCACCGTGGCGCTGGCCTCTGCCGCACCCGCTTCAGCCGCAGCGCGCTGCGCCAGGCCTTGCCGTCCGGCCTGCGACAATAAGGCGATGAGCTTTGCACCCCTCTCCAACGACACCTTCCTGCGCGCGTGCCGCCGCCAGGCTACCGATTACACGCCCCTGTGGCTCATGCGCCAGGCGGGCCGCTACCTGCCTGAATACAAGGCGACCCGCGCCCAGGCAGGCAGCTTCATGGGCCTGGCCACCCATGTGGACTACGCCACCGAAGTCACGTTGCAGCCGCTCGAGCGTTTTCCGCTCGATGCCGCCATCCTGTTTTCAGACATCCTGACCGTGCCCGACGCCATGGGCCTGGGCCTGACCTTTGCCGAAGGCGAAGGCCCACGGTTTGCCAAGGTGGTGCGCGACGAAGCCGCTGTGGAGCAGCTGGCCGTGCCCGACATGGACAAGCTGCGCTACGTGTTTGACGCCGTCACCAGCATCCGCAAGGCACTGAATGGCCGCGTGCCGTTGATCGGGTTTTCGGGCAGCCCCTGGACGCTGGCCTGCTACATGGTCGAAGGCAAGGGCAGCGACGACTATCGACTGGTCAAAAGCCTGATGTACAGCCGCCCCGATCTGATGCACCGCATCCTGGCCATCAACGCCGACAGCGTGGCCGCGTACCTGAACGCCCAGATCGACGCGGGCGCCCAGGCCGTGATGATTTTTGACAGCTGGGGCGGCGTGCTGGCCGATGGTGCGTTTCAGGAGTTCAGCCTGGCTTACACCAAGCGCGTGCTGGCGCAGCTCAAGCGCACCGGCGTGGATGGCACCGATGTGCCGCGTATCGTTTTCACCAAGGGCGGCGCCCTGTGGCTCGAAGACATGAAGCCGCTCGACTGCGAGGTGTTGGGCCTGGACTGGACGGCCAACCTGGCCAAGGCACGGGCCCTGGTGGGTGGTGCCGTGGGCGGCCCTGGCAAGGCGCTGCAGGGCAACATCGACCCCAACGTGCTGTTTGCGCCGCCCGCGCAGATCGTGCAGCAGGTCCACAAGGTGCTCGACAGCTTTGGTGCCCCCCACACCGACCGCACCACCACCGGCCCCACCCACATCTTCAATCTGGGCCACGGCATCAGCCAGTTCACGCCACCCGAGCATGTGTCGGCGCTCGTGGAGGCCGTGCACAGCCATTCGCGCGCGCAACGGCAGGCTTAAAGCCTCCCGGCACAGCCTTGCCGGCTTACTTATGCACAAAACTGGAGCGCTGATCGGGTAAATGGCCGACGGCGCACTGGTTTCCAAAAAAACCAGTGCACTACGCTAAGTCATTGAATTCAAACGTATTTAGCCCTCTGCTTTTTTGACAGGCAATCCAGCGAAAGCACGGTTTTTCAAGGGCTTGCGAAGCAAACCCACGAGATATCAACAAAGTTATCCACAGAATTTCTGGATTGTTTGCAAATATCCAGTCAAATCAAGCACTTGCAGCCTAAACCGGAGAAATCAGTGAACATGGAGCAGGCCCGCTAGCACAAATTTGGGGATCTCCAGCCGCTTGACGAAACGCTGATGTCCGACTTATGCACACAAACCGTGATGCAGCGCAACATGACTGGCTCACCGGCCCATAGCACAAAATTTGCAGCCAAAATTCTTCAGATGATTGATTCATAAGGATTTTTTTGGCATGCCGGTTTTGTGGGCAATCTGTCAGCACCCAGGTTTCATGCGGCTTGGGCGGCCGTTGAGCAAGGATGTCAACAAAGTTATCCACAGAAATTCGGGATTACTCCCACTCCCGATTCAAATCAAGCACTTAGCAGCCAAACCTCTACGTAACATCCACAACACCACCCAAGCGCCCCTCTGCCCTCATAGCCCGTGCCTATCCACACTGCCATCGTCCACGTTGCCTTGCACACCCCGGCGCACAGCGGTGTGGGCGACCTGCTGAGTTACGCCAGTGAGCGCCCGCTTGCTCCCGGCACGCTGGTGCGTGTGCCACTGGGTAAACGCGAAGTGCTGGGCGTGGTGTGGGATGCCGACGAAGCGACGGGCGAGCTGCCCGATGGCGCCACCCTGCGCGCCATTGCCGGGGTGCTGGAAGGCGTGGCGCCGCTGGACATGCCCTGGCGCCGCCTGGTGGCGTTTGCAGCACGCTATTACCAGCGTGCGCTGGGCGAGGTCGCTTTGGCCGCCCTGCCTCCCCAACTGCGCGACCTGCAGCCTGAGCAACTGGCGCGGCGCCTGCGCCGCCCGGCGCTCGCGGCAGGGGACTCGCAAGATGCTATTCAAAACATAGCACTTACCGCAGAACAGGAAAGCGCTAGAGCCCGAATTTCTTCGGAAAATGGTCCCTTCCTGCTGTTTGGCAGCACCGGCAGCGGCAAGACCGAGGTGTATCTGCGCTGCGTGCAGGAAGTGCTGGAGGCCGACCCCGAGGGCGCTTTCCCTACCCAGGCGCTGGTGATGGTGCCCGAGATCAACCTCACGCCCCAGCTCGAAGAGCGTTTTGTCAGCCGCTTTGCACCGCGCTTTGGCCCGGGCGCCGTGGTGTCGCTGCACAGCGGCATGACCAACCCCCAGCGCCTCAAGAGCTGGCTGGCCGCGCACAACGGAACGGCGCGCATCGTGCTCGGTACACGCATGGCCGTGTTTGCCAGCCTGCCGGGGCTCAAGCTCATCGTGGTCGATGAGGAGCACGACCCCAGCTACAAGCAGCAAGAAGGCGCCCGCTACTCGGCGCGCGACCTGGCCATCTGGCGGGGGCGCGAGCAGGGTGCCAAAGTCCTCCTGGGTTCGGCCACGCCCTCACTGGAGAGCTGGCACGCCAGCCGCCCGCCCACACCCGAAGACCCCGAAGGCGGGCGCTATGTGCGGCTGCACATGCCCAGCCGCATCGGCGCAGGCGCCCTGGCCCGTGTGCGGCGGGTGGACATGAACCAGCAGCCCCGGCGCGCGGTGTTCAGCGCCCCGCTGCTGCAGGCCATCACCGAGCGCGTGGCGCGCGGCGAGCAAAGCATGGTGTTGCTCAACCGCCGGGGCTACGCGCCCGTGCTGCACTGCGTGGATTGCGGCTGGAAAAGCGACTGCCCGCACTGCAGCGCACACCAGGTCTTTCACAAAACCGATCGCACCCTGCGCTGCCACCACTGCGGCTACACCGTGCGTGTGCCGTTTCACTGCCCCACCTGCGGCAGCCCCGACATTCATCCCATGGGCCGGGGCACCGAACAACTGGAAGAAGAACTGGCCGCCCTGCTGCGCAATGTGCAGCGCCCCGACCGCAACCCTGCCCGCATCGCCCGCATCGACGCAGACACCACCAAAGCCAAGGGCGCGCTGGAGGCGCAACTGGCGCAGGTGCATTCCGGCGAAGTGGATGTGCTGGTGGGCACGCAGATGATCGCCAAAGGCCATGACTTCCGCCGCATCACGCTGGTGGCCGCCGTGCAGCCCGATGGCGCGCTGTTCAGCAGCGACTTTCGCGCACCCGAACGGCTGTTTGCGCTGTTGATGCAGGCCGCTGGCCGGGCCGGGCGCGACGCGGCGTATATGGCCGCGCAGGGCACGCCGTGCGAGATGTGGGTGCAGAGCTTTCACCCCCAACATGCCGTGTACGAGGCGCTGCGCAAGCACGACTACGAGGCTTTTGCCGCCCAGCAATTGAAGGAGCGCGAAGAGGCCGCCATGCCACCCTTCGCCTACCAGGCCCTGGTGCGGGCCGATGCGCGCACGCAGGAGGTCGCCCAGGGTTTTCTGAGGGCCGCCACCGCTGCCGCCCATGCGGCGGACCTGCCGGGGCTGGAGGTGGTGACCTTGTTCCCGCCCGTGCCACTCACCATCCAGCGCGTGGCCAATGTGGAACGCGCGCAGATGCTGATGGAAAGCGGCAGCCGCGCCGCACTGCAGCGTTTTTTGGTGGCATGGCAGCCCGTGCTGCAAACCACACGCAGCCAGCCCGAGCACAAGGGCGTGGTGCGCTGGCTGGTGGACGTGGACCCGTTGACGATTTGAGGCCCCAAAGGGCTCTGGGTGGCATTTGCAGCCTCAGCCGCTTATGAACAAAGCGCAGAAAGCTATCAAAAACAGAGCATTCAGGTCAACAGAGCCACGGCCCCCGAAAAGCTCAGAAACGCCAGTGCGGTAGACACCAGAATGATGCGCGCCACGCGCCCGTTGTTGGCACCAAATTTTTCCGCCAGCAGCGACACATTGCTGGCGCTGGGCAGCGCTGACAGCAGCACCAGCACGGTGAGCGCAAACGGCGTGAGCGGCACGCCCAGCGCCATGGCGGCAGTGCCCACGCTCCACACCAGCAGCGGGTGGACCAGCAACTTGGCCAGAGCCACCGGCACGTAGTCGCGTGCAGGCACCTGTTCGTGCTGGTTCATCTGCGAGCGGGCCAGCACTGCGCCGATGGTGAACAGCGCCACGGGAGAGGCCGCGTCAGCCAGCATGGCGATGGTCTTGTCCACCGGGACGGGCAGCTTGGACTGCAGGGCCGATGCCAGCGCGCCCAGCGCGATCGACCAGGGCATGGGGTTGGTCGCCATGCCCTTGAAGGCGCTCTTCAATGCCACACCCACGCCGTGGGTACCCGCGCCATCCAGGCGCGACAGCGCAATACACAGCGAGCTGGTGATGACCATGTCCACCACAATGGTGACGATGGCCGGGCCCGCGCTTTGCGCGCCCAGCAGCGCCACCAGCAGCGGCACCCCCATGAAGCCGGTGTTGGGAAAGGCCGCTACCAGCGCGCCAAAGGCCGCGTCGTTCCAGCCGATATGCGCCTTGCGCGTGAGCGCCACCGTGGCGCCCACCATGACCAGCGCGCACAGTCCATACACGCCCGCCACGGCCGGGTCCAGCAGTTGCCCAATGGGCGTACTGGCGCCAAACCGGTACAGCATGCACGGCAGCGCAAAGTACAGCACGAAGGCATTCAGCCCCGGGATGGCGGGCTGGGGCAGCACCCCGCGCCTGGCAGCCAGATAGCCGCAGAGCACCAGGGCGAAGAAGGGGAAGGTGATAAGAAGGACGGAGAGCACGGGCGCTATTGTCTGTGCTGCGCTTGGCAGACCGGTGCGCGGCCTGCGGGGATGGTCAGCGCAAAGTCAGTGGGGCGCCCTCGCCAACGGCGAGCAGCGCACCACCCACACGGAGCTACTGCTTGCGCTGGATGATGAGATTGCGTTTGGCGTCTTCGGGGTAGGCAAAGGTGATGGCTCCGTTCTTGACCATGCCGATCACGAGCATGTTGCGGGTGATCGCGTCCTTGTCCTCCACGCTGAACGGCTTTTCGTAGGTAGACACCACGCCGTAGTAAGTCTTCATCTTGCCTTCGAGCGCTTCCTTGATGGCCTTGCCGTTCAGATTGCCGTCGCGGATACCCAGGAACGAGTACATCAGCAGGTAAGTGGCGTCGTACGCGTTGGCTGCGGCCATGGGCACGGCCACCTTGCGCTGGTATTTGCGGGTGTAGCTCGACAGGAAAGACGCGCGGCGCTCGTTGCTGGGCTCGGCGACAAAGGTCTGCACCATGAGCGCCCCTTCGGCCGCGTCCTTCGCGCCCTCCAGGAAAAAGGGGAACGACAGTGTCCACGGCCCCACCTGGGGCACCTTCCAGTTCAAGGCCTTCTTGCCATTGGCAATCACGGCGTTTTCCTGGCCCACGGTGTAGCTGAAGATCACATTGGCACCCGCGCTGCGGGCGGCCGTGAGTTCGGCCGAGAGGTCTTTCACGCCCAACGCAAACCGCGACACATACACGGGCTTGAGGTTCTTGGCAGCCAGGGCGGCCACCACGTCGGCGTAGCCGCCCTCGCCGTAGCCCGTGGTGTCGGCAAAGATGGCCACCTTGTCCCAGCCCCGCTTGACGATGTCCTCCACCATGAAGGGCGCCTGCAGCGCATCACGCCCCTGCACCCGAAAGATATAGCTTTGCGGCGAAGGGTATTTAGCCGTGACCGCCGTGCCAGTGGAGCAGGGCACGATGAGCGGGCTCTTGGCCTCCTGGAACAGGTCGATGGACTTGAGCGCCACGCCCGTGTTGCAAAACCCGATGGTGGCAACCACCTTGTCATTGAGCAGCTCTTGCGACACCTTGCGGCCCTGTTCCGGGTCGGCCGTGTCGTCCTTGACCACCAGCTCCAGCGGCCGCCCCAGATAACCGCCCACGGCATTGATCTCGTCCACGGCCAGCTTGATGCCATTGAGCATGGGCACGCCAAAGTCGGCCGACGGCCCGGTAAATGGCCCCACCACGCCAATGCGCACGGGGGTGGTGCTGCCGATCTGGGCATGAACGGGTGGCGCCAGCACCGCACCCATCAGCAGGCCACCGGCGGCCACCAAGCGCCTGGCGCTGCGGTGCGCCCTCAGGAAACAAGACACGGGGGCCAATACAAAATCAAAATGGGTCATGGTGGGAGCAGTTGTGTCGGTGCAGGGCGCTCCACCAGTGGGGTGGAAGCTGCCGCACCAGTATCAAAGTGTGTCCACACGGCCCCTAGCGGGGTTTCCCGCAGCCGGGCGCGTTACCCGGCCCTGGCGGGCACACCCGTCAGGGCAGCGTCAGCCGCACCGTCGCCCTCCCACCCCAATGGCCCGCCGGTATCATTGCGCACCTGGCAACCGCCTTGCCAGACGCCCAGCCTCCCCGTGGCGGCCTTGTGCCCCTCCCCTGACTTCTCCGCTTTTTCCCTCCCCCCATGTCTGCCGGTCTCAATCTCGCCCAGCTCCAGGCTGTTCACTACACCGACGGGGCCTGCCTGGTGCTGGCCGGCGCGGGCTCGGGCAAGACGCGGGTGATCACACAAAAGATCGCCCACATGATCGAAAAAGGGATGGAGCCCAAGCGCATTGCGGCCATCACCTTCACGAACAAGGCCGCTTCCGAAATGCGCGAGCGTGCGCAGCACCTCATTGGCCGCCGTGCCAAAGAAGTGCTGGTGTGCACCTTCCACGCCCTGGGCGTGCGCATGGTGCGCGAAGACGGTTCGGTGCTGGGCCTCAAACCGCAGTTCAGCATCCTCGATGCCGACGACGTAACGGGCATCCTGAAAGAAGCCTCGGGCGGCACCACCGACATGGCCACGGCCCGCCAGTGGCAGTGGGTCATCAGCAAATGGAAGAACATGGGCCTGACCTCAGAGCAGGCGCTGGCCCAGGCGGCCGACGATAACGAACGCATCATTGCCACGCTGATGGCGCGCTACGAAGAGCGCCTGGCGGCCTACCAGAGCGTGGACTTTGACGACCTGATCGGCATGCCGCTGCGCCTGCTGCGCGACTTTCCGGAAGTGCGCGCAAAGTGGCAGGCACTGCTCAGCCATGTGCTGGTGGACGAGTACCAGGACACCAACGCCACGCAGTACGAACTGCTCAAGCTGCTGGTGGGCGAACGGGGGCACTTCACCGCAGTGGGCGACGACGACCAGTCGATTTACGGCTGGCGCGGCGCGACGCTGGACAACCTCAAGAAACTGCCCATCGACTTTCCGGCGCTCAAGGTCATCAAGCTGGAGCAAAACTACCGCTCTACCAGCGCAATCCTGCGTGCAGCCAACAACGTGATCGGGCCCAACCCAAAGCTGTTTCCCAAAACGCTGTTCAGCGAACTGGGCGAAGGCGAGCCCGTGCGCGTGGTCGATGCCGACAGCGAAGAGCACGAGGCCGAGCGTGCAGTGGCCCGCATCCAGAGCCTGCGCGCGGCCAGCAACCCACCGCCGGACTGGAAGAGCTTTGCCATCCTGTACCGCGCCAACCACCAGGCCAAGCCGTTCGAGAAGGCGCTGCGCAAAGTCAACATCCCCTACAAGGTGTCGGGCGGCACCAGCTTTTTTGACCGCGCCGAAATCAAGGACCTGTGCGCCTGGTTTCGCCTGTGGATCAACAACGATGACGACCCGGCATTTTTGCGCGCCATCACCACGCCCAAGCGCGGCATCGGCCACACCACGCTGGCATCGCTGGGCGCGTTTGCCACGCAGCACAAGCAAAGCATGTTTGGCGCGCTGTTCAACGGCATGCTGCCCGCTGCGGTACCCAAGCGCGCCATGGACGGGCTGCATGAATTTGGCCGCTACATCAACTACCTGGAATACAGCGCGCGCCGCACCCACGGTGCAGAAGATGCGCGCACCTTCTTGAACGACTGGCTCAAAGAGATTGGCTACGAGCAGCACCTGTACGACAACGAAGACAGCGAGAAAGTGGCCGCCGCCCGCTGGAGCAACGTGATGGAGTTCTGCGACTGGATGGCCCAGCGCGCGGGCGGGCAGATCGACGACACCTCGGGCGCGGTGGTGGCCAAGGAGACCAAGAGCCTGCTGGAGGTGTCACAGACGATCGCGCTGCTGTCCACCATCAGCGAGCGCGAGAAAGACCAGGACATGGTGACACTGTCGACCTTGCACGCGAGCAAGGGGCTGGAGTGGCCGCACGTGATTCTGGTGGGTGTGACCGAAGGCATGCTGCCTTTCAAGCTCGACGACGACGAAGGCCGCCAGCACAAGGTGAGCGACGACACCCTGCAGCGCCTGCAGGAAGAGCGCCGCCTGATGTACGTGGGCATCACGCGTGCCCAGCGCACCTTGGCCGTGAGCTGGACCAAGCGGCGCAAGAAAGGCCGCGAGATGGTGGCGGCACAGCCGAGCCGTTTCATCGCCGAGATGGGGCTGGACAAAACCACGGCCCGCGAAGACCCGCGCGAAAAGCTCAAGGCCTTGCGCGCAGAGTTTGCCGCCAAGGCCCTGGCCACGACGGCCGCAAATGGGGCTGCCAATGGGGCTGCCAGCGGCAATCCCTCCCCCACGGCCTGATGCCCCCAGATCCATGGACCGCGCTATACACCCCCTGGCTTCGCCGCTGGTAAACGCTGTGTTTTTGATAGCTATCAGCGCTTATCCTACAAGCGCAAGCAGTCAAAACCCCTCAAAATCTGGCACGGTGTGCCCCGCGCCCGCCGATATGAACCACCAGCACCTGCAGGGGCTGTGGCACGCAGAGCTGCAAGGTGCAGCGCCGGATGCCAAACCCATTGCAGCCACCTTGCGGCTGGGGCCCCACCCAGAACTGGCACAAAGCGTGCGGGGCACGGCCCAGCACCAGGGCGTCACGGCGCAGGTCAGTGGCGATATCGACGAGGGCGATCTGACTCTGGAAGAATCAATCAACGGAACAAACATCAGCGCCACCTGGACAGGCCGGGTGGTGGATGGCAGTTGCGGCAAGGAAATACGAGGCACATGGAACAACGCCAACCCCACCCCCACCACCCCGTCAGCACCCTTTGTGCTGCGCAAACAGGCGGCATGGCAATGAGGCCCCTGGCACGGACGACATCTCCCCGCCTGCCACGCGCAGCGGCCCTGGTGCTCGCGGCACTGGCACCCGCAGGTGCGGCTTTGGCCCAGTCCGCGCCAGCAACGCCCACCGGCGGCGCCGACAGCGCCCTGCGCCGATGCACCGCCCTGTCCAGCGACAACCAGGCGCGCCTGGCCTGTTTTGATGAGTGGGCGGCACAGCAGTCCGCCAAGGGCTGGCAAGCACCCGGCGCGTCGGCCAGCGCCGGCAGTGCAGCCAGCACTTCGTCCTCTGCCATGCCTGTGCCCGTGGACACCACGCTGCCCGCCACCCGCGTCATCGACGTGGCGCGCACGGAGGGCTGCCGCGATCCCCAGTACAGTGATCTCTCCCGCTTCTGGGAGTTGGAGTCGGGCAGCGACTGCGGCACCTTCAGCTTCCGAGGCTACCGGCCCATCACGGTGTCGGTCGTGGCTGGCAGCAACGTCAACCGCCAGCCTACGTCCGATACCGATGGCAACTCAGCCGCTGAATCCACCCCCTACCGCCGCACCGAAAACCGTATCCAGTTGTCGGTCCGCACCAAGGTGGCCCAGGGCCTGCTCACGCAGGGCCACCCCACGCTCAAGGATTCACTGTGGTTTGGCTACACGCAGCAGTCGTACTGGCAACTGTTCACGCCCGAAATTTCGCGCCCCTTCCGCGCCACCGACCACGAACCCGAACTCATGTACGTCTACCCCACCACGGCGCAACTGCCGCTGGGCTGGAAGTGGCGCTACAGCGGCATTGGACTGGTACACCAGTCCAACGGCCAGAGCAAACCCCTGTCGCGCAGCTGGAACCGTGCCTACCTGATGACCGGCATGGAGCTGGACAACCGTTTCAGTGTGAACGCCCGCATCTGGAAACGCATCCCTGAAAGCGCGGGCAGCGACGACAACCCCGGTATCAGCGACTACATCGGCCGGGGCGAGTTGTCGCTGTTCTGGAACATCAACAAGGACAACACCCTCGGCGCCACGGTGCGCCACTCGCTGGCCAGCAGCGATCGGGGCTCGGTGCGTCTTGAGTGGCTGCAGGCCCTGGGCACGGGCCTGTTCGGCAGCAAGAGCAATCTGCGCCTGCACACTGCGCTGTTCAGCGGCTATGGCGACAGCATGATCGACTACAACCGCAAACGCACCGTGTTCAGCGTGGGCCTGAGCTTGGTGGATTTCTAGCAAAGACGCCCTCTGAGGCGCGGCGCGACGGCCCACCCTGGCGTGGGCCGCGCCAGCACCTGCGGGGCGCGCACAGTTCGCGCCATGAAATGCCCAGGTCAGCGCCGCGCCGCGCCCACTCACAACTCGTTACGACATCGCCCTCAAGTTTCTCCGTGTGGCGCCGAAGCGCCGCCACAATGGCACGCGCACAGAATTCGACAAAGGCTCTGTGAACCGCGCTCAATAAGAGCCCCTTTCCCACCGTTTTACTTGCCATTGCCCGCACCGTGCGCCCTCGACAATGCCGACAAAGAGGAGGAACACACCCATGGACATGCAATACCAGCTCAAGGCAGGCAGCTACTACCTGTATGACATGCGCGATGCGCCCAGCGCCGTCACGGGTGAACGCCGCTTCAAGCTCAAGACGGACACGGTGGCCATTGCGTTTGACGTGCACACGGGCCAGGTGCACCAACATGGCAGCCCCACGCGCATCCAGTCCTGGGCGAACAACACACGCAGGCGCTTGCGCGCTGCCGGGGCGCAGGATGTGGCCAATGACATTGTGGTGGTGTCGGGCCCATTGCCTGTGGACGAACTCAACAAGTGCCTGTGGGTCAGTGGCTATGTGCGTCGCATGTTCTCGCGCCTGGCCACCTTGCCGCACGGCAAGCTCCAGCGGCCTGCGGCACAGCCGTTTCGCAAGGCCGCCTGACGCTCACGCCCCTGCCTCCCCCGTTGCGGCCGCCGTCACGGGGGATTTTTCTTTTGTAAGGGGTCCTCAGCCCTTTCCCTCCAGGGCCTGTGGCGTCAAAGCGCGAGCACGATCTTGTCACCCACGGCGCGCGAACAACAGGCCAGCATCCGCCGATGGGTTGCCCGCTCACTTTTGGTCAGCACCTTGTCGCGGTGGTCGATCTCTCCATCCACCACAGCCACCTCGCAGGTGCCACACAGGCCTTCACCGCAATCGCACGGCACGTCAAAACCCGCCGCCTGCAGTGCCTGCAGCAAAGTGCGGTCGCGAGGCACGGTGAGCTGGACCTTGGAGTCCTGCAACTCGACCACAAAAGCATGTTCTTTCTCGGGCTGCAGCCCCGAGCCTTCGCCGCTGAAATACTCATAGTGCAGCACCCCGGCAGGCCAGCCCGCGCCCAGCGCTTCGAGCGGGTCGATCAAGCGATCAGGACCACAGGCATAAACGCGGTCGCGGCTGCTGATGGAGGCCAGAAGCTCCGGCAGGTCCATGCGCTGCCCCTGGTCTTTGACGTACAGCCGCAACTGGGCGCCATGGTCGCGCTCCAGCCGTGGCAACAGCGCCATCTGTGCGCGTGAGCGCCCAGCGTAGTGCAGCGTGTAGGGCTTGCCCAGGCGCTGCAGGCGATCAGCCATGGCCAGCATGGGGGTGATGCCAATGCCTGCAGCAATCAGCACGTAACGCTCGGCCGTTTCGTCGAGGCGGAACAGGTTCTTGGGCCCGGCCAACTGCAGGGTGTCGCCGGGCTGCAAGATGTCGCAAAAGTGGCGCGAACCACCGCGCCCCTGCGCTTCGCGCTGCACTACCACCTGCAGGGTGCCGCAATTGTCCGGGTGGCCACACAGCGAATACTTGCGCCGAAAACCTCCGGCCACCAGATCGACATGTGCCCCTGCCGACCAGGCAGGGAGCGCGCGGCCCTGCGGATCGGCAAATACCAGGCGCCACTGGCCCTCGCCTTCAGACTGTTTCTCCTGAAGCACCACGGTGCGCGTGATGGAGTCCTTGGCTGGAGGACCGATATAGAAAGCATTGGCCGCCGCCACGGGTGCAGCCCCCAGGCGCTCTGGGTTGAGCGCAGGGTTCCACTCCACCCACAGTTCGGACGGCCCCCGGAACGATGTGTTGGAGAGGTATTCCACCTTCTGCCCCGGCACCAGATGCATGTGGGGCAGACGGCGCACAAACTCTTCCAGAAACACCCGCATCTGCAGACGCCCGATGTTCTTGCCCATGCACTGGTGAGCGCCATAACCAAAGGTCAGGTGCTCCACGGCACTTTCGCGAAAGACATCCACTTCGTCGGGGTTCTCGAAGTGACGGGGATCAAAATTTGCGGAGGCCTGCACCAGGAGCAGCTTTCCCCCCTGGGGAATCGAGACCCCGCCCACAACGGCATCGGCCGTGGCCACGCGGCGCCAGGCAATGATGGATCCCGCTACGCGCAGGCACTCCTCCACCGCATTGGGAATGAGCGCCGGGTTGGCGCAGATGTCTTCCCATGCCTGGCGGTGCGTGAGCAGCGTAAGAAACGCATTGGCCGTGGCGTTGGACGTGGTCTCATGCGCGGCAGCCAGGATGGCCATCATCATCGAGCGCAGGTAGGACTCGGGCACCACATCGGGGTGCGCGAGGTGCTGGCGGATGGTTTCGTACATCCAGCCTTCCCCGTCGGGCTTGGCTCGCATGGTGTCCAGAATATTTTGCGCGGTCTGCCAGAACCGGCCCACGTTTTCGGCAATTTCCAGTTGCTCCTGCGGCGTGGGCCGGCCCCAGGTGTTCAGGGTGTGCGCCACCGCGAACTGGCGCAATTGCTCAGCCCCCTCATCAGGCACGCCCAGGAACTTGAGCGCAATGCTCAAGGGGATCTCGTAGAACATTTCGGCAACCAGATCCGCACGGCCCTGATCGACGAAGCGGTCCATGGTCTGGCGCGCGAGCGCGCGCACCATGGGTTCCAGCGTCACCAGGCGCTCGGGCAAAAAGGCGTCCATCAGCAAACGGCGGCGTGCCATGTGGTCTGGCTCGTCTTCATTGACCATGGTGCGGTTCATCGCAAAACCGTAGCGCTGCAGGATCTGCATCACCTCGGGCGAGGCGGGCGTGATTTTTTCGAGTGCGTTCGACGGCGAAAAAAGCAGGTTGTCACGGAAGACCGCTTTCACATCCTCGTAGCGTGTCACCACCCAATAACCGAGTTGCGGGCTCCAGAACACGGGCTCGTCCTCCCGCGACCAGCGCAGGTAGTCACCCGGCGCCTGCATGTAGTCCGGGTCGAAGGGATTGAACGCAGCCGCTCGGGCACTGACAGGGCAGCCGGTGGGCGCAGCAGCCATGGTGGCGCCTGCATGATCGATGGGGCAGCGCCCAGAGGATGGAGCAATGGAGGGGTTCATGGCGAAGGGAATGAAATTTGCGCAATGCTATTACGCAATGCGTAAAATCACAACCCTGCAAGCCCCACCCCTCGCCCGCCCTTTGGCGCAAAGGCCCCTAGCTTGCGGTGCCAGGTGAAGGGGTGGAAAAGCCCATGGCGGCGCTGATGGCGCTGGCCTCCTGCATGACGCTGGGGCAGACTTTGCCGCCGGGCCTTGTGTCAAACCCGGTGCTCGCCCCCAGGGATGTGAGCACCGCACTGACATGGCCCCGGGCATCGTAGATCGGCGCGGCAATCGCGCTGATGCCTGCCAGCAGCGTGTCGCGCACGATGGCGCAACCCTGGGTGCGCACCTGTTGGCACAACATGCCGACAGGGTCGGGCCCCCCGATGACCGAGCGCTGTTCGGCAGAGGCGCCCGCGTATTCCGCCTGGGCTTTGGCCCGCAATTCGGCATCGTCCGAAAACGCCAGAAAGGCCTGCCCGCTGGCCGACCAGATCATCGGCAGCACCGAGCCTGGGCGAATGTTGACCGTGACGGGAAGGGAAGGCTCTTCCATGCGCATGACGGTCGGGCCCATGTTGCCCATCACCGCAATAAAGCAGGTCACTTGCAGCGACTCGCGCAGGCGCAGCAGCGCCGCTTCGCCCATGCGGACCGGGTCACACTGGCGCAGCGCAGCCAGGCCAATACGCACCGCCTCTGGCCCCAGGTGGTAATGCTGGGTCGTGGGGTGCTGCGCCACCAGCCCCTCGGAGGTGAGGCTGGACAGATAGCGGTGCACCTTGGCGGCACTCTCGGCGGACTCAGCCGCGATGGCAGTCAGGCTGGCAGCCCCGCCCAGGCGTGCCAGGGCCTTGAGGATGGTCATGCCGGTTTCTGCAGACTGCACGCGCTGGCGCCGCTTGGTGCTGGTATCGAGGGAGGGTGTGTGCATGGACGAGGATAGACGACTGCCGGTGTAGGGTAATCACGACGCAATGATTACGCATTGCGTAATATCATTGCGGAATATAAATTATTTGATCTATTTCAGGAGACACCATGCTGAATCGACGTTATGCCACGGGACTTCTTGCGGCGCTCGCTGTGCTTGCTGCCCCCACTGTGGCGTTCGCCCAAAGTTACCCCGCCAAGCCCATTCGGTGGGTCGTCCCCTATCCCGCAGGGGGCGGTTCGGATTTCCTGGCGCGCACCATCGGTCAGCAGTTGTCCACCCAGATCGGCCACCCGGTGACCGTGGACAACAAGCCTGGCGCCAACACCGCGATTGCAGCGTCTGAAGTGGCTCGGTCTGCACCCGATGGCTACACCGTTCTCTCGGCCGACAACGGCACCATGGTGTTCAACTCGGCGCTGTACAGCAAGCTCTCGTACAACCCCGACAAGGACCTGGTACCCGTCACGCTCATGGGGCGTTTCCCCATGATCCTGGTGGTGGGCCCCAACTCGGACATCCGCGACGCCAAGGACTTCGTGGCCAAGGCCAAGGCATCACCGGGCAAGCTCAGCTATGGGTCAGCCGGTGCGGGCAGCCCGCATCACCTGGCGATGGAACTGCTCAAGGTCAACAGCGGCGTGCACCTGGTGCACATTCCCTATCGCGGTGCCGCGCCCGCGCTGACCGATCTGGCTGGCGGCCAGGTGAACGCCATGATGGTGGACCTGGCGGCCGGCGCTGGCTTCATCAAGGGCGGCAAGGTGCGCCCCCTGGCCGTGGCCCACCCCACCCGCTTGCCCCAGCTGCCCGACGTGCCTACTTTTGCAGAACTGGGTTTCAAGGGGGTCGAAGCCTCCGCCCAAGTGGGCGTGGTGGCCCCCGCAGGTACGCCCCCCGAGGTGGTAGCAGCGCTGCAAAAGCAGGTGGCGGCGGCGATCAGCCAACCCGCCATCCGTCAAAAGCTGGTGGACTTTGGCATCGAGCCCGTGGCCAGCACCCCGCAGCAGTACAGCGACCTGATCCGTACCGAGGTGCAGCGCTGGCACAAACTGATCCGCGAGCAAAAAATCTCGCTGGACTGACCCACCACACCCCACCCTGCCCAGCCACCCCATTCGGGGTGGCTTTTTTGTCTGTGGGTACCGGATTCAGTCCGGCACATCCTCCGCCATATCGCCGTCGCTGGCATCACGTGGATCGGCGTGCTTGACGATGGTCACAGGCACCGGGCTGGCATGCGCTACCTCCTGGGACACAGACCCCAGTAGCGCACTGCTGATGGCCCCTTGGCCCTTGGCGCCAATGACGATCATGTCGCTGCCCGAGCGTTCGATCATGTCCACCAGCGTGTGCGCCACATCGCCCACACCCACGTCGGTTTCGTAAGCCACACCGGCTGCATCGAGCAGCGCACGCGCAGATGCCATGAGGTGATCGCCCGCCTCCAGACTGGCGGCGGCGATGAGGTCCGGGTCGCGTGTCGTTACCAGTTCATAGAGTGTGGCGGGCTCCTGCACGTTGGCCAGAACGATCGACGCCTTGAGCCCCTGGCGCACCAGCGCCAACGCGTGGTGAACGCCATCCAGAGAGAGTTCGGAGCCATCCACGGCGATGAGGATCTTGAGCATGTTGTTCTCCTTGCGATACGGTGAGTCCAGTGTAGCGACGGCATGTGCCAGCGCCAGCACATTCCCTTGAGCCAGGTCAGGGCAGCCCGTCTGGGACAATGCGCCCCATCATGCTGCAGTTTGACCTTCTCAAAACCGACCCCACCAGCCACGCACGCCGTGGCACGCTCACGCTCAACCATGGCGTGGTGCAAACCCCCATCTTCATGCCCGTGGGCACCTATGGCACCGTCAAAGGTGTGATGCCGCGCAGCCTGCACGACATGGGCGCGCAGATCATCCTGGGCAACACCTTCCACCTGTGGATGCGCCCGGGCCTCGACGTGATGCAGAGCTTTGGCGGACTGCACGGCTTTGAAAAGTGGGACAAGCCCATCCTGACCGACTCCGGTGGTTTTCAGGTCTGGAGCCTGGGCGCCATGCGCAAGATCACCGAAGAGGGCGTGACCTTTGCCAGCCCCGTCAACGGCGACAAGCTCTTCATGTCGCCCGAGGTGAGCATGCAGATCCAGACCACGCTCAACTCCGACATCGTGATGCAACTCGACGAGTGCACGCCGTATGAAACCAAGGGCCACCTGACCACCGAGGCCGAGGCACGCAAGTCCATGGAGATGAGCCGCCGCTGGGCCCAGCGCAGCAAGGACGAGTTTGCGCGCCTGGAGAACCCCAACGCGCTGTTCGGCATCGTGCAGGGCGGCATGTTCAAGAACCTGCGCCAGGAATCCCTCGAAGCCCTGGTGGAGATGGACTTCCCTGGCTACGCCGTGGGTGGTGTCAGCGTGGGCGAACCCAAGGACGAGATGCTGGACATCATGGCCCACACGCCCCACCGCCTACCTGCGCACAAGCCGCGCTACCTGATGGGCGTGGGCACGCCCGAAGACCTGGTGCAGGGCGTGGCCGACGGCGTGGACATGTTTGACTGCGTGATGCCCACGCGCAACGCGCGCAACGGCACCTTGTTCACACGCTTTGGCGACCTGAAGATCCGCAATGCCCGCCACAAGGCCGACCACCAGCCGCTCGATACCAGTTGCACCTGCTACGCGTGCGCGGGGAACTCGGGCGTGTCGTGGGACGCCGGCGGGCGCGAGGGTTTCAGCCGCGCCTACCTGCACCACCTCGACCGCTGCGGTGAAATGCTGGGCCCCATGCTCACCACCGTGCACAACCTGCACTACTACCTGAACCTGATGCGCGAGGTGCGCGAATCACTGGACGCCGGGCAGTTTGCCCAGTTCCGCGCACGCTTCAAGGCCGAGCGGGCGCGAGGCGTGTGAGCTTGCCCGGGCAACGCCTCACTATTAAATAGATAGCTGTCAGCGCTTAATCCACAAGCAGAAGAGGCCAATATCACCCAAAAAATGCTGCAACAACTGCTGCGCTGGCCCGTCCGGGTGCTGACCGGCCTGGGCAGCGGCTTGCTGGCGCTGCTCATCCTGTTCGAGGAATGGGGGTGGGAGCCGTTGCAGCGCTTGCTGGCACGCATCGGCCGCTGGCCTGGTCTGCGCTGGATCGAAGGCTGGGTGCACTCCTTGCCGCCCTGGGCCGCCGTGGCCGTGTTTGCACTGCCCACAGCCCTGCTCTTGCCCATCAAGCTGCTGGCACTGTGGACCATGGGGCGCGGGCATGTGGTGCTGGGCATGCTGGTGATCGTGCTGGCCAAGGTGGTGGGCACGGCCGTGGTGGCGCGGCTGTTCACGCTCACGCAGCCCGCGCTCATGCAGCTGCGCTGGTTTGCCTGGACCCATGCGCACTGGATCCGCATCAAACATGCCGTGCTGGAGCGCGCCCGCGCCTCATGGGCCTGGCGCGTGGCGCGCGTGATAAAGCGCCAATGGAAGCAGCGCTGGCGCAGGCGATAAGGCCGTTCACCCCCCAGCGTTCACGCGCCTGTCCCGGCGCGTCGTCAGGCACCGGTTGCCTACAGAGACTGCTGCAAAATCAGCCCCATGCCTGCAGCCCCGTCCACCCCTCTTCATGAAGCGCTGGAACTGGCCTTCAACCTTGCCCCCGTGGGCATGTGTGTCACGCGCGAGCGCTGCATCGAAATCTGCAATGACGCCTTCGCCCGCATGTTCGGCTACGAACAGGCAGAACTCATCGGCCAACCCCTGGCGCCCCTGTATCCCTCGCTGGATGAGTTCACACACACCGGCAACCTGGGGCTGCCCGCGATGATGGAATCGGGCAGCTACAGCGACGAGCGCATCATGCGGCGCCGGGACGGCTCACTGTTCTGGTGCCATGTGGTGGGCCGTGCACTCGACCGTGCCGACCCGTTTGCACGGGCCGTCTGGATGTTTGAAGACATTTCGCACCGCCGGGTGGTCAGCACGCCCCTCACGGTGCGCGAGCGCGAAATAGCGCAGCACATCGTGACCGGCGCCACCAGCAAGCAGATCGCACGGCACCTCGACATCAGCCACCGCACCGTGGAAGCGCACCGGGGGCGGCTCATGCGCAAGCTGGGCGCCACCAGCACGGGCGAATTGGTGGCACTGCTGCTGGGCGGTACCCACTGACGCTGGCGTTTCACCAGGCCCGCCCCACACCAACGCCCCTGCGTGGGCCTTTTCCACACGCCCCCCAAGCCCGAAGCCCGCCAAAGCGGCGCGGCAGGCTTGGCCCGGAGACAATCGGGGCAACGCCATCCCAGCAGCCCATGTACCGCCCTTTCGCGCTTGTGCGACCATTTTCTCCCCCAGGAGCCTGGCTGGGGCTGACGCTGCTGATCTTCGCCGCGTGCCTGGTGGGCATCTTCGCGCGGCCCATCGGATTTTTATCGGCGTTCTGGCCAGCCAATGCCCTGCTGCTGGGGCTGCTGGTGCGCTACCCCCACCTGGCGCGCCCGCCCGCCTGGGCGGCGGCGGCCATCGGCTATGTGGCAGCCGACATGGTCACGGGCAGCTCATGGAGCCTGGCCCTGTGGCTCAACGCAGCCAACCTGCTCGGCGCCACCGCCGGGTGGCTGGTGCTGCGGCGGCTGGATGAACGCACCCTGCGCCTGCAGCGCACCGCGTCTGCGCTGTTCCTGCTGCTGGCCGCCCTGGTCGCCAGCACGGTGGGGGCCCTGGCGGGTTGCGGTGCTGGGCCGATGTACTTTGACACCCCATGGACCGACCTCCTGTCCCTGTGGTTCAGCACCGAGCTGATGAACTACCTGCTGATCGTGCCCGTGGTACTGGCGGCGCCCCATGCCAATGACCCGCCATCGGCCACGCCCAACGTGTCGCTGTTCTGGCGGGCTGCGCCGGTCAGTTCGCTGCTGCTGGCCGAGGGCATCCGCACCGTGGTGGGCGGGCCGGGTGTGCTGGCATTTGTGGTGCCGGGCCTGCTGTGGTGCGCGCTGAGCTACAGCCTGTTTACGACCAGCCTACTGTCGCTGGTGGTGTGCCTGTGGACCATGGCCGGTGTGGCGACCGGAGTGCTCAACTTCACACCGGCCCATGCCAGCGACGTGCTGTCGCTGCGCGTAGGCGTCACGCTGCTGGCATTGGGGCCGCTGGCCGTGGCTTGTGCCAGCGCGGCGCGTGTAGAAGCTTTGCGCCGCCTGGACCAAGCCATGCGCCACGATGAGCTGACCGGCGTGTTTGCGCGCCGTGTGTTTCTGCAGCGCGGTGAAAAACTGCTCGACCAATACCAGCGCGAGACCCTGGGCGTGGCCGTGCTTGTGCTGGACGTAGACCATTTCAAGCAGGTCAATGACCAGCATGGCCATGCCTTCGGGGATCGGTTGCTGGTAGGTATTGCCCAGGCCCTGGGCGCCACGCTGCGCCCGCAAGACCTGCTGGGCCGCTTGGGTGGCGAGGAGTTTGCGGCCGTTTTGCCAGCGGTGTCGCGTGCACAAGCCTTGGCCATGGCAAAGCGCCTGTGCGAAACGGTTGAGCAGCAGGCGTTTGCAACGCCTGCCGAAGGCACGCCACTGCACGCCACTCTCAGCATTGGCGTGGCGCACAGCGCCACCATGAGCGGCCAGGCGGACATGGACCTGATGCTGCTGACCGCCAACGCGGCGCTGTACCGGGCAAAGGCCGAGGGGCGCAGCCGTGTCGCTGCGGCATAGCGGATAAAGCCACAAAGCTACAGCCACAAAGCCACTGGCGACGCCAAGACAATGCCCACCCGATGCAGGTGACCCCTTGGAGGGCGCGCCGGGGGCTCTTCCCCTGCCTTCCAGAGCCCCGATCAGATCGACGCCTTGCGTTTGCCTGTGGCCGGGTGGAGACGCAGACCGCTTCTGGTGCACAACGCACGCCGCCGCCTAAAAACGAAACATGCTGGCGCCGGTGAAACAAAAAAACCTGCCGCACACGGTACGGCAGGTTTTGCGTGGACGAGCGCCCCGCGGCGCCGGTCAGTCGCGCAACTCGGGAGGCAATGAGCCCCCGTTGGCTGCGATGCTTCGCATGACCTGCTTGTGCAACCAGATGTTCCAGGCGGCCGATCCTGGTTCGTCGCTGCCACTGTAGAAAAGCTCACCCGCCAGCTCCTTGCGCGCGGCCAAGCTGCTGTCCAGACCCAGCAGCTTGAGCAAATCGACGATAGAGGTTCGCCAGTTCAGCGCGCTGGCACCCGGCATGGCATCCAGGATGGGTGCCACATCACCCAGAGGGATGGAGGGTGGAGCCGCAGGCGCCGCCGGAGCACTCGCAGACGCCTCTGCAGATGGCACCGGCACCACTTCAGCTGCATTGGCAGACGGGAAAATTTTCGAAAAAATCTTAGAAAAAAAGCCCATAAACACTCCCGGAAATGACGTTGAACACAGCTGGAACAGCAGCACCCGGGAAAAGCCCGAACGCCGCCTGACGTTGTATCACGCCGATGTGGCAGCTGGGGTGGACGCAGGCTTGGCATGGGCCCCCGTGCCGCAGGAATGACAGAACTTGGCAAACGCACTCTTGCGCGTCGTGCAGGCACCGCAGTGGTCAAACAAGCCGATGCCGCAATGCGGACAGAAATCGATCTTCTCGTTCTTCAAATCTACTGGGCGCTCGCAGCCAGGGCACACACTTTTGGCGAGCCTGGCCAACGCCACGTCATAGCTCAACTCATTGCGCCGCTCCTGGTCGGGCAATGACTCGGCCTGCTTCTGGCGCTCCAGATAGCGGTTGAGCGCCTGGATGGCATAGCGTCCCACCACGGCCGTAACGCCAATGCCCACCACGTAACGCACATAACCGCCATAGCTGGGCAGGTAAGGCACCAGCTCGACGAAGAAGGCAAACAGTGCGAAGAAGATGAAGCCCCACACGAAGGGCCAGTAAGTCCCCTTGCGCTTCTTGACGAACAGCCAGCCGGCGATAGCGAGCAATGGCAGCGTGAGGGCCAGGCGGTAAAGGAACACGCGCAGCTCAACCTTGCGGCGCTCGGCGGCCAGCCTTTCATAGCCGTCGGCCTCCAATTTGCTCAGGCGCTCCTGCGCTGCCGCTGCACCCTGGCGCGCGTCCAGCGCGGCCTGTTGTTGCTGCTCCACGGCCTGCTGTGTCTTGCGCTCCACCAGCTTGAGGGCATCCAACGCCTGGGTACGGGCAATGACCTCCGGGTCCTGGTCGGCGCGTTGCGTCACACTGCGCGTAGCCAGCCAATTGTTGAAGGTCTCGCGCTCCGCCTGGCTCTCGCTGCGGGCCTTGCTGCGCTGCAGCTGGGCCTGCTCCAGGGCCGTCTGCGCGTCCTGCTCGGCCTGGCGGGCATCGCGCACCTGACCACGCAGCGCCTGGGCCATCGGCTTGTCCAGAAAGTCATCCACACGCAACGGAGTCTCGACCTTGGGCAGATCGCCCACGATGGTGCCACCCAGCCCAATCAGGAATCCGGCAAACACCAGCGCCACCAGCCACAGGCCACGGCGGAACCACTTTTCGGACAGTCGCAACGATTTACTCATGGTCTTCTCCTCGAGGGCACACCGCACCGCAGTTGGCATGCCCTGTTTGCACACTCTGTTTTTTATAGCACTCAGCGCATATCAATAGTGCGCTGGCTGGCATTTTTACTCAATTTTTTAGCGTCAACACCGCCGGTGCACCCGCCAGTTGCGCCCTCTGCATCCAGGCCAAAACAGAATCGACGGTGACGGTCTCGATACGGTCTGAAAACCGCTTGTCGCCCGGATGGTCGTCAAACGCAATGTTGGCCGAACCCACACGCCCGCCCATGCGGGTCAGTGGGCCGATCTTGAGCGTGGTGGGCTCGTAGCCCTTGAACTGCAACCAGGCATGGGCCTGTTCACGCGTGCGCACGGTGGTGGGCTCCATCGACAGTGCCAGCGTCTCCAGCGCCCACTGGTTGGACTGCTGGTACTTGCGGCCCCACACGTAGCTGACCATGCTGTAGGGCGGGTGCTGCAGCGCTTTGATACGGCCCTTGTCCTGCAGCACGGCGATCAGGCGCTGTTGCACCTCGGGCGTGGGCACAGCATAGACGGCTTCGTAGCGCCACAGGTCGTCCAGAAAAAACTCGCCCAGCCCCTGCCGGTATAGGTACCCCACGGCCGTCCCACATTCGTTGAGCTTGTGCGCCACGCGCCACGGCCCCTCGGAGGTCTTGTAGGCCCAGCCGAAGTGCGAGTAGCGCAGGCTGTATTTGCTCAGGTCTTGCCCCGCGCGGGCCAGAGCCACCACCTGCGCACCTGATCGTGCGTGTTCGGCATCCAGCGCGGCCGAGGTCTGCTCGGCCAGCTTCATGCCGCGTTCGATCACCTGCGGGGGCACGGGTTTGCGCGACTCGCAGGAGCGGCCAGCATGGGCAGGAACCGTTCCCGCCATCGCTACAACAGCTGCCAGTACCGCGAGCCCATGGCACATGAAACTCGCGTGACCACGGCGAAGGATGCAAGCCACGTTCCGCCCCGCAGTGAGGGCATCGCCCCCCTTCCCGCAGCGCGCAGCGCGCAGAGAGAAGGGGCTGAGGGCCGCGACTCCAAGCCTGACTGCGCAGGCTTGGACGGCCTGAAGAGCTGCCGCCTGCAGCGGCAAGCACCGCGCGATATAGCGGCTCAGAGGGGCGTACTGCATATTCACAGGCGCTCGTTGTGCAGCAAGGCACGGCCGATGGCATTGGGCACAAAGGCGATGGCCTCACCCGCAGCCGACAAGACCACGCCCGTGCTGATCACGCTGCAAGTCACCAACGTACCCACGGCGTAGACAGAGCCCGCCACACCGCGCCCCACCACCTCTACGCTGACCTGCGCGCCGTCAGAGGCGCGCTCCAGCAGGTACACCGTACCCACGGCCGAGGCCTCCACCGCCTTCACGGACAGCACCGCGCCACCCACCGACAACGCGGCCGGCACCGCCACCACCGCGCCCGCAGCGGCCGATGCCACAGACGCCGTGCCCACCACCGAGGCCACCGGCAACAGCGACAGCGCGGCGGAAGCCTCGCTCTGGGCGCGGGCGGGCGCTGCCACCAGAGCGGCACACACCACACCAGCCGCCAGCAAAGCGCGAGACAGGCGGGCACGGCCCCACGAAGAAAACGCAGCATTCATCATCATTCACTCCTCAAGGTGCAACCCCACCGTGCACCAGGGCGCCGGGACAGGCCGGGTCGAAAGACCAGAAAGAAAAATCGCTGACACGAGCGGCGGGTTGCCGCCTGCGCACAACAGAGACGATCAGTTAGTTCGCGCTGTTGCCGTTGGCGGCCGCCTGGGCGGCTTCGCGGCGGCCTTGCAGACGGGCGTCCATCAGATCGGCCTCATGGCGGTCGCGCAGCATCTTGGCCAGCGTGAAGGCGGTGGTGATCAGGTACAGCCAGCTCACGCCCAGGAAAGCCTTGTAAGTCACATTGATGCCCATGCTCATCAGGCCCCAGCCTGTCAGGCCCATCGCCACGGCAAAACCACCCCACACCACCAGCTTCCACATGGGGGTGTCACCACCGCCCCGGCGCGCAGCGCTTTCGTTGTCCCGCACAAACTTGGCCAGCACGAAGGCGGCCGAGAGGCAGAACACATAGCCCATCACCATGAAGGCCTGCTCCAGTTGCTCACCAGGCAGCCATGCCAGGCCGACGGCACACAGAAAAACCGCGATACCAAACGAGACCCACACCTGCAGTTGCCAGGCCTTGGTGTCGCGTTGAACGGTGAAAGGAGAAGCTTGCATGGTGGTCACACCCGAAGGCGTTGTTAAACATGGCGCTGATGATGCAGGCTGACGCGCCCAAAGCTCCAAAATACCGTCCAAGTACTCAATTTTCTCCTGTGAAGTATCAAATAAAGATACTTCACAGGGGTCACTGCCCGCAAAAATTCATCGACCGATGTCCGGTGCAGGTTCGGCGGTCAACGCAGCAACAAGGGTTCTGGCAGCACGACCGGCAAACGCCCGCTTCCTCCACCAGACGCGCACTTCACAAAGCGGTCCGTATTCTGTTCGGACTCGGTCAAATTCAAAGGCTGACGTATGGGACTGACTGCCAATTCGGGACGGAACAGAGGCTCAGATTCCAACCGGCACTGGTCTGCGCTGACCAAGCTCCGCTGCCCGAACCATCGGCACACCTCGGTAAGCGACATCTTGTCTTGGCGCACTGCGATGTGCGCTGCGTCATAAAGAAAATCCTGCAGTTGGGCCTGACTGCAATTTGGCACACCGCTCAAACGATAGCTGGTGGCAACCTGGCTGATCAAACGCCCCAAGCGAGCGCGGTAGGCGAACACCGCTTTATCCGACTCCACAGTCAGATCGAGTGGCTTTTCCTGGCCTGCCAAGACTCGCCAAGGCACGATGGCCTGGACATCATCGAGTGCGATGTGCCAAGCCTGACACTCGAACTGGCGCCGCTCGGGCACCTTCTCGGAGGACGGATCAAGGGAGTTGGCTAGCGTGAAATACCGCGACTCAGTGAACGCCTGGCCTTCAAGGTAGTAGTACTCGATGGAAAACTGGCTGATCCGGCGATAAGGCCGAATCTTGTACTCCCACAGTCCAGGTGCCAGTTCAACGTTGAACTGCCCTTGCGGCGCATCCCGCCGAATGCCCATCTGCGACAGGGTTTGATCCCGACGGTTGGACAACATCGCGTCGATGGCGTCCAGGAAATTCAGATCAATCAACACCGAGCCGAAATTCCGTCTGTCTGACTGCCGCATCTCGGTCACACCCGCATTGGGAACATGCGAATCCACCACCATGATCATGCAGCCCTGTGACGGTTGCCCCGCATTCAATCGATTGACGTGATGCTCTCGGGCCAAACGGATCAGGGTTTCAACGCCGAGGTTATCGCTCGGTCCACCATCGATCAGGTGCAAATAGCGAATGTCATCGGGACTGTCTATGTCCTCGCGGCGTTTTGTCGGATCCAGGCTGTAGCGGCGCAGGGTTACCGAATTGAACACACCAGGAAATGCGCCCGAGGACGCCATGGCCCAGGCGATGGGAAACTTGCTGAGATCGGACCCTGTGGAGCGGAGAAACTGCCGATCACTGAAGACAAAGCGCACGCCTCCATTGGTGGTGTCTGTGGCATTAAAATAGACCGCTGGCCGGCGCGCTCCCCGCAGGCCCAGATCAGCAAAGGTCACGCGCTTGCCATCGAAGAGTTTTTCCTCGAACAACTCGGCCAGATGGTCGCTGCGATCCAGGTCGGAAAAAGTGGTGGCCAATAGATTCAGGGGGTTGAGCAACTTGCCGATGAGAGGCATCGCAAAATCGGTGGCCGCCATCTGTCGACCTTGCTCAGCCCACTGCCGACGCTCGCCATGGATAGAAAAGTACGCGGCGGGAATCGACCCACCACTGACAGCAGAAATCGCATCCACCTGCTCCAGGATGCCTAGCTTGTCCAATTCCTCCAGAGCTGCCATGCCAAAGTTGGCAGATCGACTGCCGCCGCCACTCAAGGCCAGCCCAACGAACTGCGATCGGTCGGCAACCCATTCCGTCGCCGCGCGCGGGACGGGTACCTGGGGACGCACAAACGAGCGTCCCAGGTCCGGCTCATTGCGATAGCTCAGTCCAGGACGACTTCCCACCACCGTACAACCAGCAAGGCACGCGACGGCAAGCAAGACGCACCAGACAGCGAGACGTCCCTGAGTCTCCGCGCGCTCAATCATGGAAGAACGTCAGCATCACCGCATTGGTACTGAGGTTGGTCACCACCACGCGCACATCAGGAGCTTCGCCGGATATCCATTCGCACAGCAGCTCGCCTCCTGCTTGAGCGGGCTCACACAGCGGTTCGTTCCTGGGACCCTTGACTGAGAAAGCGATGTCCTGCATCCGATCGCTGGCAATGCCGAAAAAAGCCTTCTGTCCGGGTTTGTACGACAGCAGGATGGGCTTGATATCGCGTGCACCCATCAAAATGGGTTGCACTTGCGGCCCGATCAGCGTCCCACGGCGACGCAGCACCGCAGAGGCCTCGTCGATCAAGGCCAGGAGCGACGGTTGGCTCTTCGCCAACGACCTTGCCGCGGCCAAAAGACTGGCGACATCCATCTGGTCTACCACCCCCTTGCGGTCTCCGTCCACGCGCGCTTGCGATGGCTGCAAGCCAGAGGCACGCTGCAGTTTCACAGCTGCAAGCAAGGCCTGGGGATCATTCTGCGCAAGGCCATAGCTGCCCAACTCCTGCCCCAAACGCCATTGCTGCAACATCAACGGCGTCACAGGCGACACGGTCTGCGCGGCCACCGGTTGCAGCAAGCTGCTGGCCGCAATCACCAGCAAGGCGCTGGTGAGCATACGTTTCGGATGCAGGATCATGCAAAGCTTTCTCATTAAGCGACCTATCAAGGTGAGCCAGTCTATTCAATTTACTGCAGCACAAGGGGCGCCAGAGTTGCAGGGCACTGCTCGCGTTGTTGATGGTAGTTTGCCTCGCTTGGGCAGGAGGGATGCACGTAAATGATCACGCGCGGAGCCCCATGCACCACGGCAAAACCCAAGAGACCTGTCAAAAAGGCTTTTCGGTATCGAATTGCGGTACTTTGAGCCATGCCTCTGCCACTCCAGATGCACATGCGCGACACCGCTCCCTGCGACCCGCCATCACAATGCGTGCCCAACACCCTCCGTATCACCCCACAACCATGCCTCCAAAACCCTTTGACCTCGTCGTCCACGGCGCCACCGGCTTCACGGGCCGCCTGGTGGTCGAATACCTGCTCCAGCGCTACCCCGCCGGTAGCGGCCTGCGCTGGGCCATGGGCGGGCGCAACGCCGACAAGCTGGCCGCCGTGCGGGACGAGGTGGGAGCCCCGGCCGACACCCCGCTGGTCGTGACCGACACCAACAGCCCCGCCAGCCTGCAGGCGCTGATGGACGCCACGCGCCTGGTGCTGACCACCGTAGGCCCCTACCAGTTGTATGGCAACGAACTGGTGGCCGCCTGCGCCAAGTCTGGTGTGGACTATGTCGACCTGTGCGGCGAGCCCGCCTGGATGCGCCAGATGATCGACGCGCACGAAGCTGCGGCCAAGGCCAGCGGCGCGCGCATCGTGTTCTCGTGCGGGTTCGATTCGATCCCGTTCGACCTGGGCGTGTTCCTGCTGCAAAAGGAATTTGCCCAGCGCTTCGGCCACGCAGCCCCCCGCGTGCGCGGCCGGGTGCGCAAGATGAAGGGCACCTTCTCGGGCGGCACCGCCGCCAGCCTGAAGGCCACCATGGCGGCTGCGGCCACCCACCCAGCGGTGCTGGACCTGCTCAAGAACCCGTTCTCGCTCACACCCGGGTTCGAAGGGCCACGCCAGCCCTCGGGCAACAAGCCCATGGTGGACGATGCTCTGGGTGAGGGCGTGTGGGTGGCTCCGTTCGTGATGGCGGCCATCAACACGCGCAATGTGCACCGCTCCAACTTCTTGCTGCAGCACGCCTACGGCACCGATTTTGTCTATGACGAAATGCTGATCACCGGCCCCGGTGAAAAAGGCGAGGCCATTGCCAATGCGGTCGCTGGCGATAAGTCTCTGGGGTCGGACCAAGGCCCCAAGCCGGGCGAAGGCCCTTCGCGCGAAGAACGCGACAACGGGTTTTACGACGTTCTGTTTCTCGGCACCGACGACGCTGGCAATATCCTGCGTGTGGGCGTCAAGGGCGACCGTGACCCAGGTTATGGCTCAACTTCCAAGATGATCACCGAGGCAGCGGTGTGCCTGCTGCGGGATGCCCCCGACACCGCTGGCGGCATCTGGACCACCGCCCCCGCGCTGGGCGACAAGCTGATTGCGCGGCTGCGGGCGAATGCGGGACTGAGCTTTTTGGTGGAGTCGGCATAACACCCCAGGACTGCTCCACGGGCCTGTCGGCTTTTGCTGCAGTCTGGTCCTGAAACGCACGGCTGCAAGGCCATCGGCTCACCGACAATGCCAGGCATGAACACTGCCCTGCGCCCCCGCGACCTGGCCCTGGTCCTGCTCGTCATCGTGGTCTGGGGGCTCAACTTTGCCGTCATCAAGGTGGGCGTGGCCGATGTGCCGCCCATGCTGCTCGGCGCGCTGCGCTACCTGCTGGCGGCCTTCCCAGCCCTGCTGTTCGTCAAGCCGCCCAAAGTGCCGCTCAGGCTGTACCTGCTGTATGGCATGACCATGGCCGTGGGCCAGTTTGCGCTGCTGTTCACCGCCATCCACATCGGCATGCCGTCGGGCCTGGCCTCGCTGGTGCTGCAAGCGCAATCGTTTTTCACGCTGCTGCTGGCGGCCTGGTGGCTGCGTGAAAAATGGCAGGGCAATCAGGTCGCTGGCCTGGCGCTGGCCGGAGGAGGGCTGGTGCTGATTGGCAGCGCGCACGGCGCCTCGATGCCGCTGGCGGGCTTTGCGCTCACCGTGGCGGCTGCGGCCCTGTGGGGCTGCGGCAACATCGTCACGCGCGCCGTAGGACGGTATGGACCGATGAACCAGTTCGCCTTCATCGTCTGGTCCAGCGTGGTGGCACCGCTGCCGTTTGTGGCCCTGGCGCTGGTGATGGACGGCCCCGCCGCCGTGCTGGCAGCCGTACAGCAACTATCGTTCAAATCCATGGCCGCCGTGGCCTATATCGCCTGGATCTCAACGCTGCTGGGATTTGGCCTATGGACGTATCTCATGTCGCGCTACCCCGTGAACCGTGTGGCGCCGTTCACGCTGCTGGTGCCGGTAGTGGGCCTGACCACAGGCTGGTGGGTGTTTGGCGAACAGTTGTTGCCCGTGCACTTTGCAGGTGCAGGGCTGTTGATGGCAGGCCTCGTGGTCAACCTGTTCGGGGGCCCGGCCTGGGCGGCGGTGATGGGTCGGCTGCGCGGGGCTCAGTGAGCGTGTAGTTGGCCACTACACCGCGAGCGGCAACTCAGTGGTCGAGAGCACGTTGCGCAACACCATGAACGAGCGCACCTGACGCACACCCGGCAGATAAAGCAACTGCTCCGCATGCAAGCGGTTGAAGCTCTCGCTGTCGCGCGTGCGCACCAGCATGAAATAGTCAAACTCGCCCGTGACCACATGGCATTCCATGCAGCCCGACACCTTGGCCGCCGCCTTTTCAAACTCGGCAAACGAGTCGGGTGTGGAGCGGTCCAGCACCACGCCGATCATCACCAGCATGCCTGCGCCCACGGCCTGAGGGTTGAGCAGCGCGACCACCCTGTCGATGAGGCCCAGACGCTTGAGCCGCTCCACCCGGCGCAGACAGGCGGGAGCGCTCATGTGCACCTTCTCGGCCAGCGCCACATTCGACAACGAGGCATCTCGCTGCAGCTGGCGCAGGATGGCTTTGTCGGTGCGATCCAGCTCGGCCGAGACATCAGCAGTTAGTACATTCTTGGAACGAACTTTTGTTGCACACATATTGGCATTCGGGAAATATTTAGCATTGATATTCTTATTCACAAAAGAAAAACTCTGAAATTCATCCAATATTCGCAACCACTTGACGCGCGTGTTTTTCTACGATGAAGGCACTGCAAGCCCCTCCCTTGCACCCCTCCTTTGATCGACCGGAAACCGCCATGAACCTGCAGAAATTCCCTCGCCACGCGCTCACCTTTGGCCCCTCGCCCATCACCCCCCTGCCGCGCCTCTCGGCCCACTTGGGCGGCAAGGTGCACCTGTATGCCAAGCGCGAGGACTGCAACTCGGGCCTCGCCTTCGGCGGCAACAAGACCCGCAAACTCGAATACCTCATCCCCGAGGCGATCGCGGGCGGCTACGACACGCTGGTGTCCATCGGCGGCATCCAGTCCAACCAGACGCGCCAGGTGGCCGCCGTGGCTGCACACCTGGGCATGAAGTGCGTGCTGGTGCAGGAGAACTGGGTCAACTACTCCGACGCGGTGTACGACCGCGTGGGCAACATCGAGATGAGCCGCATCATGGGCGCCGATGTGCGCCTGGACGCGGCGGGCTTTGACATCGGAATTCGCCCCAGCTGGGAGCAGGCGATGGACGACGTGAAGAAGGCCGGTGGCAAGCCCTTCCCCATCCCGGCGGGCTGCTCCGAGCACCCCTACGGCGGCCTGGGCTTTGTGGGTTTTGCCGATGAAGTGCGCCAGCAAGAAAAAGAGCTGGGCTTCCAGTTCGACTACATCGTCGTCTGCTCGGTCACGGGCAGCACACAGGCAGGCATGGTCGTGGGCTTCGCTGCGGACGGCCGGGCGCGCAAGGTGATTGGTATCGACGCGTCGGCCAAACCCGAGCAGACGCATGCCCAAATTCTGCGCATCGCCCAGAACACCGCCCAACTCGTGGAACTGGGGCAGGAGATCGCGGCCGAGGACGTCATTTTGGACACCCGCTACGGTGGCCCCGAGTACGGCCTGCCCAACGAGGGCACGCTGGAGGCCATCCGCCTGTGCGCGCGCCAGGAGGGCATGCTGACCGATCCCGTGTACGAAGGCAAATCCATGCACGGAATGATCGACATGGTGCGCAAGGGCGAATTCCCAGAAGGCTCCCGCGTGCTGTACGCGCACCTGGGAGGGGTGCCGGCGCTCAACGCCTACAGCTTTCTTTTTCGCAACGGCTGACGCGCCGCCCGGCGAAACCGAGCAACAACAGCTGTGCCGGCTGGCCGGGCTTTCCCTGATCTGAGAAGGGTGAACATACACCCGCCCTGCCCCACCAGCCCGGTCCAAGCTGTCGGGTCTGGGTTCTCTCTGCCAAGGCTGTGCCTCCCAGCCGTGGCGACTGAGCAAACTTCCGCAGTAGCGACAGGCCAGGCCAGAGCGAGACGAAGACTGGCGCCCCCTGTTCGCCGTTGCCACGCTGGGTGACCAGCCCTTCACCGAAGGATCGCCACATGAAGTGCATACAGCCTACAAGACGCGCAGGTGTCGCCACGCTCCTCGTCGCCATGGCTGGAGGGGGGTTGGGTTGGGGAGCCCTGGCACACGCCGATGGCTATCCCGCCAAACCGATCCAGCTCGTTGTTCCGTTCCCCCCGGGCGGGGCGGTCGACATCGTGGGGCGACTGATCAGCAAGAAGCTGGGCGACCATCTGGGCCAGCCCGTGGTGATCGATAACAAGGCCGGGGCTGGCACCATCGTGGGCGCCTCGTATGTGGCCAACGCACCGGCCGACGGCTACACGCTCTTGATCAGCTCAGGCTCCACCTTCACCGTGAACCCGGCGCTCAACAACAAGCTGCCGTACGACCCGGTCAAGAGCTACGAGCCCGTTGGCATGGTGGCGCGCGTGCCGCTGATCTTGCTAGCCCATCGCGATGTTCCGGTCAGCAATCTGAAGCAGTTGATCACGGCAGTGAGCCGTGCTCCCGACAAATTTTCTTACGGTTCTTTCGGCAGTGGCACGACGGGCCACTTTGCGGCCGAGCTGACCTGGTCTGCCACCGGCATCAAGCTGATGCACGTGCCTTACCGGGGGAGCGCGCCCGCCATGAGCGACCTCATGGGCGGGCAGATCCCCTTCACCATCGACACGGTGGCAGCAGCGCTGCCGCAGCTCAAGGCGGGCAAGATCAAGGCCATTGCAGTCACGGGTGCCACGCGTGCCACACAGTTGCCGGATGTGCCCACGGTGGCCGAGAGCGGCTTTGCAGGTTTTGCCGCCGATTCGTGGCTGGCGGTCGTGGCCCCACGCGGCTTGCCTGCCGATGCCAGGGCCAAGCTGCACAAGGCGCTGGCGGACACCATGGCGGATACCGAGATACGCAGCAAGCTCATCGCCAGCGGCCTGGAACCGGCCTACCAGCCTGCGGGTGCCGTGCTCGCGCAGATCGAAGACGAACTTCCGCGCATGCGGGCCATTGCGCAGCGCGCAAACATCCGGGCAGAGTGAGCGTTGCACACCGCCCCAAGGCGGCTGTAACGCAGGCCACACCGGAACGTCAGGCCAGCAACCGCGCCACCCGCTCGCGCAGCGCCGCTGGCTGCACCTCGCGCGCTGACAGCGGCTGGCCCACATTGAGTCCCACCCGGCTGTAAAACCCTCTGCGGAACGGCCGCACCATGGCGCCTCCCTGCTCGATGCGGCTGAAGTACGAGCCCCACAGGTTGGTCAGCGCCATGGGAATCACAGGCGCCTCGATGCCCTCGTCGCGCGCGCGCTCGATGATCTTCATGATGCCGCCCTTGAACTCCTGCAATTGGCCATCCTTGGTGATGCCGCCTTCGGGGAAGATGGCCAGCAAGTCACCTTCGCGCAGCACCTGCGCGGCGCGATCGAAGGCGGCCTCGTAGGTCTTGGGGTCTTCCTTGTACGGTGCAATGGGAATCGCCTTGGCCAGGCGAAACAACCAGCCCAGCACCGGCACGCGGAAGATGCGGTGGTCCATCACGAAGTAGATGGGGCGCGGGCTGGCGGCCATGAGCAGCACGGCATCCACAAAGCTCACGTGGTTGCATGCCAGGATGGCCGCGCCGGTGGACGGCAGGTTCTCGTCGCCCTGCACCTTGAAGCGGTAGACAAAACGCGAGGAAACCCAAGCCACAAAACGCAGCATGTATTCGGGCACCAGCATGAAGATGTAAAACGCCACCACGGCGTTGGCGATGCCGGTGAACAAGAAGATCTGCGGCACCGTGAACCCCGCGCCCAGCAGTGCGCCCGCCATCAAAGAACTCGCAATCATGAACAGCGCGTTCAGGATGTTGTTGGCCGCGATGATGCGCGCGCGGTGCGTGGGCTGGCTGCGCATCTGGATCAGCGCGTACATGGGCACGCTGTACAGGCCGGCAAACAGGCTGAGCAGCGCCAGGTCCAGCATCACGCGCCAGTGCGCGCCCTGGGCCATGAAGGCGGCCAGCCCCATGATATCTGCCGGCGGCAGGCTGCGCGAGGCAAAGTACAGATCGATGGCAAACACGCTCATGCCAATGGCACCCAGTGGCACCAGACCGATCTCGACATGGCGGCGCGAGAGCACCTCGCACAGCAGCGAGCCGATACCGATGCCGATGGAGAACACCACCAGCAGCAACGAGGCGACCTGCTCGTTGCCGTGCAGCACTTCCTTGGCCAGGCTGGGGAACTGCGACAGGAATACCGCGCCGAAGAACCACATCCAGCTGATACCCAAGAGCGAGCGGAACACCACCACGTTGCCGTGCGCGAGCTTGAGATTGCGCCAGGTTTCCGTGAAGGGGTTCCAGTTGATGGTGAGCCCCGGGTCGGTGGCGGGCACCGAAGGGATGAACTGCGCCACGGCACGCCCGATCAATGCCGCCACCACACAGGCCACCGCCACCGTGGTGTGACCGATGCCAGGCAGTGCCACCAACAGCCCCCCCGCCACGTTGCCCAGCAAAATGGCCACAAAGGTGCCCATCTCGACCATGCCGTTGCCGCCGGTAAGCTCGCGCTCGCTGAGCACCTGGGGCATGTAGGCAAACTTGACGGGGCCAAACAACGTGGAGTGCACGCCCATCAAAAAGGTGCACAGCAGCAGGGTCGGCACATTGCCCGCAATGAACCCGCCCGCCGCCACCAGCATGATGGCGATCTCCAGGTTCTTAACGAAGCGGATCATCTTCGTCTTGTCGTACTTGTCGGTCAGTTGGCCAGACGTGGCCGAGAACAGCAAAAACGGCAGGATGAACAGCGCCCCAATCACCAGCCCCGCCATGGCCGGTGGCAGCCACGACACGCTGAGCTGGTAAGTCACCATCACGGTGAACGCGAACTTGAACAGGTTGTCGTTGGCCGCGCCCGAAAACTGCGTCCAGAAAAACGGCGCAAACCGCCGCTGGCGCAGCAGGGCAAACTGGTTCGGGTCCTCGTGCGTGGGCGCCACGCTGGCAGAGGGGGCTGGGGTGTGCATGCGTTTCTCCTCGTTTCCAATGGGTTGGCTTTAGTTACTGTTGGTCTTTGCGGCTCCCACGCATCCAGCGCGGGACCTGCGGGCGCCACCCACGGTGTGGGCGCCATTCTGCCCGGATGGCGTGACATGTGGCGCGCCCTGCGCGACGCTGTGGCGCAATGCCGCCAAGGCTGACAGCACCGGCCAGGCGGCACCTGCCGCCAGCACATGCTTGAGGGTGTGGCCAGACACCCACTGCGCGGTGGCCTCGAACACCGGGTGGTCTGCCGCCTCAAAGAGCTTGGCCAGTGCGTACCAAGCGATCACGGCACCCAGATGCAATGCCAGCGCCTCCTGACGGCGGGGCAGACAGGCCAGGGCCAGCACCACCAACATGCCGCCCAGCTGCACCACAGCCCAGGGCAGCAGATTCCCACTGTGCGACCACCACACCACGGCCAGTGACCCGGCCAGCAATACCGCAGCTGCGGCCGCTGCACCCGCACGGTCGCTCACGCGGCTGGCAGCCGACAGCCCCAACAGTCCCGCGAAGGGCAACACCATGCCCAGGCGGTCCCACATCAGGCCACCGTTGTTGGGCTGCCAGTGATAGAGCGCGGAGCCTGCGGCCGTGCACAGCAGGCCCACAAAAAAGAGGCTGGCCAGGGCGCGGGACGTAGCGTCCAGCCCTCCCAGGTCCAGGCGCCGCAGCACCACCAGGCCCCACAGGCCCGCGATGGCAAAGGGCAGGTTGCTCCACACATCGAGTGCACAGGGAACGCCCCACAGCGCCCGTTGATCGGCAAACGCATGCTGGTGCTCGCTGGCAGGCAGCACTGGCCCGAACAAGGCCAACGCCAGCAGCGCGGCCACCGCCAGCAACAAGCCGGCTTCAGCGCGGGACAACACCTTGTGGCGTGGGGGGCAAGGAAATACAGCAAAGGTCATGGTCGTCGCATCCGAAAGTGATCGATGCCGCGCAGTGTGGGGAGTGCGGGCACATTCATCGCCCAAAAAGTCGCTCAGAGGGCTACCCAAGACACCACAGGTATTGATAATCGATACCCATGAGCACCACTGCCGACCTCGTTCTCGCCCTCAAAAAGGAACTCAAGACTGCGCAGATGACCTACGCCGACCTGGCACAGGCGCTGGGCATGGCCGAGTCCAGCGTCAAACGCATGCTGGCCAAGGGCGACATGCCGCTGTCGCGCATCGACGCCATCTGCCGTGCGCTGGCGCTGGACTTTGCCGACCTAGCGCGGCGCGTGGCCGACGAACAGCCCCTGCTGAAAGAGCTGACGCAGGAGCAGGAAAAAGCCGTGGTGGGCGACAAGAAACTGCTGCTCATGGCGATTTGCGTGCTCAGCCAGTGGACGCTGGAGCAGGTCACCACCAACTACCGGCTGACTGAGGCCGAGGGCATCAAGTACCTCGCGCAGCTCGATCGCATCGGCATCATCGAGCTGCGGCCGCTGAACCGCTACCGGCTCAAACTCGCCAAAACATTCCGCTGGCGCCCCCATGGCCCGGTGATGAACTACTTTCGCGATCACGCACTCCTCGACTACTTTTCCGGCGGCTTTGATGGCCCCGGCGAAGGCGTGCTGCTGGTGCACGGCGCCATCAGCCGCAGCCTGGCGCCCGCCTTCATGGAGCGCATGCAGCGCGTGGCGCAAGACTTTGCACAACAACACCTGGCCGACCAGAAGCTGCCCGACCGCGAGCGCGAGGGCTACACGCTGCTGCTGGCGATGCGCAGCTGGGAGTTTGAGGCGTTTGCGGCGATGAGGAAGTAGCCCCTGAGCCGCCTGCGGCGCCCTCCCCCAGGGGAACGGCGGCCTTCGCGGCGGGGCGGCCCCTGCGGGCCGTCCGGGTGGCAGATGGCCCTCCCAAAGCGGGAGGGGCGCCCATACTACATTTTTGATAGCTTCCAGCGCTTTACCATCAAGCGCTAGAGGCTAAAAAGGCCATAAAAACACCAGTACCACCGGCTCAAACTCGGTGTCCGTGGCTGCGACCGCTTGACGCCACAATCAGAAAACACTATTCTTTAAATAAAAAATTTTGTTAATTTAAAGATAGTTAAATGAAAACCACCCGCCAACAGCAAGACGCCACGCGCCGCCAGATCGTGGCCAGCGCGGTGGACCTCATGACCCGCCACGGCTTTGATGGCACGACGATGAAGGACATCGCCCGCGCTGCGGGCATTGGCGATGCGACGATCTACAAATACTTCCCCACCAAGGACCGCATCGTGCTGGGCTATCTGGACGATGTGGCCCACCAGGCGCTGGCGGACACGCTGCAGACACCTGGCTTCACCGGCTACAACCTGCAGGAAAAACTGCAGCGCCTGACCGACGCCGTGGTGGAACGCCTGCTGGCCGACCGCGAGTTTGTGGCCCAGGTGCGCAGCCTGGCGCGGCGCTCGCCACTGTCGATGCTGGCCGAGCCCCTGGCGGCGCGGCAAAGCCTGCGCGAGGCGGTCAGCAGTTTTCTGGAAGCAGCCGAAGCCAGTGGCGAGATCGAGCCCTGCGACTTCAAGGGCATGGCGGGCGGGTTCTACACCGACTACCTGGCCGGTGTGGTCACGTATTGGCTGGCCGACACGTCGGACGAGTTTGCCGACACCACCCAGCTGGTGGACCTGTCGCTCGGGGTGCTGGTGCAGGCCCTGCGCGGCGGGCTGGTCAACCGCGTGCTGCAACTGGGCGGCTTTGTGCTGCGCAGCCAGATGGCCCGCATGGCCCAGCACAGCAGCGGCCTGCTGGGCATGCTGCACCTGGCCAAACAAGCGATGGGCAGCGCACCGGCGCCTTCAGCAAACGCCGCGCCCGCGTCGCCTGTGCCCCCCCAGCCCCCAAAACCGCCGCGCGCGCCGCGCAAACCCCGCGCCCCCAGCCCGGCAACTACCGCCTCCACCAAGGCCCCCAGCAAGAGGAAAGCGCCATGAGCCCCGCAGCACAAGCAGCCGTGCGCGAAACCACGGTGCCTGCGGGCACGGCGATCCACGCGACGTTGCATGGCGCTCACTTCTTTGATGCCTACACCGTGGCCGATCCGCAGCCAGGCACCAGCGCGCTGCAGACCTGGCTCAACGTGGTGGCCCGCACGCCGCGCTGGACGCAGCAGCTCCTGGCGGTACGCAACACGTTGGTGCAGCTGGTGGGGCTCAAAGGCGTAGGGCAATTGGGCGACGTGCATCCGCTCGCCAGCGGTGGATCTGCGAGCGATCCAAGCAGCTACCGTGTCGGAGACCCGGTGGGCATCTTCCTGATCCGCCATTTGAGCGACACCGAAGTGGTGATGGGTCAGGACGACAAGCACCTGGATGTCCAGGTGTCGCTGACCAAACACCCCCAGGCCAACGGCCCTGCCACTGTCGTGGTCAGCACCGTGGTGCACATCCACAACACGCTGGGCCATGTCTACATGGCCATCATCGCGCCGTTTCATCGCCGCATCGTGCAGGTGATGTTGAAGCGACTGGTCACGTCAAACCATGGCTAAGGGCGACGCCCCCCGCACAGGCCGCCTGGCGCGCGGCACCATCACCGGCCTGGCGGCGGCGCGCATTGGCATGGCCCAGCTGGGGCACCGCGTGCGTGCACCGTCAGCCCAGGCACAGGCCGATCACGAAGCCGCGCTGGGCCGCATTCTGTTTGGCGCTTTGGGGCAGTTGAGGGGCTCGGCGCTCAAGGTGTCGCAACTGCTCAGCATGCACCCCGGCCTGCTGCCCGATGGCGTACGACAAGAGCTGGCGCGCGCCCACCACCAGGCGCCACCGCTCAACCGCGCGCTGGTGGGCCGCGTGTTCCGCCAGGCGTTCGGCCAGGAGCCCGAATCGATCTTCGAGCATTTCGAGCCCGCTGCCTTTGCCGCCGCCAGCCTGGGCCAGGTGCACCGCGCACAGCTGGCAGGCCACGGCACGGTGGCCGTCAAGGTGCAGTACCCCGGCATTGCCGCCACCATTGCCAGCGACATGCAGCTGATGCGCACCGCACTGCGCGCGCTGGCCCACACTGATATGCCCCTGCCCGCCCACACGGTGGTGGACAGCGTGATGGCCGAGATCGAGGCCACGCTGCTGCGCGAGGTGGACTACCTGCAGGAGGCCGAGCAACTGCAGTGGTTTGCGCAGCACGCGGCCATGCCCGGGGTGGCAATGGCGCAGCCCATCGCATCGCACACGCGGGCCCAGGTGCTTACACAGCAGTTTTTGCCGGGCCAGCACCTGCAGGCCTGGCTGGCCACCCAGCCCACGCAGGCACAACGCGATCGGGCCGGACAGCACCTGTGGGACTGGTTCATGCACTGCATCTTTGTGCTGGGCCGGGTGCATGCCGATCCGCACCCGGGAAACTTCCTCTTTGCTGCGGACGGCCGCGTCGGTGTGCTGGACTTTGGCTGTACGCGCAGTCTGTCGGGCGATTTTCGGTCGCACGTGGCGCAGGCGTGGTCCGCCCTGCTGCGCCCCACTGCCGACCCCCAGCGCGATGTGCTGGTGCTGAGGGCCTACCAGGCGTTGGGGCTTCTGCGGCCTGACCTCGCCGCCGAGGCCTACACCGCCGAACTGGCCCCCGCGCTGGCCGACATGCAGGCCTGGCAGATCGAACCTTTCACGCAGCCGGTTTTCGACTTTGGCGCCAAGACGCCGCCCCCCATCACCGCAGGACGCCACCAGCGTGTGCTGGGCGACCAGTTGGTGCAGGTGCCCGGCGAAATGCCCGCGTTCGAGCGCATGTGGATGGGCCTCATGCACCTGCTCACAGGGCTGGGCGCGCGCGTGCGCACGCACTGTCCCGCACTTTCTCTTCACGGCAGCACTCCCCGGGACCTCCCAACATGACCACCCTGACCACCCCATCCCTTCGCCGCACATTCACGCCGCTTCGCACCACCTGGAAGGGCCTGTGGCTGCTGGTCGTGGCGGCGGTGCACACCCTTTTTGCGGCCGCCGTATTCCAACCCCAGTTGCACGAGATCGTACGGCGCGGCGTTTTCAACAGCGTGCACAAAGATCCTGTGGTGGGCGCTGTGGTCTGGTTTGTGCTGTTCGGCGGACTCTTCGCGTTGCTGGGCTGGGCCATCCTGCTGGCCGAACGCCACGCAGCCCTGGCACCCGTCCCCTTGCGCGGGCTGGGTGCCGGGTTGCTGGCACTCACGCTGCTGGGCATTGTGCTCATGCCCACCTCGGGCTTCTGGCTGGTGCTGCCGCCCGCGCTGGCCCTGTGCTGGACCCCCAAGCGCTAAAGGCGCCAAAGACGGGCCAATGCGCCGCGTCTGCGCCGTCCACAGCCATCCTGATTGACTGGAAAACTGTCCATGAATACTGCGCTGGTACTGGCAGCCGGGGGCCTGGCCCTGGTGGGTGTTGCGCACTCGGTGCTGGGTGAAGTCCTGGTGTTTCGCACCTTGCGCACGCAGGGCATCGTGCCCACCGGCGGACGGCCCGTGCTGCGCGAGCAACAGGTGCGCATCCTGTGGGGAACCTGGCACCTGGCCAGCGTGCTGGGCTGGGCCCTGAGCGCCCTGCTGTGGCGCCTGGGGACGGTGCCTGTGGACACCCACCTGGGAGGCTGGGTGGCCGATGTGGCAGGGGTCGCCACGCTGGCCAGCGGGCTGCTGGTGTTTTATGCCACCGACGGCCGGCACCCCGCATGGGCGGCCCTGTGGGTGGTGGCGGCTTTGGTGTGGTGGCGCTGACACATCCACCGCAAGACATCCCAGCACACAGCGTGAAATAAATCACGAGAACCTGCGACTCACAGCGACAGGAAACACAACTTCACAAGACTTCGCAATTCGCCTACACCGGCTTGACGCAGTGCTCGCACCATGAAGTCTCCGGTTCCGCAAGGAATCATTTCTGAGGAGATCACCATGGCCCGCAATGCACTCGCCGCCGTTTCCCTCGCACTGCTGTCGCTGGGCGCCGCTACGCTGGCGAAGGCACAGACCCATGCCACTGTTGTCGTCCAGACAGGCTCACCCCACTACCAAGGCCCTGCGCCCGTGAGGGTGCAGTACCAAGCGCCACCGCCACCCCGCCATGAAGCAGCGCCCCACCCTCGCCGGGGCATGGCCTGGGTGCCTGGACACTGGGAATGGCGGGGCCACCGCCATGTCTGGATGCAGGGGTACTGGGTGAAGGCCCGCCCCGGCTACCACTATCGCGAACCCCGCTGGGTTGAACACGGTGGCCGCTGGAACATGCAGGGCGGCGGCTGGGACCGCGATGGCGACGGCATTGCCAACCGGCATGACCGCGACCGTGACGGCGACGGCGTGCCCAATCGCCATGACCGAAACCCCGACAACCCTTACCGCCGTTGACAAAACGGGAGCTGGTGCCGCCGGTGACCGGTTTCGCCTACGCGCACCCCCGCCCTGCGCCTACGTGGCGCAGCGCCCCCGGCCACCACCATGCAGTAACCCCTTCCGCAAGGAACAATCAGGAGACGACCATGATTCGCACAACATCTGCCGCTGCCGCCATCGCCCTGTTGGCATTGTTCACCCAGGCGTCGGCGCAGGCCGCAACCCAGGGCACTGTCATCATCCAGTCTGGCCAGCCCGAGCGCACCTACCAGGCAGCGCCCGCCTACCAGGTGATCCCGGCGCCGCCACCTCCGCGCCATGAAGCCGTGCCCCGTCCTCGCCGTGGCCAGGTGTGGGAAGAAGGCCACTGGGAGTGGCGTGGCAACCGCCATCGCTGGGTCCAGGGCCATTGGGTTCAGGCGCGCAATGGCTACCAGTACCGCCAGCCACAGTGGGTAGAGCGCGAAGGCCGCTGGGAAATGCGGCGCGGCGGCTGGGACCGTGACGGTGATGGCATCGCCAACCGCAATGACCGGGACCGCGACGGCGATGGCGTGCCCAACCGCCGTGACAACCAGCCCGACAACCCGCGCCGCTACTGATCCCGTGCGGCAACCGGCCAACGGCATGCACCCGCAGGCCGCGCCGGGTTCAGGCGATGTGCAGCTCAGCCCGCCCCAGGCTCGGGAAGTCCGCCACCACCACGGTGCCGGGCGCCACCAGCACAGTACCGGTGCATGAGCCCGTGGTGACCCACTGCCCCGCGCGCAGCCCGCCCAGGCTGCGCGCACCGTCGTTGGCCAGCCACTGCAGCAGCGGCAACGGGTCGCCCGCAGAGTTCCCCCAGGCTGCGTGCTGCACAGCCACAGACCCATTGATCAACAGCCGGACCCCTTGCGCCAGGGGCCGCACTGCCGCCACATCCTCAGTGCCAGCGCCGACAATCAAGGCGCCATGGCAAGCCTGGTCGGCCAAGCGACTCCACTCGCCCTGCTGGGCCCATGCTGCAAACCGGGTGTCGCACACCTCAATGGCGGCACGCACCGACACCACGGCCGCCAGCACCTCGGCCGCGCTGTAGGGCGTGGCGCGCGAAGGCAGGTCGGCGCCCAGTTCGTACACCAGCTCTGCCTCCACACCCATCACGGCAAAACCGGCTGCGGGCAAGTGCACCGCCACACCTTCTTGCGCCACAAACACGGAATCGCGGGTGAGCGCAGCACGCGCAGGCAGGGCGTGGGGCGACGCAGCGCCCACCTTCCAGCCTGCCATCGTGCCCCGCTCGCGCACCACGATGTCCTGCACCGCGTAGGCCTCGGCTGCATCGCTAGGGCGCAGCCCCGCAGGCAAATCCAGTGGCCGGGGCGTGCGCCCCTGGCGCGCCATGGTGAGCACGGCTGCGCAGGCCTGGGGATCAAAAGCGGTGTCGGGCATGGGGAAACATCCTGGGGTGGTTCTGGGATCGGTTCTATCGGCGGATTATGGCGACCCGCAGCCGCCGCCAACATCAGCAACGATTGCCATGCATTAGCGCGCAGGCGCCGGTTTTCGCGCCGCAGTGCCGCCTAGAATCGGCCTCGCAGGAGAGTCAGCGGCAATGCCCACTGCACCGAAGGCGCAAACTCCCATACACGCTCAGGTCCCGTACTGCATCTTTTATCAAAGCCGTCTGGAGAGCCGCCACCACACACCGTGGCGCACCGAAGGAGCAAACCGCGCGCCATGTGGGCCGTGCGGTGAATCTCTCAGGTACCAAGGACAGGGGGAGCGGCAGCTTGGCGGACGCGCGCCAGCTGCTTGCTATTTAATCAATAGCTGCTAACGCACGTCCATCAAGCGCTGAACCCTTAAAAGGCTTCAAAATGCGCGTGATCGTTTTGGGCGCCGGCTTGCTCGGCGTGACTTCGGCTTATTTTCTGCAACAACTTGGCCACGAAGTGACCGTCATCGACCGCCAGGGCGCGCCCGGTGCCGAGACCAGTTTTGCCAACGGCGGGCAGATCTCGGTGAGCCACGCCGAACCCTGGGCCAACCCCAGCGCGCCGCTGAAGGTGCTGCAGTGGCTGGGCAAAGAAGACGCCCCCTTGCTCTTTCGCCTGCGCGCTGACATGCGCCAATGGCTGTGGGGACTGTCCTTTTTGCGCAACTGCACGCCGGCGCGCACGCGCCACAACATCGAGCAGATCGTGCGCCTGGGCACCTACAGCCGCGACACACTGCAGCAGCTGCGCGCGACCACCGGCATCCAGTACGACCAACGCACGCAGGGCATCTTGCATTTCTATACCAACCAAAAGGAATTCGACGGCGCCCTGGCACCGGCCGAGCAGATGCGGGCCTTGGGCTGCGAGCGCCAGGTCATCAGCGCCGACGAGGCCGTGCGCATCGAACCCGCACTGGCCCACATCCGCCCACAACTGGCGGGCGCCACGTTCACGGCCGAGGATGAATCGGGCGACGCGAACCAGTTCACGCGTGAACTGGCCAAGCTCTGCGAGGCAGCGGGCGTGCAGTTCCGCATGGGCCACCACATCACGGCGCTGCGCGAGGCGCGCGGGCGCATTGGCCATGCGGAAGTGACCAATGCCGAAGGCCGCTTCGAGCGTGTGCACGGCGACGCCTTCGTGCTGGCCATGGGCTCGTTCAGCCCGCTGCTGGCGCAGCCGCTGGGCATCCACCTGCCGATCTACCCGGCCAAGGGCTATTCAGTGACCATGCCGGTCAAGGATGCCACCAAGGCGCACCAGGTGAGCCTGACGGACGATGAGTTCAAGCTCGTTTTCTCGCGCTACACCAGCGAACGCGGCGGTGATCGTTTGCGCATTGCCGGCACGGCCGAGCTGAACGGCTACAACCGCGACCTGAACCCGATGCGCTGCGACGCCATCGTGCGGCGCGTGGAGCAGCTCTTCCCGGGTGCGGGGGACGCCAGCCAGGCGCAGTTCTGGACCGGCCTGCGCCCCGCCACACCCAGCAATCTGCCGCTGATCGGCAACACCAAGGTGGCCAACCTGTTCCTCAACACCGGCCACGGCACGCTGGGCTGGACACACGCCTGCGGCTCGGGCAAGGCGCTGGCCGACATCGTGAGCGGCCGGATCCCCGAGGTGGACTTTGCCTTCCAGGGTTTGCGGGGGCGCGCGCCAAGCGCTGCGCTGGTGCCATCGCGCACCGCTGCCTGATACGAGAAAAACACTTCCCAACGAAGAGAATCGTTCACGCACAGCACGAACGGTTCTTGTCGAAGGAACACCCGTGGATAGGACCGGCGCGCAGCGCTCGGCGTTACTTGGCTGCGCCCGTGGCATGTGCCACAAAACGCGCCACGGCCAGCATGTCCTTCTCGCTCAGGCGCTCGGCATACGACGGCATGACGCCAATGCCCGTCTTCAGCGCACGCAGCACCCGGTCGGCATCGGGCTTGAGTTCATCCAGTACCGGGCCCACCTGCCCCTCGGCGCCCGCCGCCTGTAGCGTGTGGCACACCGCGCACGCCGGCTGGATCTTGGTGAACAGCTCCTTGCCGCGCGCCAGCTCGGCGGTATCCGCAGCCCAGCAGGCCCCCGTCCACAACAGCAACGCCAGCGCGAGGCCACGGCTCATGGTGCGAAGCAGCCCGCGGGCCTGCAGTGCACCACAGATCCGCAGCCGCCCGATACCGGCACGCTCCCGCGCCAGTGCCACCGTGGAACTGGCGGTCCAAGGCCACGCGTGGCGTCCCCCATCGGAGGGGAGGGCGCAATGCGCCCCAGGGGGGAGCAAGGTCATGCCACGGTCAGCGTGACGGCGTGGTCGCGCCAGCTCACGTTGTTGTAGCCGCCCAGGTTTTCTTCGCGCTGTTCGGCCTGCACATTGCCCGCCGTGTCGGTAGCGCGGCTGGCCAGCACATGCGTGCCCGCTTCCAGGCGCACCGGCAACGCAAACTGCCGCCACGCGAAGGGGCCCAGGTCCGGGCCGATGAGTTTGGCCGTCTGCCAGGTCTTGCCGCCATCGACCGAGACCTCGACACCCTTGACGCCACGCGTACCGCCAAAGGCCACGCCATGCACCTGCACCTGACCGGGCTTGGGTGCGCCCTTGTCGGGCAGCGGGCCATTGATCCACGATTTGACGCCCATCTCCCACACCGAAGGCTGGTCGGGGCTGGCCTTGGAGCCGGGGGGCGACATACGGTAGCCGTGCGACATGATGCGTGCCTGTGACTGTGCGCCACCAAAGGCCACGCGCTTGACGTACTTGATATTGTTCACGCCCTGGTAGCCCGGCACCACCAGCCGCAGCGGCCCGCCATGGGCCAGCGACAGCGGCTCGCCATTCATCTCCCAGGCCAGCAACGCATCATCCAGCGCCTTCACGGGCACAGAGCGCTCCACCAACACGGTGAGCGGGTCCACGCCCTCGGGCAACTTCTCGCCGCCTGTGCCGGTGAGGTAGGCCGCGCCGTCGACCAAGCCGCCCAGCGCCGCCACCACATTGCGCAACGGCACGCCGCTCCAGACCACACAGCCCGCAGCGCCCACTGACCACGGCGTGCCGCTGGGTTTGCTGGGGAAAAATCCGCGCCCGTTGCCCGAGCACTGCAGCACGGTGGCGACGGTTTCTACACCCAGGGTCTTGAGCTCGGCCAGCGTGAGGCTGCGCGGGCTTTTCACCCCTTCGATGGAAACCATCCAGGCATCGCGGTTGTCCAAGATAGCCACATCGGGCGCGGGCAGGTTGTTGCGCACATACAGTTGGTTGGAAGGCGTGATGACGCTGGTGCCAAACGCGGAGCGCCGGGTTTCCAGCGTGCTGCTGCTGTGCACGATCAGTGCATCGGGGGACTTCCAACCCGCATAGGCAGGCAACGGTTTGGCAACGGTGGCCACCGGTTGCGCGCGGGCACCCCCCCCCCATCCGGCCAGGCCCAGCGCGCTCAAGGCAGCAGCACTTCCGGCCAGCATGTGACGGCGCGGCAAGGTCGATGAATCTTTCATGGGAACGTCTCCGAAAGTAGGGATGGATGGGAATGGGCAGGCAGCCGAGGCCAGCCCGCATTCTGTGCGGCAGCCCTTTCACATCGTTCGCAACATTGCGTTAACAGAAGTAACAAATACAAAACATCAGAAACATCTGAACGCATGTCGGGAGGCGTGGGCATATTCGGCCATTCTTGGAGTGAAAGGGAGAAGCGATGAACACATGCACAAGATCCCTGGGCCGCATGCTGTGGGTGTTGCTTGGCGGGTGCATGGCCTGCGGCACAGTGCTGGCCCAACTCACCGCCATGGTCGCTGTGGAGCCCACGGCGCGCAAAGCCGCCCATTCCATCTTGCGCACCACCGCTGAAACGGGTCTGTCCAAGGCCTCAGGCCAGACAGTGGCACTGACCACCAGCGACGACATGGCCGATGTGATGCGAGCAACGCGCAGCGCGGGCCACGACATCTTCATAGGCCCGGCCCAGGTGGCAGCCTCGGCCCTGCAGCGTGGCTACGAGCTGGTGGGCGCCACACAAAAATCCGAGAAATACCTGCTGGTAGGGCTGGCGCAGATCGACGCAGTACCCGCCATGAAGGGGCGCAGGCTCTATCTGCCCCAGCAGGATTCGATCTACACCTACATGGCACGCGGCCTGCTCAACGAAGCCGGGCTGTCGTTCCAGGACCTGCGCGCCGTGCAATACGAGAAGTTTCCCCAGGCTGGCCTCACGGCGCTGACCCTGGGCACGGCCGACGCCACCGTGGTGCGTGAGGAAGACTGGGCGGAATGGTCTGCCGCGCATCCCAACGCCGCACGTGTGCTGGCCACCTCGCTGCCCGTCCCCGGCGGGTTTTCTATCGTGGTGAAGAAGGATCTACCTGCCGATGTCCGCAGCCGACTGTCGCAGTGGTTCAGCGTTTCGTCGTATGCCAGTGGCCTGCCGCCCGCCATCGTGCGGCCAGAGACCATCGAGTACCGCCGGGTGGCGGAACTGGGCCTCTTTACCCCCACCAGCCTGCCCGGGGTGAACCGCATCACCGCGCGCGAAGCGCAGACCCTGCAGGCACAGGGCGCCACGCTGGTGGACACCCGCACCGAGAAGGAGTTCAAGACCAAACGCATTCGGGGCGCCGTGTTCGCCGCCTACGTGGAAAAGAGCCTCAAGGACGTGGCCTTCAATGCCGCACAGGATGACTTCCAGGCTCTCGACAAACTCCAGAACCTCGACAAGACCAAGCCCGTGATTTTTGCCTGCAACGGCGCCGAATGCTGGAAGTCCTACAAGGCCGCCAAGGTGGCGGCCGCCAAAGGCTTCAAGTCGGTGTACTGGCTGCGCGGGGGCCTGCCCGAGTGGGATGCCACAGGACTGCCCACCGAAGGCGGCTGACCCCCCCAAATTTCAAGGGGAACCAGGGCACACCGCCCCTTCCGTACAATCCCTTGCAACTCAACACCCAAGGGCGTGCAAGGCGCCCTTTGTATGGAAATAGCAATACTGTTCGCTCTCATCTGTCTCAACGGCCTGTTTGCCATGTCAGAAATCGCTCTGGTCACGGCCCGCAAGGTGCGGCTGCAAAAGCTGATTGATGAGGGCGATAGCGGTGCCGCCGCTGCCGTGAAGCTGGGCGAAGACCCCACGCGTTTTCTCTCTACGATCCAGATCGGCATCACGTCGATTGGCGTCTTGAACGGTATCGTGGGTGAAGCCGCACTGGCCGCACCGCTGGCCGCCTGGCTCGAATCGCTGGGTGTACCCCTGCCTTACGGCGGCTATGCGGCCACAGGGCTGGTGGTGGTGCTCATCACCTACTTCTCCATCGTGGTGGGAGAGCTGGTGCCCAAGCGCATCGGCCAGTCGTACCCCGAAACCTTTGCACGCCTGGTGGCGCGGCCCATCAACTTTCTGGCACTGGCCACCAAGCCGTTTGTGCTGCTGCTGTCCACGTCCACCCGCACGCTGCTGCGCCTCCTGGGCGTGAAGGAAACCAGCGGTAGCCCGGTGACGGAAGAAGAGATCCACGCCATGCTGGTGGAGGGCACCACCGCCGGCGTGATCGAGTCGCACGAGCACACCATGGTGCGCAACGTGTTCCGGCTGGATGACCGCCAGATCGGCTCGCTGATGGTGCCCCGCGGCGATGTGGTGTGCCTGGACATCGATGCACCGTTTGAAGACAACCTCCGGTGCATCGAGGAATCCGACCACGCGCGTTTCCCCGTGGTGCGGGGTGGCATGGACAACATCCTGGGCGTGATCAACGCGCGCCAGTGGCTGTCGCGCACGCTGCGCGACAAGGCCCACGGCGGCCTGGCCGACCAGCCGCTGCAGACCGCACTGTACGTGCCCGAAACCATCACAGGCATGGAACTGCTGGACAACTTCCGTCTGTCGGACGTGCACATGGCGTTCGTCATCGACGAGTACGGCGAAGTGCAGGGCATCGTCACGTTGCAGGACCTCATCGAGGCCATCACCGGCGAGTTCCAGCCGCGCGACCCGGAAACCTCGTGGGCGCTGCAGCGCGAGGACGGCAGCTGGCTGCTGGACGGCCACATCCCCGTGCCCGAGTTGAAAGACCGCCTGAACCTGGACAAAGTACCCGAAGAAGAACGTGGCCGCTACCACACCCTGAGCGGCATGATCATGCTGCTGACCGGCCGCCTGCCCAAGGTGACCGACACCGTGCAGTGGGAAGACTGGAAGCTCGAAGTGGTGGACATGGATGGCAAGACCATCGACAAGATCCTGGCCACGCGATTGACGGAACAGGAAAAAGCCGACGCCGAGGACTACCCCGCCGGTTGACGCCAAGGGTGCCCACCGGGGCGCTTGCTACCGCGCGGCCTTGGTGACGGCGGCGGGCTGCGCGCGATCTGCCATCGCTGCGATAACGTTTTCAGGCGGTCTCGCCGTCCACAAAAACGGTCAGCACCCCGGTATAACCATACAAATGGTGGTGCGCAATTTCGCCCCCGGCAAAAAAGCCGGCCAGCGGCACGTCACCCAGTGCATGGCGCACGATCTGTAGCTCAGCACTGGGGCCTCCGAAATGGGGGCCGCCCCGGCCAGAGCAACTCACATAGATCGCACCACAAATGCGTTGCCCCGTCTGCGGCTGCACGCGCCCGGCAGACGCACCGGGTGTGGGCGCTACGCCATGCTGCGCATCAGACGACACCATCGGCATCGGCGCAGGCTCCAGTTCCTCGGGCGACAGCTCTTCGCGGATCTCGGCGCAGATGCGCATGAGGTCGGCCCGCGCAGCGGCCACATTGCGCTGGCAGAACGCGAGGTGCATGCCAGGCTCCACATGGTCGGCCAGGGCCACGCCCCGGCGAGATCCGTCCAACCCCAGGATGTGGCGCACGCGGGTGTCGGTACCAAAATGGCCCGTGCGGCGCTGGCCCTGCGGCTGCTCGCCCGCGCTGACCAGCCCGGCCAGCGTGGCACGCACCTTGCGCAGGGCGGGCTGCGGGTCGCCATTGTCCAGCGACACATCGAGCGTATCGAGCAGCACATCCAGCGCGGGCTCGCCATCGAGCGCAAGCACCACGTTGTCCTGCGCAGCGGTGATGGTGTGCAGCGCGCCCACGGGCTGGCAGCCCTGCGTCACGCGCGACACCAGCGACACCCCGGCGCCAAACGCCACGCCCGACAGGCCGCCGTCAAACACGCCGCTGGCACCGCCCTGCCCAGCCATGTTGCCGTCACCGCCCACCGCAAACTGCACGCTGGCCGTGCGGCTGGCGCAGAGGCCGCCAAACAGGTAGCCGGTGTCGGTGCGTGCCGCCATTTCGGTCAGCAGTTCTGCCAGTTCCGGCGTATGGCCATCGGCATGCACCAGCGCCGTGTGGGCCACAAAGCCCGCGCCCGGGTGCTGCGCATGCGTGGGCAGCGGCGCCACGCCGGAGAACACGCGGTACTGGTCGGCGGGCACATCGAGCAGCATGACCGACAGCGCGGGCTCGTCAAAGTATTCGGCGTTGTTGGCCGACACGCCCACACCCACGGTACCGCTCCAGTCGGTCACTTCGGGCAGCTCGCCGCTCAGGTAGTCGAGCAGCGCCTGGGCGTCATTGGCGTAGTGGTCAGTGATGTACAGCAGGCCCAGCGTGGGCGCCGATGCGTAGTCAGGAAGCGCCATCTGGGCGCGCAACTGGGCCAGCACCAGCGCGGCAGCCATGCGCCATTGCGGGTGGGTGGCATGGCCGGTAGGAAAAAGTTTCATGGTGGTGATCTCCATGCCAGGGTGGTGGCGGTGAGGTGGCAAGCCACCGTGCGGACGACCCACACCGCCCCCGTTGGCGCGGCCGCTTAGCCCGCTCGCTTGCGGGCCGCTGGGCTGCGGGTGGTGCTGGTTTTTTTGGCGGCGGGCTTCGCAGCGGCTTTACGGGCCGCCGGCTTCTTGGCAGCGGGTGCTTTTTTGGCGGTGGCACTGACTGCTGCTGCCCGTTTTGCTCCGCCCTGCATGGTCTGCATGCCCTTGGCGGCAAACTGGGTGGCCATGCCGGTCGCCGTCTTGAGGGCTTCCTTGGCCAGGCCGGTGGCCATGTTCTTGGTGGTATCGATGGCAGTTTGCTTGGCAGCGTCCTTCATGGCGCTGGCGGCGATCTGCTGGAACTGGCTGGTGAGCGCACCCCACCACTGCATCGGGTCCACCACGGCGGGCTCGGCCGCAGACGATGCATTGCCCTTTGTTTTGGCTTTGGTGGGCTCGGCCTCAGCGGCTGCGTCCTCAGGCTCCTCGGCCGCACTGGCGCGCCCCGTCACGCGGGCTGCAGCGCCGGCCACGGCTTCGGCGGCACCGCTCACGGTATCGGCTGCTTTTTGTACGCCACTCATCACGGTGTCGGCGGTTTTGAGCTTGAAGGCGTTGGCCACATCGCCCATGCTGAAGTTCATGCCCTTGAGCGTGGCCAGCGTCATCTTCTGTACCTCCAGCGCCTGGATCGTGGCGGCCAGCGCGCGCGAGTTCTGCTCCAGCCAGAACTGCACGGCCTTCAGTTCGTCGATACGCTTTTCCAGCTCTTCCACGCTGATGGTGGGTGCCACCCAGTTGGAAAGGTTGGGCAACTGCGGAATGCTGGTGGACGCCCCCTTGGCCAGGCTTTGCAGAAAATCAAAACCGGGGACGAATTTGCCGAAACCGAAGTTGGATGTGTCGCTCATGGCCGCTCCGCAAGAGGTGGGTCTGTGGTGAGCGCACAGCTTACTCCAATGCGTTGCGCCCGCGAAGGCGCTGCGGCGGCGGGCGCCTCAGTGTTTGTGCCCATCCATCATGCTGCCTGCGGTGGCACCGCCGGGGGCCGTCGTCGCCACGGGCATGTTGAACTGGAGCTTGCTTTCCACGCCCTGGGCGTCCTGGAACACCAGGGTGAGGGGCACCGAGCTGTCCTTGGCCAGAGGCGCCTTCAGGTCCATCAGCATGACGTGGTAGCCGCCGGGCTTGAGTTCCACCGTCTTGCCTGCGGGCAATTCCAGCGCGGGCACGGCGCGCATCTTCATGACGTCGCCTTCCATTTTCATCTCGTGTACTTCGGCAACGCCCGCAGCGGGCGATTCGGCGCGTACCAGGCGTGCGCCATCCTTGGCGGTGAGGCGCATGAACGCGCCCGTGCCCTTTTGGCCCTGCACGCTGGCCCGGGCCCAGGCGCCTTCGACCTTGACGGCGGCGGTCTGTGCCCATGCAGGGGCGCTGGCCCATGCAGCAGCCAGGGTAGAAGCAAGCACGGCGGTGTGAAGCAGCTTTTTCATGAGGGATGTCTTTCGAGTTTCAGGAGAAGAATGCGCAGGCGATGGGCCTGACTGTCAATGATTGTGGGCAGCGGCGCCACCGGTGGGAAGAATCTCCAGCGCTGCCGCAGGGGACTTCAGGTCCGACAGTGTCTGGCCGGCCCGGGGCACTTCGGTCCAGTCGTTGCGGCCCTCAGCGCAAACCTGGCGCACAGGCCAGTACACGGTGCCCGCTTGTTCGGGCGCCTGGGCCACGAGCACGAACTCGTCGTAGTGGGTGCTTTGCAGCATGTCCTCGGGTGTCTTGGCCGTCCAGGTGATGCGCACCACGTCTTCGGTGATGCTGCGGCCGTGGCTGGCATAGGGCTGGGCGAGTTTGTCGCGCTGCACATCGAGCGTCCAGCCCGGTTTGGGCATGGGGCGCGCGCCACGCATGCCCGCTGGGATATCGACCGCTACCTGCCGCGTGGGCGAGGCACCGCAACCGTGGCCGACCTTGAAGCTGGCTTTGTAGCTGGCGCCCGCCGAGGCCACCTGGTATTCAAGCACTACATGGGCCGATGCGGGCACAAAAGTGGCACTGGCGCTTATCCAAAAAGCGGTAGCAGCTATCTTTTTGATAGTTTTCGTCTTCATATTTTGACCTTTCCGTTTCAACGATTCATTGCCTTAAAAACTGGCGGCGCTGAGGCCAGTGCCACTGCGGAACCGGTTTTTCCGGGCCGCTGGCGGCGCCGCCCTGGAGGGGAGGTAGCGCAGCCGCTAAGGGGGCTTACAGGTCCACCTTGAGTTCCGCCATGTAGGTGCGCTGCGGGTAGGGGTGGAAGTTCCAGAACTGGTAGTTGTTGAGGTTGTCGATGCCCACGGCGGCGCTGACCTCTTTGGTGATCTGGTAGCGCACGCGCACATCGGTGGTGAAGTAGCGGCTGGCGCCCTGGTAGGCAAAGCCGTTCACGTCGGTGTTGTCGAGCGTGCTGTATTGCTTGCCGCTGTAGCGCGCGCCCAGGGTGTACGACCAGGTGGCGTCAGGCCGGTACGTGGCCACTGCGCTGGCGCGCCATGCAGGGATGCGCGGCTGCCATTTGCCCACGCTGGCGGGGAACTTGTCGTTGCGGGTGATCCTGGAGTCCGTCCAGGTCAGGCTAGACCCGATATCGAGCCCGCGCATCCCCACATTGGCGGCCTGGTAGGCCAGCTCGATGCCTTTGGTGCGGATGGCGTCCACGTTCTGCACGTTGGTGACGTTGGGCGTGACGAGCACATTGGTCTGCGAGTACAGCGCGTCCTTCGTGCGCTCAAAGAAGGCGGTCAGGCGCAGCAGGCCATTGCCCATGTCGCGCTCGGCCGTCAGCTCGGTGGTCCAGCTCTTTTCAGGCTTCAGGTTCGGGTCGTTGTTGATGAGCGTGCCGCTGCCGCTGATGCCGCCCTGGTACAGCTCAGCCACGGTGGGCGTGCGCACGGCGCGGCCGGTGGAGGCTTTCAGCACCCAGAGGTCGCTGGCCTGGTAGGCCACGGCGGCCTTGGGCGACAGGTAGTTTTCAGTGCGCTCGGGATGGTTGAGCGTAGCAGTGGCGTTGCCCGTCTGGCCGTTGCTGGCGCTCCAGCGCTCGGCACGGGCGCCCAGCACGGCCTTCCACTTTGACGCGATCTTCCAGGTGTCTTGCGCCCACAGGCCCAGCAATTGCGTGTCGCCGTTGAACGCCTGGTTGCGGACGCCCGCAGCGCCATTGATCCAGTTCGCCGTGGCGTTCTCGATGGTGCGCAGCTGATAGCTGTCGCGCTGCAGGCCAAAGTCCACGATGTGCGCGCCCTGCACGCCGTCGGGCCGCCAGGTGCCCTTGGCGGCCAGCGTGTTCCAGCCCGTGCCCTTGCTGTTGACGATGCGGCCCGCACCACCGTTCAGCGCTGCGGGCAGTGCCGTAGTGGCGGCGCGCAGGGTATCGGTCTGGTAGTCGTACAGGCTGGCAGCCACCTCCCAGTCGAATACACCTTTGGTGTTGCTCTTGACCGAGAGCCCATGCATGAAGTGCGTGAGGTCTTCGTTGGAGACGTTGAAGTCGGTGGGCGCCAGCGCAAACGAGCGGCCATTGATATTGACCGTGCCGCCGTATACCGCGTTGCCATTGGCATCACGCAGGTAGCTGTTGGGCCGCCCTTCGGATTCGTTGTGCCACCAGCCAAAGGTGTAGGCCGCCCGCACGGTGGGCGAGAAGTCGTAGGCGACTTTGGCCTTGATGTGGTCTTGCTGCGTGTGGTACTGCGTGGCTGTGCCCAGCAGGTACCAGGGCTGGTTGCTGCGGTTGTTGCCCAGCACGGCGCCGGTCACGGGCGTGCCCGCGTTGCCGGATGTGTCCGCTCCGCTCGGTGTGCCCGCAGACACCAGCCGTGTGGGGAAGGTGAGCGGCTGGCCTTCGCTGTCGGTCTTGTTGAAGTTGAGGAACCAAGACCAGTCACCATTTTTGTTGCCTACGGATGCGCTGACCTGCTTGCCCGCGTAGCTGGTGCTGGTGCCGTACAGGTCAAACGGCTGGTGCTGGGTGCTGACCTTGCCGTGCGCCTCGAACTGGGTGGGCATGCGCGTGACGTAGTCCACCACCGCGCCCACCGAATTGCCTGCGTAGGCGGCAGAGAACGGGCCGTAAAGCACATCCACGCGCTCAATTTCTTCCGGCGTGACCAGCATCCAGCGCGGCGCATTGGTGGGGCCGTTGCCCAGGTAGTTGCTCAGCAAGATGCCGTCGGCAAACACCATGGACCGCGCCGGGTTGCCGGTGCCCGAGGCGCGGGTGGACAGCACGGCGTGGTTGTAGTCGCCGATGTAGCGCTTGCGCACCAGCAAGCTGGGCAGGTACTTGAGGGCGTCCTCGCTGTCAGTGGCGTTGATCGAGTGCTCGATCTGCTCGCGCGTCACGCCTTCGATGGTGGTGGGGATCTGCGTGGGCAGCGAGGTGGGCTGGCCACTGCGGATGGTGACCACGCCCAGCTCTTTGACGGGCGCGTTGGCGGTGTCGGCAGTCTGGGCGAATGCGGGCACGGCCCCGGTCAACGCGAAGGTGAGGGCGATGGGAAAGGCACTGGCCACGGCCAGCGCCCTGCGGCTTTTGCGCATGGGAACTCCTGAATTTCAAGCCAAATAGGCCGCCAGCGCATACAAATCATGCGCCAACAGCTATCAAACAAATAGCAATTTCAGGAGAAAAACGGGGGGCCGCGTGGCGGCAGCGGCGCGGCGATGCGCGCAGCAATGTGCGCGGCAGGAATGGGGCGCAGGGCATGCGCCAGGGGGTGAACCACGGGCAGCTGGGCCTGAGACACGGGAGGTGGTGCACCCACATGCGCGCACAGCGGGCAATCCAGCGTGTGGCTGGACATTTCCTGGGCACCGTCATCGGTCTTGATCAGCACCTTGATGGCGCCCGAGCCCGAACAGATCAGCTCCATGGCCTGCGGGTTGACCAGAGGCGACGCCACGGCCACACCGATGGACAACACAAACCATGCCAGCACAAGGCGGGCGAGCCAACGAAGGCTGCGGATGGTTTGAAGGCATGGCATGGCTGCGGATTGTAGGGGGCCTGCGGGCGAACTCCTTGACCGGGGTCATCTGCGCGACGGACTGCGCCCTCGCCCGCACCTAGGATGCATGCTGCATTCATCACAACATCGGAGACAACACCATGCTCACACTCTGCGGCTTTTCGGCCAGCAACTACTACAACAAGGTCAAGCTCGCCCTGCTCGAAAAAGGCCTGCCATTCACCGAAGAACGGGCCTGGGTGGGCGAGACCGACCGCAGCGCCAGCCCGCTGGGCAAGGTGCCCTATCTGCGCACCCCCAGGGGCCATTGTGCGAATCGGCCGTGATCGCCGACTACATCGAAGCGGTGCACCCAGAACACGCGCTGATCCCGGCCGACGCCTACCAGGCAGCCAAGGTGCGCGAGCTGATCACCTTTCTGGAACTGCACCTGGAACTGGTGGCGCGCAACCTGTATCCCCAGGCCTTTTTTGGCGGCACCGTGAGCGAAACTGCCAAGGAAAAGGTGGGGGCACAGCTGGAGAAGAACATTGCCGCCTTCGCCCAGCTGGCGAAGTTCAGCCCCTACGTGGGTGGCGACAGTTTCACCCTGGCCGACTGCGCCGCCATCGTGCACCTGCCGTTGGTCAGCTCGGCCACCAAGATCATCTATGGCCGCGACTTTCTGGCCGACCTGCCCGTGCGCGAATACCTCACCCGCATGGGCGAGCGCCCGCATGTGCAGCGCGTGAACGCCGACCGCAAGACCAACACCGCGGAAATGCTGGCGCGGCCGAAGAAATAATCGCCGCCAAAGCAGCGGCGAGGCGTCGCCCTCTCCCGCCCGGAGGGGGAATCACCGGTGGCGTGGGCCGTTATTTACGGTACGCCGGTTTCACGGCGCCTGCGCCGGAGGCGATTGCGTGGACGCGATGGCCTGTGCAATCACTCAGAACCGGGGTGCGCGTTTCTCACGCAGGGCCGCGACACCTTCGCGCGCATCGGGCCCGCCAAAGCCCATGAATTCCAGGGCCAGCGAGGTCTCGAACATCGGCCCCGCCTGGCGTAGCCACTGGTTAAGTGCGTGTTTGGTCCAGCGGATCGCCGTCTGCGAGCCAGCAGCCAGGCGGTCGGCCACCTCGTAGGCACGCGGCAGCAGCTCGGCCTCGTCCACCGCCAGCGATACCAGGCCGATGCGCTCGGCTTCTTCGCCACTCACCGGGTCGCACAGCAGCAGGTAATACTTGGCCTTGGCCATGCTGCACAAGAGGGGCCAGACAATGGCCGCGTGGTCGCCGGCGGCCACACCCAGGCGGGTGTGGCCGTCCACGATCTTCGCCCCCTTGGCCGCAATGGAGATGTCGGCCAGCAATCCCGCCACCAGCCCCGCGCCCACGGCCGGCCCGTGGATGGCCGAGACAATGGGTTTGTCGCAGTGCACGAGGTTGTAGACCAGATCGCGCGCCTCCTTCCAGATGCGGCAGCGCACCTCGAAATCCTCAGTCATGTCCTGCACCATGGCGAGGTCGCCGCCGCCCGAAAAGCCCGCGCCCTCGCCACTCAGCACGGCGCAGCGCACGCTGTCGTCGGCATTCACATCCCGCCAGATCTCGCACAGCTCGCGGTGGCCTACATGGCCTGCGGTGGGTAGCTTGCCGTTCAGGGCGCGCATCTGGATATCAAGCACGGCGCCGTCAACACCACGACGGGCAATGCGGAGGGTTTCGTAGCGCTGGTAGTCGCGCAAAGGCGTCGGTGTGGGCATGGCAACGTGCGCGCTGGGCGGCTTTGAGTGACAGGAGAAGACATTGTGGTGCGGCACCCTTTGGTCATGCCATCCATAGAACCCCGGAATGCAAGCGCCCCCCTCTGCTCCGGCACTTGATCTTGGTCAACCCACAGAGCCGCGTGCGGGCGCACCATGAAGGTATTCGATCACCCCGGAGACTTCGCATGGATACCACCCAAGCCGCCCCCTTCCGCCAGCCATTGCTGGCACAAAAGACTGCGCTTCTGGCGCAATTGGCCGAGCAACGCGGCGGAGTCATCGGCCGGGCCGAGGCCGCTGCGGATCACTTTGGCCAGCCCGAAGACCCGCGCGCCCAACTGGCCGCCGAGCGCGAACTGGAGTTCGCGCTGGACGAGCGCGAAACCACCCATCTGGCCGCTGTCGAAGCCGCACTGGCCCGTATTGATGCAGGCACCTACGGCGAATGCACGGACTGCGGCACCGACATCACGGCGGCCCGCCTGCAAGCGACCCCCGAGGCACCCCGCTGCGTGCACTGCCAGGAGAAGGCCGAGCAACATCGCCGGGCGGCGTGAACCCCACCCGATCCCCGCCCCATTTTTTCATCACTTCAAGAAAGCCGTTTCATGAGCACTTTTCACGCCGTTGTCTGGATGGACCACTCCGAAGCCCACGTGGTGATGTTTGACCGCGAACATACCGAGGCCCAACGCATCAAGTCCCGCAGCCACCACAAGCACCAGGGCAAGGCAGATGACCTCACCGCGTTCTTTGCAGACATCGCCCAGGCTTTGGTCAGCACCCGCGAAGTACTGCTGGCGGGCCCCGGGCTGGTGCGCAACCAATTCCGCGACTGGGCGGCAAAGCACCACGCCAGCGTGGCCGAGGTGGTGGTGGACTCCGTGGCAGCAGACCACCCCACGGACGCCCAACTGGTGGCCATGGCGCGCCAGTACTTCAAGAAGTTTGACAACATGGCGGTCGACCCGTCTCTCGCTTAATCCGTTCACCTCGCAACCCCATCACGGGGTTCCGGCTGCTATCCTTTGCAGGATGCGCAGCCTTTTTCACCTTGCCTTTCACGTCACCGATCTGGATGCTGCGCGTCGCTTTTATGGCGACGTGCTCGGCTGCCAGGAAGGCCGGAGCACCAACACCTGGGTGGACTTTGACTTCTTTGGCCACCAAATCTCGCTGCACCTGGGCACTCCTTTCACCAGCGCGCGCACCGGCCACGTGGGCGACCATCTGGTCCCGATGCCGCACTTCGGCGCGATTCTGGAGCTGCCCGACTGGCATGCACTGGCCGCACGGCTGAAGGCGGCGGGCACGGCTTTTGTGCTGGAGCCTCAAGTGCGTTTTGAAGGCCAACCGGGCGAACAGTGGACGATGTTCTTCCACGACCCCAGTGGCAATCCCATCGAGATCAAGGGCTTCCGTTCGCTGGACGGTGTGTACGCCACGTGAGCTATACCTTCGCGTCGGCCACCATCCTGCTTCTGCTGATCACCGATCCGCTGGGCAACATCCCCATCTTTGCCAATGCACTGCGCGGCGTGGCACCGGAGCGCCGTGCACGGGTGATCCTGCGCGAGGTGCTGATCGCGTTTTCGCTGCTGCTGGTGTTCCTGTTCTTCGGGGCGGAATTTCTGCGGGTGATGAACCTGAGCGATTTATCGCTTCAGATAGCGGGGGCCGTGGTGCTGTTTCTGATCGCGCTGCGCATGATTTTCCCCACGGCAGATGGCCCGCAGGCCGAACTGCCCGGCGAGCCCCTGATCGTGCCCCTGGCCATTCCCGCCCTGGCAGGCCCTTCGGCTCTGGCCACGGTCATGCTGCTGGTGGCCCAGGCTCCCGAACGCCGATGGGAATGGGTGGGTGCGCTGTGCGTCACCATGGCCGTGTGTGCCGTGGTGTTGCTGATGGCAGAACGCATTCAGCGCCTGGTGGGCGAGCGCGTGGTGATGGCGTTTGAGCGCCTGATGGGCCTGATCCTGGTCGCCATCTCGGTGGAAATGCTGATCCGGGGGATCAAGCAGCTCGCGCAGCAGCTATAGGACGGCCCCCTCAGAACGGGCCCGGCCATTGAGCCCCAAGTGGCGAACTAACGCCGCTGCAGCAGCGGCATCGAGCCCAGCGCAAACACCGAGTTGGGCACGCCCACCCGCGCCATCAAGGGTCGCGGCTTCGGCGCGAGCTTCGGCTTCGCCGCTGCGGCCGGGAGCGCGGCCTCATCCGGCACCCCGCCCTTTTCGAGTTGCTGGGCCACGAGGTCCTGCAGCGTTACCGACTGCAGGTACTCCATCACACGCGAGTTGAAGGTAGTCCACAACTCGCCGGTCATGGTCTTCACCTGTGCGGCCTGGCCCGTCCCCAAATTTTGCAGATCATCGGCCTTGAGGTTCTCGACCGCAAGAATGATCTCCGCTACAGACACCTGGTCCGTCCTGCGGGCCAGCGTGTAGCCTCCGCCAGGGCCCCGCGTGCTGTCCACCAGCCCGGCACGGCGCAAGGCGCTGAACAGCTGCTCCAGGTACGAAAGTGAAGTGCCCTGGCGCGCACTGATGGTGGACAGCGCCACCGGCCGCATCTTCTGGCGCAGTGCGAGATCGGTCATTGCCGATACTGCAAGTTGTCCTCTGGTGGTGATCCGCATCGTTGCTACTCCTTGTGAGCGTTGACAGTTCCTGGCCGCGGGCAAATCGCCACGGGCCTGGGCCAAGTCATCAATGTAGAGGTTTAAACACTTCGCGTATATTCGTTTTATTGAGTTTTATTGCTCGTTTTTTTCGAAGTGTTTCAGGGACTTTTCATGAACTTCAAGCACCTTCGCTATTTCTGGACGGTGGCCAAGGCCGGCGGCGTGATGCGCGCCGGCGAACAACTCCACACCACGCCCCAAACACTCTCCGGGCAAATCAAGCAGCTGGAAGAGTGGCTCGGCCACGATCTGTTCAGGAAACGGGGGCGCGGGCTGGAACTGACCAGCGAAGGCCGTGTCGCCCTGGGATATGCCGAGCAGATTTTTGCGCTCGGCGACGAGCTGGAGAAATCCATCCGTCTGTCACGGGGGCAGGAGAAACCGCTGGAATTCCGCGTGGGAGTAGCCGACTCCATTGCCAAATCGGTCGCTTACCACCTGCTGGAGCCCGCACTGGGCATGACCCAACGCGTGCACATGACTTGCCACGAGGGAAAATTTCCCGAGCTGATTGCGCAGCTGAGTCTGCACAAGCTCGACCTGGTCCTTGCAGACGAGCCCGTCTCCAAGAAGATCGGTGTGAAGGCCTTTAACCACCCCCTGGGGACCAGCGAGATGAGCTTTCTGTGTGCCCCTGCCCTGCGAAGGCAGCTGGAAGGGGTCTTTCCCCAATGCCTGCACGGCGCTCCTATGTTGATTCAGGGGCCCATGTCGTCCGTGCGGCAGCAGTTGGACCACTGGCTCAACAAGCACCACCTCCAGCCCCGCTTGGTCGGCGAGTTCGACGACAGCGCCCTGATGAATGCATTTGGCCGCGAGGGGCGTGGCATTTTTACGTCCCCGACCGTATTGGACGAGGAAACCACCGCCCAATTCGGCGTCGAAGTCATTGGCCGGTCTTCAGAGTTAGTGGAAGAGTTCTTTGCCATCTCTATCGAGAGACGAATCACTCACCCTTGTGTGGTGGCAATCACCAAAGCCGCAAAGGCAGACCTGTTTGCGAGCTGAGTGAAATGCACGAGGCTGCTACACCGCAGAGCATTGCTCTCCCCATACACCCTGGGAAGCCTGCGCAGCGATGCTTTCCGGGGAGATAGGGGAGATTCGCATATTGAGCCGCAGCACACCGGCACCTGCAGGATGGCTATATGCAGCCTGTCAGGCGTGTGGAGCAACCCAGCAGCCCCCAACGAAGAAAAACGGAAACTGGGTGCGGCCCCTGAGCCATTGTTCAGGGGCACAAACAAAAACGCCCACTATGAAGTGAGCGTTTTTGTTTAGCAGATTTTGCTATTTTTTTGGTTGCGCGAGAACTTTGGGTTATGAGGCGACAAACCGTGCGAGTAGGTCGTTCGGTTTCAATCGTGGCATTGCGTGCTCTTCCTCTGTAAATGGGGACGTCAGGCGTGACACGGCTCACCAACTAACCCCTCGCAGCCTCGAAGACTGTCACGTTGTGCCTCATAGAGCACGTCACTGGCATCAGCAAGAACCCGACCTTTGGGCAGCCGTTCAAGCCCTCTCGCCGTCGCCGATTCAAGCGGAACGCGCCCCGCTTTCCAATACCTGCCTGTTCCTTGAAGTCGGGACAATCTCCCTCCGAGGCAGGCAGCTGTCACGCTGCTCGGAGCGGAATCCAGGCACTTGAGAATCCACCCCAAACGGCGTCAAAAGACGTTGATCGACGCCTCGATAAGACAGTTCCGTCGAAATGCGCCCAATGCGGGCGCATTTCGACACCCGTTTTGAAGGGGTCTTTCGCGAAAATCTTTCGCATGGAAGCAGTCTCAGGTCACCCGTCAATTACCGCCGATGCGCAGGCACTATTGGTCGCAGTTGGCGTCCCCGCATCGCACGAAGGTGCTCGCCCCGCTCTGTCAGTAATCAGAACTTGTTTAAAGGCCGCAGCTGAAAATTGGCCAGACGCTCCGCTGAAGGAGTGGTTGCGCATTGCAGACGATTTAGCCAGTTCGCTCAACAATATAGCTGCTATCGATCAAAAATGGGCAGTTCGTTTATCGAACCATCCACTTGAAATATCGCAGCTTCTCAAAAGCTTCTTGGACTGGGGTCCTTCGGCGACGGAAGGCGTTGAGTTCGGTTTCACCGCAATCATAGGTCGGTCCATTGCAGTGGGAGCAGAACAACGATCGGCTCTTCAAGCGCAGTTAGTCGCCGGATTGCTGACCCTCCGTAGAGCTCATCAGCAAAAAGGTCGGCGCGGTCGAGATTGGGAGATGCTGCTCACCGTCGACCTTGCATCAACCCGAGAGCTCGAAGCGATTCGGGAAAGTATGGCTCCGACCAGTCCCGCATTCGGATTGGTTACACATTTGCTGGAGGCAGCACGCGCTTCGTGTGTTGGACCACAAACCTACCACCAAGTGATGGAATCTGGCACCGGTGAGACGGAAACGACGCTCTTGAAGCTGTCCCCCGAATTTGCGGATATGCCGGAGAGTCTAGATCCTTGCGAACCTTCCAGCGACACCGAGGAGGACGAAAAAGCGAGTCAACCCGACATCTCGCGCCGGATCGCGGCGGCCGACTTCTGTAGCTTCGGAGAAAAGCTCGGCCTTTATCACCGCGATCAACTGCTACCAGAAGACCTACGGAGCGTCACACAGCGATTAGTAGAACACCTGAGTTCCGACGACGTTGTCCAGCAGAGTTTTGCACTCTTGGCCTTGGTCAGCTTGGTCACCGGGTGCACCGACTCGGTTGCGCTCGAACTTGAGTTTGAGTCACGCCACTCGATCTGGTTGGATCTGGACCATCATAGTTGGGGGTGGGACTTCAGCGCGTACCGTGGCAGTCGCAGCGGTGAAGGATCGAACCTCGAGTCGATCCACTGTCCCTTGCCGGAGGTCGTTTCCAAAAAGCTTCGCTCCATGAGGACCGCAGTTGCCTCCGCGGAAACTCTAGGAGCACTTCTCGCTGCACATCAGTGCGTGGCTGATATTGATTTGGAAGCGTTCCGCAGATTTTTAAGGGGATGCGGCGACACGGCACACCCAGCTCATCGAGCACGCTTTGCTCGATCACTGATGCCTGTAGTGCTGCAGTTGACGGGTTCGGACATGACCGCCGCCTTGATGACTGGTCGGTTTGAGGCGGCGGCACCCGCCGCGCTGTTTTACTACGGCCCTGAGCGCGAACTACTCAAAACGCGAATGAACCAGGTCTTCGAGTGGCTCGGCCTAGGCCCGGCGGCAGTGCAGGGACTGGCGTCCGCGCGTCAAGGCTGCACAAAAGTACTGAGTGACGAAGAGTGCATCGCCGGATGGAGTTCGCTTGTGGCGGCGATCGACATGGCTCGGGCGGCAGCTCTGGCAGCAGAGGACGCGGGATGGGCATACCTGAATCAATGGATGAGTCTGGTGTGCTTCGCCTTTGTCGTTCAAGCCGGGCACCGTGCAACCCGGCTGGAAAGATTGACTTTCGGCTCACTTTTCTCGTCCAGCCGAGTGCTATCAATTTTTGACAAAGACGACACTGTCGGACAACGTGCTCAGCCGCGCCTTGTGCCCGTGACCAAGGCTATCCAAGACTTGCTCGCTGCTGCGATTGAATGTCATGCGGTAGCCCAACGTGCAGGAGCGAGAGGGTCGACCGGAGCAGCCGAAAGTGTTTTCGTCTACTGGTCGGACGACGGTATGGCCACGCCGGTGCGATCTGCCCACATCGCACTGCATGCTCTGCAATTTTTCGCCAGTGATGCCAATTTCGGCCGCAGCCAGTGGGTTACCAGCCTGGATCGCGACGGTGTGGACCGCTGGCTCATCCGTGCTCTGACAGGTCACGCCCGTGACGTGAGCCGTACCGTCGGCGCGTACCTTGACGTGCCCCCTTTGGTCGCGGCCAACCGACTGCGCGAGGCCATGGAGAACACCGGTCATAAGGTCTTCGGCCCTGCCACAGTTCAACACTCAGGGCACACCTGGACACCATGCGGGTTTGCGCCTGCCAGTTTCGATGTGCGCCCCGCGCAGCCCGGGGAAAAGGTGCCGGATCCCCGCACTGTATTGCAGCCGGTCGACGACGTCTGCCTCATGGGCTGGGCCATGGCCGAAAAAATGCGGTCAGCACTGGCACAGGGAGCAGTGCAGGCCCCACCCGCGGCAATTGCGCTGTTGCATCTGATCTTTGTCGACCTGATTGTCGACACCGAGCTCGCGATCGAAACAGTGATTTTGTCCAAGACACAGAACGTGCACCTGGTGGGAAGTCGTTGGGGTCTGATGTGGAGGCGCCCCCACTTTGTTGAGCCAACCTGGCTACCTATTCAGGTCTCCACCTGGCGCCTGTTGCAAATGGCTGCTGGCGATTGCACGACCCGACAAAATCTGATCAGAGACACAACAGTAGCCGTTGCTCAGGCACTACCGTTCGTCCAGTGGCCAAGGTCCGTTGATGGTCGCTTCACCTTCATCCTTGATGCCGCAAAAAGCTTCGTCCGGCTTGAACTACCACCTTCACTCGTAGCTGCGAGTTCGGCCAGCGTACCCGCTCCTGCACTATCCCTGCATTCGCTCAGAAGGCTCTCAGGGGAGGAAGTCGATGAGCTCTCTCCCAACACACACCCGCCACGCTGGTACCGCCAAAGCCGCCCAAACTCACGGGACGAAGGCCTGGAGGCCATATCAAAGGCACTGAACAGGTACTCAAACCAGACGCTACGGCTGGGTGAGCTACTAAGCCGCGCCATTGAGTGCCGCGGCGATATCTCCGGGGCAGAGGTGCGCTGGACGCCTTTTTCGGGGTGGCTGCGCGACTGGGTCTGCGAAGAGCTTGTGCGGACCCGAGACGACGTCCCAGGCCGGTACCAGATCTCGTCCATAGCAACCTATTTTTCGACCCTCAGCCTTGCTCGACGCAGGGTGCATTTCCTTGGCGCTCCCGAGGATTGGACTGAAGGCGACTGGAGCAGCTTTTTGGAATGGACCCACCAACTGGCAAGCCCCTCGTTGAACCAGGAGGCGCATGGGCTGTGTGAGCGCGTTCGTCACGCGGCCTTCGCGCTAATTCACAGTCTCCGCCGTCGCCAGATACACGTGCCAATGAGTGTCTGGGCGCAGCTTCGTGAGCACGCAGATCCGCACCCCAGCGGCTCCACTTCTAGCGTGTTGGTACTTCACGCAGACCTTTCCCGAGCTTTGCAGATAGCACGCTCTTGGCTTGCAGAGTCGCCTGTCGAGGCTCTGCTCGTAGAAATTCGGGCTTTGCTCAGTCAAGAGCTTCCCCTCCGCGCGGGCGACCTCTCTAGCTTGGCCTGGGACTGCCTGACCCTTGGCGGCGGTGTCGTCATCAGCCGCCAGGGCTACAACCAGCACAAAACGGAGAACGCGATCCGCGTCGCCCCCGTCAGCGCTACTTGTGCCGCCCAGTTGCGCTCACTGCGCGCGGAGCTAGTAAGTTACACCGGGGCGAACGACCTTCTGCTCCGCCTTGACGGTTCTGATGATGCGGGGTTACGCGACTCCCAGCTGATGGAAATCTGGTCGGCCGCTCTCAAGGTTGCGACCGGGGATCCCAAGGCGCGCCCGCACAGTGTCCGCGCAGCGGCGCTGCAGGAAAGGGCTTGGCCTGGGTGGGAAAAGGCAGCGGCGGAGTGGCTGTCGACAGGCACCTCAGATCCTCAGCGACTTGAACGATGGATTAAGTCGCTGCAATCTGAATGGACGCGCACGGCGAGCGCGGCGGTAGTGGCGGGCCACGGAGACCTTCGTTCCGCCCTCGGCAACTACCTGGCCGGCTGGCCGGTCATTCGGGCTATGGCTGCGGAGTCTCTTCTTCAGCGTCAGCCGTTGGGTCCGGGTCTCGTGCGTCAGGTTGGCCTGAACGCAGGTGCGTTGAGGAAAGCGCGGTCCCGTGGTGCACTCTCTGGAGCAGCGGCGCATCAGCCGTTCGACGGCTGGTCATGGTTGCGGCAAGGCTTGCTGCGCCGCATGGTGAGTCCACAGCAGCAGCCCAAGCACTTAACCCAAACAGCATCGCCATTGTCATTGCCACTGCAGCGGTCCAACCCGCAGCGTGTATCTCGAATAGATTCGATCCAGTACCTCGTTCTGCGAACACTCGGACTGACAAAACATCGGACTGTCGAGAGCACGGGCATCCCAATTTCGGTGGCGCTTGAACTGGAGGGTGCGGTGCCCGATGACGATACCAAGGCAGAACTCACCCGGCGCGCCCGAAGCTCCGCGCGGGAGCGGGGGGTTGAAGCAAATATCAAAGTTGCTCGATCAGAAGATGGGATTCAGATAGTCGACTGGCTCGTCGGTATGGATCGATCCAGTCTCGAGTTCTTTCGGCTGTGCGCGTTGCGTGAGCACGCGGGATCAGCAAGTTTCAACAAGTACCGCATGTGGCAGCCCGTCGTCGAGTCGATGCCGCCGCGTTTTTCCATTTTGCTCCGAAGGGGAAAGGCGCATCTAACCCCAGAAGAATTTCGCTTCCTCCGCAGCTTCGACGGTCAGTTGAAGCTGAAAGTGGATGAAAGCATTGGCGAATGCCCAGTTGTCTCACTGGCACCCAGGGCAAAAGAAAACCAGGTCGTCTCCGCGCGCCTGACGGCTGTGCTGAGGGCTGCTCTATTTATCACCACCAACATGTATACAAAGGATAAGTATGCAAACTGAAATTTGCCCGAACCATGGCGACTTCTGCACGACTTTTGAGACCCACATCCAAACAAACTCGAATGTCGAAGTATTGCAAGATGAATATCTTGGGCAATCAAAACTTGCCCTAAAGGAAGGGGCCACACGCCTGCTTCCGGTTCAGCACCTTATCCAGCTCTTGAAAGACGCAGAACGCAAACTGCAAGGGGTCCACGCTCACCCGCGCGACTTGACCATTGTGGGCGTGCGCACCGAGGATGCTGAGGCTTTGACTGTGTTCGTAGCGCGCAAGGCAGGTCGCCAACGGCGTCTGGATGGCGACCTTGCCGAAGAAACTGAAACTGAGCGTGAGGCCGCCAAGGCCCTCGTTCATCGGATAGCCCCGTTGATCGATCGCTTCCAGGCGAGGCAACTTACAACGGAACAACTGTGCTCAGCACTTTCTGCAGAAGCTGATCCGGCTCGTGCCCGAGCAGCGTTTGCTTCTTTGGCAAGCGGCTCGGATCCGATCAGCGATGGCGCCGCGATCATCCACGCGGGGACGAGCGACCAGCCCAGAAAATCCGTTCTAGTTCATGGCGCTGAAGTGCATCGAGTGATCGGACGGGTGGTCAGTGTAGATCAGGCGACGCGGTCATGCCGCTTGCGCCTTGCGTCCCTGCCCGAGCCCTCCTCAATATTCACCGAGAAAGACACTGGCGTCAGGGTTTTTGACGTGGCACTCGTTGACGACGTGGGCTGGTTGCTCGCGTCCCTGGCGGCTTCGCTCGGTGAATCGCTCGAGATGAAGTTGACCATCAACGCGAAGTTCGACACACGGGGCTGCGTCACTTTCTCAGCAACGCTGATTGGGATTCCAGACGTGAAGAAAGCGAGCCAAAGGCTCGAGGCGGCACTAGCGGAAAGCATGGCTAGCCTCTTCCATTGACAACTTGTGGGGACCAAGCGATGGGGCAGCCAACTGTCAGAGACTATCCCAAATGCCTCATTGGGATAAGTGTTCAGAAGTGAAAGCCTGACTATTGCTATTTGCACCTTTCAATGGTTGGATGAGGGTCTGTGCACGCTCATTCAGGAAGATGCACGTAGGCGGTGCTGCGCAAAAAATTAAATCCCGTGGTATCGCAGCCCGATGGATGGGCGCATTCCAACCGCTGCGGACGATCCAAATCGTCTGCGGAAATCGAGAGCGGCTGCTGGCTCCTATTAGCCCGTGTCAAAAGCTCCGAATGACGGGTACCGAGTGCACGGTTGTCACTTGGCAAGACGGATTTCCGGTGGCTGGTCTATGCAGCCGCCGACATTCAATCCCGGAAAATGAGCGACCGCAACCAGCTTGTTTAAGACTCTAAATCGACTCGGATTAAACCGGAGAGAAGCATGCTCATGCCTCGAACTCAGTTTCGAGGCGTAGCGCACTTCGTCTATGCAAAGTGGCCTCGCAGTGGATCTGAAGCTTGGCGGAGTGCAGGTGTCATTGCGACGCTTTGGCAACCACGACTGGCATCGTGCGCTGGTCTGGTCGGTCAGGTATTGGCGTAAGCCTTAGTCTGATGGTGTGGTGGTCATCATAAAGAGGCCTGCATGGTATTTCGCTCAAGCCAGCTTGGAACGGCCGCTTTGTGGCAGTCAGCCTCAATGCGGACTAGAACCTGTGGCGCATGCCTACCGCCAAACCGGTACCAGTGGCTAACATCGCTTGCGGATTTCCCAAGGTTTGCGTGACCGTCCGATCACGAATAGCCATGAGATACAAGTCCGTGCTCTTGGACAAGAAGTAGTCATAGCCAACTGTTAGGACGCGACGTTGCAAGTTGCCTCCCGCGGCAGTTGCGGGAACCGCACCCACTTTGTCATTGGTGCGTCGAGACGCGTAACCAGCCAGCACGCGTCCTGCTCCCAGTGGCACGGCGGCGCTCAAGTCCCAGAGTCGATAGGATGCATCGAGAGGTGCAGCGGCGGTTCCTCGATTCTCAATTCCCCCCAAATGTGCAAACACCTTCACCACGGTGAAGTCATACGAAGTAGCAAGCTGCCAAGCTCGAGTGTCGTTCGAGGACGTGCCATCCGCAAACGTGAGCGGATTCTTCTTCACGCTCTGCCCAACGATCGAGGCTGAAAAAGGACCTTGGCTGAACGCCGCGCGGACAGCAGTGTTGCCACCACCTTGTCCTTCAGAGATCGCATGCGTCGCTGAGAAATTCATCCCTCCCCACGACGGACTATCGTAGGCTACGGAGTTGGTCCAGCCAGTGCCGCCGGAGAGCGGGCTTCCGATGAACGTGATGAGATTCAGCGGCGCAAGAACTGTCGAGTCGCCAAAGGCATTCGAGCTGACACTGTTGACGAAAAACAGCGAAGTGATGTTGCCTAGGCGCACACGTCCCCATGCTGGGTGGGCTAAACCAACCCAGGCAGCTCGAGAGAAAACGGGGTCTGCAGCAACGTTGACCGGTGCAGGCAACGCATCGCTGCGCCCTGTCGCACCGCTGTCGTTTCTCACAAAAGAAGATAAGTCGAAGGAAGCAGATAGCCCGTCGCCTAGATCTTCGTTCCCCCGCACACCCCAATGACTGGTAGACATAGCTCCACCGTCAATTTTGCGTACCGCCCGGTCTTGCGCGTTCACGCCGGTGGTTGGCCCCTCAAAGTTACCAAATGCCGCATCGACCAAACCGTACAGGTGCAAGCTCGACCCGCTCGGTGCTTGCGCATATATGCTTGGCGAAGCCGTTGCTGCTAATGCCAGGACAGCAACTGGAAGAAGTCCCCGTTGGGACTTCCCAATGGATTTGTAGGCCGTTTTCATTTTGTCTCCTTTTGTGAATTTGGGATAAGGGTGTGCGACGCCGAGTCCACGACAGACGCAGGCACCCAAGCCGAGACCGCGTGAAGCAGTTCCAGCCAGAGATTGGTTTTGAGAAAAGACAGCCAAGCGTGCATGCGCACGCTTTCAAACTGCCGAAGCCACCCACATGAAGTGGCTGATCGAAAGTCCCGCCTAGTTAGCGCGAGAGCTGTCCATGGGGATCGATCACGAATTTCGTAGGCGCACCTGCGTCGAACTGCGCGTATCCTTCAGGCGCTTGATCGAGGGATATCAGTTTGACGCCCACGACACTGGCAATATCAATGCGATTCCAAAGAATCGCTTGCATCAGTGCGCGGTTGTATTGCATGACCGGCGTTTGACCAGTCATGAAGCTATGCGACTTTGCCCAGCCCAGGCCAAGACGAATGCTGAGTGCTCCCTTCTTCGCGGCGCTGTCGACACCACCTGGATCATCGGTAACGTACAGTCCAGGAATTCCGATCTTTCCCGCAGCTCGGGTTACTTCCATCAGCGAATTCAGGACCGTGGCAGGCGCTTCGTGCTGTGCACCCTCATGGCCGTGACCACGCGCTTCGAATCCAACCGCATCCACCGCGCTGTCGACCTCCGGCACGCCCAAGATACCCGCGATTTGGTCGCCTAGCGGCGTATCCAGAGATAGATCGACGGCTTCAAACCCCACACTCTTTGCGTGTTGAATGCGCGCCGGGTTTACATCGCCGACGATAACTACTGCAGCGCCAAGCAGACGGGCCGACGCGGCGGCGGCCAAGCCCACAGGGCCAGCTCCCGCAATGTAGACCGTGCTACCTGGTCCGACGCCCGCAGTGACTGCGCCGTGGTACCCGGTGGGCAGAATGTCAGAGAGGCAAGTGAGGTCGCGGATCTTCTCAATGGCCTGCTCACGATCAGGAAACTTCAAAAGATTGAAATCGGCATACGGGATCATCACGTACTCGGCCTGCCCTCCCACCCACCCGCCCATGTCCACGTAGCCGTATGCGCCACCTGGCCGAGACTCGTTCACCGTAAGGCAAACTCCGGTCTGCCGCTCCTTGCAAAGTCGGCACCGGCCACAAGCCACGTTGAAGGGGACAGAGACGATGTCGCCCACCGAAAGGGTTTCAACATCCTTTCCTGCTTCAATTACTTCGCCGGTAATCTCATGCCCAAGGACCAGCCCCTCGGGAGCCGTCGTTCTGCCGCGGACCATGTGCTGATCCGAACCACAGATATTGGTGGTGAGGACTTTTAGGATGACACCATGATTCGCCGTTCGACCTTTTGGATTGAGCAGCTTCGGGAAATCAATTGGGCGCACCTCAACTTTGCCCTGCGATACGTAAACAACACCTCTGTTTGTAGCCATCGTTTTGTCTCCATCGGTTGAATTTTTCTAAAGGGATCACCCTCATCCAGACAGGTAAGGCTGACTGGAATCCCGCTTTTTGACGGTTAGTTGGGTTGCTGCAGCAGCTTGGCGACGATGCGTCGCGCCCGGTTCGCACCGACGTCGACATGGATATCCGTCCATGTAGCCCTGTCGCCGAACTCCAGCATGTTTGGTACTGGGCTTCAATCACCGCACGGTCTTCATCGAATGTGAAGGCAGTTTGTTGTACGACCGCATCGATGTTCTCGGGCATGTCTGGATGCTTATTGCTGGCCATGCTCCAGAAGTAGTGCGCAGTTTCATCCGTCTCGGGCGTGACGCCATGAAACCCCCGCATGTGAAAGCCGCCGCGCGAGGGATCATCAATCGCGTCCGTTCCGGGCTCTACGGCACCGGTCCAGATGCGCAGATGGCTGAGGTGAAACTCGATCTCCTGCCAGCGGTCGATCTTTTCTCCAAAGGGCCATGCAGCCTTGTAAGTGGGGGGCGGCGCCGAGCCAGGCATGAAACGCACCACCTTGACATGATCACCTTCAGAGGTCACCTTCATCTCTGCATTCATATGCAACCGAGCATTGCCCCCGATGGTTTGCAGGTGCACATAACCCAGGTGGCTAAGATCCAGCAGGTTGTCGTGGATCAGCTGCCATGGCGCGTTGTAGTGGTAGTTGCCGCTACCAAACTTGTAGCGAGGATCGTCATGGTGCGGATATTGGGGTGGCAAGCTCTTAGGCTCAGCTCCGTCAACCAATGGCATCCAGATCCAGACGATCTGGTTCTGCTCCATCACGTTGTAAGCCTTCACTTTGGCTTTTGACGGAATGCGCTCTTGTCCAGGAATTTCGATGCACTGGCCACTGGGCGCATACAGCATGCCGTGGTAGCCGCATCGCACACCAGCGTTCTCCACCGTGCCGCACGACAATGGAAGCGACCGATGGCAGCATCTATCTTCCAAAGCAGCGACGACCCCGTCACCAGTTCGAAAGAGCACCACTTTCTGACCGAGGAAAGTGCGCGCAATTGGCTTGTCAGTCAGCTCTGAAGAGAAGCCGGCGACGTACCACTGGTCCAGCGGGAAGCGGCTTGGATCAGGGGTACTGGACTTGGAGGGTGTCTTGCCGATCTCAGCAAGAGGGACACAGGCTGTGGAAGTCATCGATAGGCTCCTGTAATGTCGTTTGGTATTGAAAGTCGCGGCTACAGATCAAGCACAAGCAGGGGAGTCAGCGCCCTCGAGCAGCAAGGTGTGAACTGGTCGTTGGCGGCACGCTCAGCCTCTGTCAGAAAGGTATCCCTGTGGTCTGGAACTCCCTCCAGCACAGGGGTGAGGCAGGTACCGCAAACGCCGGATTCGCACGAATACGGCACATCAATACCTGCAGAGGTAAGTACCTCGATCACGCTCTTCCCCTTGGGAATCTGATACGTGGTTCCAGAGCTGGCAAGACGCACAGCAAACGTGCCATCGGTGTCGAGGGGTTTCGCCGTTCCCGCGAAGAACTCGCGATGCAACTGAGCCTCAGACCAACCACTGGCGCGAGCGGCATCAAGAACATGCTCCATGAAGCCCACCGGGCCACAGACATACAGATGCCCGCCATGTTGGGGGTTCACCAAGATCGGCGTTGCGTTGAAGCGTTGGGCGTCAGTACTGGTATGCACGAAGACATGCGAAGCAAATGAGCTGTGCGAAATCTCAGCAAGAAACGCCATCCTGTCTGCAGCCCTGCCGCAGTAATGCAGTTGAAAGCTCTTACCTTGCGCATGAAGGTCGTTTGCCATTGCCAGAATCGGGGTGATGCCAATACCGCCAGCAAAGAGCATGCTGTGCTGCGCCGTCCTATCCAGTTCAAAGTGATTGCGCGGCGCACTGATGGTCAGCAGTTGGCCGACCTGGACAAGTTCGTGCATCCCGGCTGAACCGCCTCGTGACTCCGCCTCCAGAAGAACAGCGATCCGATAGAAGTCACCATTTGCAGACTGGCCGCACAGCGAGTACTGGCGAACAATCTCGGGGGTCACGTGCACATCAATGTGCGCGCCAGCAGTGAATGCCGGCAGGGGCAGCCCCTCAGGGTGAGCCAGCTCGAAGCTGCAGATGCCTTCGGCTTCTGCGCGCCGGCTGCGGACGATGACTTTCAATGGATTCATGATGGGATGCGCGTTCAAACGTTCTTGAGGCCTTCAGTCCTCGGCTTTCCGCAGGCTTGTGCCGATGGACTTGGGGAAATGTTTCTTCGCATACGCCTGCGTGGCGACCTCGACGGCAGGCAAGTTCTCGTGCAGGCGCTGAAGCAGACCGATCAGCATGTCCACCTCATTCGCGCCAAGGACGGATAGGAAGGCGCGTTCGCGCTCCAGCGCCATGCCCAAGATCTGGCCGTGCAGCGCGCGCCCGGCGGGCGTGAGCACGGCAATGCGCAGGCGGCCGTCGGTCTTGTCGAGTTCGGTGGTGATCAGGCCACGCTCCTGCATGCCCTTGAAGCAGCGGCTCACCGAGCCCTTGTCCATGCCCATGACCTTGGACACCTGCTGTGCGGAGATGGAGCCCTCGATGGCCAGCAGCACCAGGCAGCGCCAGGTCTCGATGCCCACGTCGAAAATGTCCAGGTAGTACTGCGAGGCTCCGCGCGAGAGCTTGTTGGCGATCCAGGTCAGGTAGGCCGGAACGTAGCGTTCCAGGTCCACCACGCTCTGCGCGTCGGGAAGTTGCACGTCGGAAGGTTTGCTGGCTTTCTTTTTGCTCATGTTCAGTCAGTTCGAGATCGGTGGTTGCTCAGTGGACGGCCATGCCGACCCATCGCTCCAGAGTATCTCCGTCGTTCAACAGTTCATTGGCAGGGGCCGTGTGCACGACCGTGCCGTGGTCCAGGATCACCGCGCGCTGGGCGTATTGCAGGGCTTCGTCCACCTGCTGCTCCACGATGATGGTGGCGATGCCCGTCTGCTCGGCCATCTGCGCAAACGCGCGCAACAGCTCCAGGCGGATCAGCGGGGCCAGGCCTTCCAGGGGTTCGTCCAGCAGCAGCAGGCGGGGCCGGCCCAGCAGCGCCCGCGCCACCGACAGCATCTGCTGCTCGCCGCCCGACAGTTGCGTGCCGCCGTTGCGCCTGCGCTCGGCCAGGCGCGGGAACAGCGTGTAGGCCTCGTCCAGCGCACTGCGTGGGCGGCGCTTGAGGCCGGCCAGCAGGTTTTCCTCCACCGTCAGCGAAGGGAAGATGTCGCGGGTCTGCGGCACATAGCCCAGGCCCAGGTCGGCGCGCTGGTGGGGCTGCAGCTTGGCGATGTCCTGCCCCAGAAAGTGCAGGCTGCCGCTGCGCAGGGGCACCAGGCCCATCACGGCGCGCAGCGCGGTGGTCTTGCCCACGCCGTTGCGGCCGATCATGGCCAGGCGCTCGCCGGGGTGGACGTCGAAGGAAAGGCCGTCCAGCACGGTGGTGGGGCCGTAGCCGGCCACTCCGTTTCGCAGGCTCAGCATGGGAGGAGCTGTGGTCGTCGTGGTCATGGTTCTCAACCTCCCAGGTAGGCGGCGCGCACACGCGGGTCGCGGCGGATCTCGTCGGGCGAGCCGTCGGCCAGCACGGCGCCCTCGGCCAGCACCACGATGCGGGTGGCAAAGCGGAACACCAGGTCCATGTCGTGCTCGATGATGAGCACGGCCAGGTCGACGGGAAGCGCGTCCAGCGCGGCCAGCAGACGGGCGCCGTCGCCCTTGGGCACGCCGGCCATGGGCTCGTCCAGCAGCAGCACCTGGGGTCGCAATGCCAGGGCCAAGGCCATTTCGATCAGGCGCTGCTCGCCATAGGCCAGGTCCTGCGTGGCCGTGGCGGCATGCGCCCGCAGACCGAAGCGGGCCAGGATGTCCTGGGCCTCGGCCTCCAGCGCGGGGTAGGCGTCGATGCTGCGCCACAGGCGGCCGGTGAGGCCCTCGCGCTCAAACAGTGCCAGCTCCACCTGGCGCTGCACCGGAAAGTGCGGTGCCAGCGTGGTGATCTGGAAGGTGCGGGCCAGGCCGGCGCGCACACGCTCGGCCTGGCTGGTGCGCGTGACGTCCGCGCCGCGCAGCCAGATCTGGCCGGCGCTGGGCGCCAGCACGCCGCTGATCTGGTTGACCAGCGTGGTCTTGCCCGCACCGTTGGGGCCGATCAAGGCCAGACGGTCGCCCGCGCGCAGCTGGAACGACACCTTGCGCGTGACGTGCAGCCCGCCAAAGCGCTTATCCAGCGCCTGCACGTCGAGCAAGGTGGGTGTGGCCATGGTGGCAGCGCCGCTCATCGCACACCTCCTGCAAGGCGGCGCAGCCAGCCCCAGGCCTTCGCGGGCGGCACCAGCACCACCAGCATCAGCAGCCCACCCACCACGAACAGCCAGTGGTAGGGGTTGATGGAGGCGGCCGTATGGTGCAGCAGCGTGAACACCGTGGCGCCCACAAGCGCACCGGTCAGCTGCCCTGCCCCGCCCAGGACGAGCATCACCAGCGCCTCGGCCGACAGGGCGAACGACAGGCTGTCGGTGCCCACCACCGCGTTGGTCTGGGCCGAGAGGGCGCCGGCCGCGCCCGCCAGGGCACCGGCCACCGTGTACAACAGCCACAGCCGGCGGAACACGGGCGTGCCGAGGGCCGCCATGCGGGCGCGGTTTTCGTGGATGCCGCGCACGGCCAGGCCGAATGGCGACTGCACGAAGCGCTGCGCCACATAGAACAGCAGCACCAGCACCACCAGCGCATACACCGCGGCCACCTTGCCCTCCAGATCGAAGGTGAAGCGGCCCAGCAACGGGGCCATGGTGAAGCCCGAGAGGCCGTCGTCCCCGCCCGTCCAGTGGCGGGCCTTCTGCACCAGGTTGAGCACGATCTGCGAGATCGCCACCGTCAGCATGAGGAAGGTGAAGCCCTCGTAGCGCAGCAGGAAGGCGCCCGACAGCAGCGCCAGCAGCGCCCCGGCCGCCATGCCCACGGCCAGGCCCAGCAGCGGATCGGCATGGGCATGCAGCGCAAAGATGCCGGCTGCATAGGCGCCCAGGCCGAACAGGGCCGCATGCCCCAGCGTGGCCAGGCCGGCCACGCCCACCACCAGGTCGAGCGAGAGCACGAACAGGCCGGTGATGAAGATGCGCGTGATGAGGCCCAACTGGTCCGGGAACAGAGCGCAGGCCGCCAGGCCTGCGACCAGCAGCAACAGGGGTGCGCGCCAGGGCGGCGCACAGCGCGGCGCAGCAGGGTCGGCGGGTGGCTGCGCGGGCGCGGCCACGGCAGCGCCTGCCTGCACGGGGTTTTGCATGGTGGGGTTCATCGTTTCAGGAGACCGTGGGGGCGCCAGGCCAGCAGCGCGGCCATGGCGACGAAGAAGAACAGGCTGCCCCATTCGGAAGCCAGGTAGCGGCTGGCCGTCTCGATGGTGCCCAGCAGCACGGCCGCAGCGAGCGAGCCCGCGATGCTGCCCATGCCGCCCACGGCCACCACCACGAGCACCAGCACCAGGTACTTGAGGGCGTAGTACGGCTCCAGCGGCATGAGCTCTGCCCCCAGGATGCCGCCGAAGCCGGCCAGCGCGGCGCCTGCCGCAAAGCTGGCGCACTGCACGGTGCGGATCGGTATGCCCAGGGTCGAGGCGGTGCCGCTGTGGTCCACCGCGGCGCGCAGCCACACGCCAAAGCGGGTGCGTGCGACGGTCCACGCGGCCGCTGCCGCCACGGCCAGGCCTGCGGCAATGACCAGCAGGCGCTGCGCGGGCAGCGTGCGAAAGCCCAGGTCCACCGAGCCGGCCAGCAGCGGAGGCAGCGTGATGAGCTGCACCTGGGGCCCGGCAATGGCATTGGTGGCGGCAATCAGCACGAAGCTCAGGCCGATGGTGAAGAGCACCTGGTCCAGCTCCTTGCGCCGGTACAGGTGGCGCAGCACCAGCGATTCGAGCACGGCGCCCAGCAGCCCGGTGGCGGCAATCGCCAGCGGCACGGCGAGCCAGAAGCTCCATTGCGCCTCCCGGGTGAGCCAGGCCGCGCAGTAGCCGCCCACCATGGCAAAGGCGCCATGGCTGAGGTTCACGAAGCGCATCAGACCCAGCGTGACCGACAGGCCGACGGCGATGACGAACAGCACCATGCCGTAGGCCAGCCCGTCGATGAGGATGTTGAAAAGCGTGTTCACGGTGACGGCTGATCCAATGGGGCCCCAGGTACCGGTGCCTTACTTGGCATCGAGCCCGTAGTCGCCGTGCGGGCCGAAGCTCTGCACCTCCTTGTTGACCAGTTGGCCGCCTTGTCCAGTTGCTCGCTCCACCTTGCGCAGGTAGACGTTCTGCGTGATGTGGCGCGTCTTCGCATCGATGCGCACCGGGCCGCGCGGGCTTTCCCACTGCAGGCTGCGCGCGGTGGCCAGGGCTTTGGCGCCGTCCTTCTTGCCGCCAGTGGCTTCGATCATCTTGTGGATCACATACATGCCGTCCCACGCCCCCACCGTGGCGTAGTTGGCCACGGCGGCGGGGTCGCGCTTCTTGAGGGCGTCAACGAATTTCTTGTTCTCGGGCGAGTCGTGGGCGCCCGAGTAGTGGAACGCGGTGGTCAGGCCCAGGGCCGAGTCGCCGAACTTCTGCAGGTCGAACTCGTCGGTCTCGGCCGTGCCCAGGAACTGCACGCCCGCCTTGGCCAGGCCGTTCTCGTTGTAGGCCTTGACGAAGCCCAGGTTGGGCGGGCCGCCGGGCAGGAAGGTGTACACCGCCTGCGCGCCGCTGGCCTTGATGCGCTGCACGAAGGGCCCGAAATCGGTGGTGGCGATGGGCATGCGGATGCTCTCTACGACCGCGCCGCCCTGCTTGGTGAACTCGGCCTTGAAAGCCGTCTCGGCGTCGATGCCGGGGCCGTAGTCGGTCACGGCGGTCACCACCTTCTTCATGTCCTTCTTGGCCGCCCACTGGGCGATGGGCACCGTGACCTGCCACAGCGTGTAGCTGGTGCGGATGAAGTACTCCGATTTTTCGGTGATGGCCGAGGTCGCGGCGTTGAAGATGACGGTCGGCGTCTGCGACTGCTGGATCAGCGGCGCCACGGCCAGTGCATTGGGCGTGAAGACGAAGCCGCCCAGGTAGTCCACCTTGTCCTTCACGATCAGCTCCTGCACCAGGGTCTTGGTCTGGCCGGGGTTGGGGCCGCCCGTGTCGCGGTAGATGAACTCGATGTCCTTGCCCGCAAGCTTGCCGCCCTGGCTGGTCACATAGGCCTCGGCCGCGGCCTTGAACAGTGCGCCGTAGTGCGCGAACGGGCCCGAGAACGGCCCCACGACCCCCACCTTGACGGCGGTGTTTTGCGCCAGGGCCTGAGTGGATGCCAGGGCCAGGCCGGACGCTGCAAGCAGCGCGCAGGTGACAGTGCGACGGATGGGGTTCATGGAGAGTCTCCAGGGTTTGGCGCTTGCGTGGAAAGGATGCCGCAAGTCGGTTGATATGCGTCAAATTATGGTTGCTTTGCCAACCAGTTGCAATGTCAACTTATTAGGGTTTTCCCGGCAGCGTGACCCAAAATAGTCAGCGTGAAAGACGCGTTGGAAAACACGAAGGAGCCTTCTGCGTGCCAATGCAGAAGACTCCTTCGAAGTTGCTGAAGACAGGCTGCCGATTTAAACGAGTCGTGCAGCTAAAGGATCGAGGTGAGAGGTGGCACCTCTCATCGCCATGGTTAGTCCATGCGACTAGTCATGGGTCACGGCGCGACGCACCAGACGCGAGAGGTTTCCGTCGTGGCATAGGCCAATTGCTTCAGCCGATGGCGTACGCATTGGAGGTGAAGACCCAAAGAGACGTTCAATCAGCGGATTCGGCTCGTACTGCACGAGGCCGGCAACGGGGCGGCCAAACTCCGCCTCCAGGCCGACCACCACCTGCTCAATGCTCAGATGCAGCACGGGCAATTGATAGCACCTGTGAGCACCCCATTTTGATGAGTCCATTGCAGCGGTGTGCAGCAAGTTATCGACGCAAGCACCTACCGACATCCACCAACAGGTTGCGCCCGCAGAGACGGGAAGCGTGATGGGCTCGCCATTCGCGAGGCGCCAGAAAATCTGGCTCATGAAGGAAGACATCAGGCCCTCGCCATCCCCTGGCCGCGCCACGACGCCCGGCAGCCTGAGCGAGCAGCCATCCACCCAGCCACGACGGCTTGCGTCGGCAAGCAGGATTTCGCATGCGAGCTTGTGCGCGCCGTATGTCAACGCCGGGGCAGGCGGTGCGTCTTCATCCATGGACGCTGGAAGCTGCTCGCCATACACCGCGACTGAACTCGCATAGACAAAGCGCGGTGGTCGCGCAAGCGTTCTGCAGCTTTCGAGCAACGCGAGTGTCGCGTCCAAGTTGACCCGGCGCCCAAGGTCAGGGTTGCGCTCTGCAGCGCCACCAGGGACGCTTGACAGGTGAAAGATGACGTCCGGTGCCTCCCGAAGCGCTGCGAACTGCACAGCCTGGTCATGAATGCTGCCTGCGACTCGGTCAATGCGGGAGTCATCGACCATGCCTTCTTCGAATGCCATATCGACCGCAGTGAGACGTGTGACGGATTGCCCCCCCAGACCGTCCTTCAACAGCCGCCTGATCAGAACTTGCGCTATGAAGCCTTGGCTTCCTGTCACCATGACGTGGCTCATCGAGAGAACTCAACGACACGCTGGTCGATCTCGCCGAATGGCCCTGCAGTACCGTCGGCGAACCTGGCCACCATCTGGACCCGATCGCCGAATTTCATGAAGCCGGTCTCCGCCTTCCCTTGATCGATCATTTCGATGACACGCCGCTCGGCGATGCACGCTGAGCCAGCCCCTCGCTCGACGTTCGAAACTGTTCCCGAACCAACGATGGTTCCCGCGGACAGGCGGCGCGTCCGCGCTGCATGGGCAATGAGCTGACCGAAGCTGAAGTTCATCTCCCCACCATGCGGCTCGCCAAAGCGCTCACCATTCCATGCGACGTGGAGCCGCAACTGGACCCGACCCTCGCGCCAGGCATCGCCGAGCTCGTCCGGCGTGACGGCGACAGGTGCAAAGCTGCAGGACGGCTTCGCCTGAAGGAACCCGAAGCCCGTGCGCATCTCGCGAGGCCCCAGCACGCGCAGGCTCCAATCGTTGATCTGCACCAGAAGCCGGATCGATTGCTCAGCTTTTTCCGCTGTGGCACCCATTTCGACGGGCCCAACGATGACGCCGAATTCGCCCTCGAAGTCGATGCCATCCGACTCGCTGGGAAGCGGGACGTCCTGATGAGGGCCGAGGAAGTCATCACTCGCGCCCTGGTACATGAGGGGAATCGTGTCCATGTCAGGAATGGGCGCCGTATTGAAAGCACGCTCCATCAAACGACCGTGATTCAAGAACGCCGAGGCATCGCACCACTGAGGAGAACGCGGCAATGGAGCGGCACACTGCTTCGGATCGAACGCAAATGCATTCGCAAGGCTACCCGCGTTGAGCTGCTCGTAGAGCGCTCGCAGTTGCGAGACGCAGCTGTCCCAGTTGCGAACAGCCTCTTGCAAATTCAGCGCCACTGCGGACGCGTCGGCGGCGTGTTTCAAATCACGTGAGACGACGATCAGGCGCCCGTCCTCACTCTCTGATTTCAAAGTTGCAAATTTCATGATCTGTTGTCCTGTGCGTTCAGTTTCCGTCGCTGATGGTTGTTCCACCATCAACGACGAGGTTGTGCCCGGTGATGAAGCCACCTGCGGGGCTGGCCAGCATCACGGCTACACCAGCGATTTCGTGCGGCTCCCCAACCCGGCGCAGTGGCGTGAGCGACAGCCTCCGCTCAATGGCAGAGGGGTTGTCGATGAACGAGGCCGAGAGAGGTGTGCGAATCAGGCCTGGCGAGATGGAGTTCACACGAACACCAAGAGGCCCCCACTCCACTGCCAGATTACGCGCGAACTGTGCAAGAGCTGCCTTGGAGACGCCGTAAAGGCCGATAGATTTGTTCCCGCGCAGGCCAGCGATGCTCGACATCAGAATGACGCTGCTGCCAGGGTGCATGGCCATCTTTGGTAGCAGGGCAGTCGTCAACTCCACAGATGCTCGTAGATTGAGGTCGACAACGCGCTGCCAGTCAGCGGGTGATGCTTGCCCGATTGGCCCCGCAGGGCCCTGCATGCCTGCGTTACAGATCAGAACGTCTACCCGGCCGTATAGCGCCAGTGCAGAAGCCGCGAGTTCCGCAGCCGCGTCGAGCCTCGACAGATCAGCGGGCAAGTCGTGCGCGATACCGCACGCACGCCGGATCCTATCTACCGACCTGGCGCACAGCACAGGGTCCAGATCCGAGACGAGGACGATCGCGCCATGTTCACTCATCGCCTGAACGATGGCCAGACCGAGACCGCCGGTTGCACCGGTGACCAGTACTACCTTTCCTTTGAGGTCGAACAGCGTGGAGCTCATCAGATCCCCCGCCTATTCAAGCACCACACCAGCGCCCCGAATCACCGAACCCCAGCGCTCAGTTTCCGTCTGGATGTAGCGTGCAAAGTCCACCGAACTTTGGGGTGCTGGAACAACGCCGAGGTCGCCAAACCGGCGTTTGATCTCATCCGACTGAACCGCCTGTGCCACGGCCGTGTGCAGCTGCGTCATGATGTCCGTTGGCGTGCCCGCACGAACAACAACGCCCGTCCAACCGGGGATGTTGAGCGCCGGATAGCCGAGCTCAGACAAGGTCTGCACCTGGGGGAGCTTTTCCAGCCGCTTTTCGCTGCCGACCACTGCAAGCGCCCGCAGCTTGCCTTCCAACACGTACGGCATGCTGTTGGCCGTCACATCCAACATCATGTCGATGTGGCCGCCCATGAGGTCCTGGACAGCAGGGGCCGCCCCCTTGTAGGCCACATGCTGGAACTTGCCCTTGGTCTCCCGCTTCAGCATCTCAACCCAGATATGCGGCTGGCTGCCAATACCGAACGAGCCATACATCAGGCTCTTGTCGTCTTTGGCTGACTTTGCGGCCTTGATGAGGTCGTCCAGCGTCTTGAAGGGGCTGTTGGCGGGCACCACAAGGATGAGCGAAGAAGTGAGCAGGCGCGTCAAAGGCGCGAAGTCCTTGAGAGTGTCGTAGCTCAGCTTTGGGTAGAGAGCCGCATTCATTGCGAACGGCCCGATGTCTCCGTAGAACAGCGTGTGGCCATCAGCCGGTTGCTGCTTCACGTAGGCCGCAGCAATCTGCCCGCCCGCGCCAGGGCGGTTGTCCACGATCACAGGCTGTTTTAGCGTGGTCGCCAAATGCTGCGTGAGCACTCGGGACACGGCATCACCAAACCCACCAGCTGGATAAGGCACCACCCATGTAATCGCTTTCCGAGGAAATGCGGATGCTGGCTGAGCGAGCGTGTTGGTTGCGAATGGCAGTGCGACGGAAGACTGCAGAAGAGCACGTCGAGAAATCATGTATGTCCCCAAATGAAGTTCTTGTGGCGCCAGCACATCGCCCGAGCATGGATGCCGGACCGATAAGCTTGGCGCGCGAACAGCAGTATGGGAACCCTGACCTTTTCAACTATCGATATCTTGCGGGTTTTGTCTGAAACCTGCGGTCGAACTAGTGGTCTCGACGAAACTGCCCCGGTGTTGCTCCCCACCGCCGTTTGAAGGCCTGTGCGAAATGGGACGGTGTTGAAAAGCCGATCGCTGCAGCGACCTCGGCAACAGATCGTTGTGAATCCAAGAGCAGCGTCTTGGCGCGGTCCAGGCGCCGATTCAGTACGAACTGATGGGGAGTCTCGCCGCTCGTTGCCTTGAAGCAGCGGGAAAAATGAAAGACGCTGAGGCCGGTCTGTGCTGCCATGGCCTCCAACGGGACTGCCTCATCCATCTGAGACTCGACGAGATCCTCAACCCGTTTCAGTTGCCGGGCCGACAGCAAGGCGATTCGCTCCGTCTGAGGATCTGAATCCCGGTAGTGCTCAAGGAGATGCACCGCAACGCTGGTGGCGATACCTTCTGCAAACCGAGGCTGCATGGAGCTGTTGTCATCGAGCGAAAGCATCAGCATGTGCACCATCCGGCTCAGGAGCGGGTCTTTTGCGCCAAAGCAACTACGCAGCGCTACGGCACGTCCTTCACCCTCTTGCACCCGTTCAAGCCACAAGGGGGAAAGATCAAGATGGATATTGTCACGGTCCAACTCCGTGCGCCAGAAGCTCGGGGTACGCTCGGGCAGCAGGACGATCTCACCCGTATTCCACTGGCTGACATGTGTAGCGGAACCGTGGCGCTGCATGAGTCCCGTAGAAGGACCACGCCGCACGATGATGCAATGCTTTCCGGCCGCGGGAATGTACAGATCATCGTTGCCCGCAAGCTGGTGCCACAGGGACATCCCGTGCCAGGGCCGCCCCTTGCTGGAGCTGCGGATCTGCTCTGAGGGGACCGCATCCAGAGGCTCTTCCGTGTACATGTGTTCAGCGGCTCGCCAACGCCGCTCGTCGAGCTCTATCGCACCACTTCGCGGGCGCGCACCACGATAAGCCTTGTCGAACGTCATCGATGCATTTTACGGCGGGGCGCCACGGTATGAGGCCCTGCACCGCTCAAGGCTGATCGAGCTTCAGGCCCGCCGACTTGACGACTTGCGAGTAGCGCCCGATCTCAGCCGAGAGGAAGCTGCCGAACTCCTGCGGGGTCTGCTTCGCAGGTTCAGCGCTACCGAGCAAAGCCAGCTTCTCCATCATGTCCGGTTGCGCGAGCGCAGCCACGCACGCTGCATTCAGTTCACCCACTGCGGCACTCGGGAGCGACGCAGGAGCGAGGAGGCCAAACCACGCGCTGATCTGAAAACCGCCCAAGCTCCGGGTCTCGGCAACCGTCGGCAATGTCGAAGGAAGCGCCGCAGACCGGCGGTCACCCGTCTGCGCCAAAAGCCGCACTCGTCCATCCTTGACCATGGGAGCCAATGCCAGGGCGCTGTTGAACATCATTTTGACCTGGCCACCTGCGAGGTCGTTCAAGGCTGGTGCGGCGCCCTTGTAGGGCACATGTAGCAACTGAACTCCCGCCTGCTGTGAAAGCATTTCGCCGGCCAGGTGCAACACGTTGCCGATGCCGGCAGACGCATAGCTCAGAGTGCCAGGCTCACGCTTGGCCAGTTCGATCAGCTCTGCAAGATTTTTGACCGGAAGTCCTGAATGAACTGCCAACACCAACGGGCCAGGGCTGGCGACCATTGACACCGGTGCAAAGTCCCGCAAGCTGTCGTAGGGCAGCTTCGGATAGAGGCTCGCATTGATGGCATGCGCGGCACTGGTCATGAGCAGCGTATGGCCGTCTGTACTACGGAATACAGCCTCAGTGGCGATGATTCCGTTCGCGCCGGGCTTCGCTTCGATGATCACTGGCTTGCCCAGGCTGGCTGTCAGCTTGTCAGCCAGAAGACGTGCAACGACATCGGAACTGCCCCCCGAAGCGAAGGGCAGCACAATGCGGACCGGCTTCGTGGGCCATGCAGCGGCGGCCCATGCGGGCGCCGACAAGGCTGCAAGCACCATGGAACGGCGGATGGGGTTCGGGTTCATTGTTGCTCTCCTGTATGTGTTGTGGAGCGCTTGGCCTTAGCTGCTGTTGCAGACCTGCAGGGCAGGCCACAAAGTTGCGGCCTCGCCTTGCCACCTTGTTTTCAAGCTACCTTCGAGGCAGCGCCAATTTCGTCTTCGTATTCACCAGCGATGAGCACAAATAGCATTCGGCAAATGCGATCCGACCGGTTCGCCCAGGCATGGTTGGTTCCTCTTTGGACAACCACGCTCCCCGCGCGCAGTTGCACCTCGCCCTCGTCGAGCACCAGCGTAAGCTCTCCCTCGATCACCACCCCGTAGTCGACGGATTCAGTCCGGTGCATCAAGGGATGGGGAGAGTTGTGCTTCACGGTGGAAGCTTCCACGTCGCCGATTTGTTCGAACGCTTGCTGCATCCGCTCTGCGCCACGCGACAGGAACTCTTCGGTGTCCGGCGGAATGTCGACAAACCTGATGCGAGTGCCGCCCGCTGGCGGAGGCAGGATCAACGATCCAGTGGTGGGATCAGCGCCGTTCGAAATGCGGGCCGGCGTCTCGGAAGTACTCCACACCTCATGAAATACGGTGCCGGGCACCGCATCGAGCTCGACCACCTTAGGCAACGGCCCACTGCTGCTGACCACCGCCTGGCCTTGCGCGTTGTGGCCGGTGACCACGCGGTGAATGGGGGGCAGAGTCACGCCGACTCCTCACTGAAAATGGCAACCGCGCGGGTCCATCCGGCAGACGCGCCACGGATCTTGTGCGGGAAGCAGCTAATGGTGAAGCCCGTGGCGGGAATTGACTCCAGGTTGTGCAGCTTCTCCAAGTGGCAATAGCCAATGTCGCGGCCAGCCTTGTGGCCCTCCCAGATCAGCGCCTTGTTTCCAGTCTCGGCAATCTTGGCAGCCGTGTACGAGAACGGGGCATCCCAGCTCCAGGCATCCGTGCCGGTCAGACGTACTCCGCGCTCCAGCAGATACATCGTCGCCTCGTACCCCATGCCGCAGCCAGCGCCAAGGTAATCCGGGTGGCCGTATCGGCTTCCAGCACGGGTGTTGACGACAACGATGTCCAGTGGTTGCAGCTCATACCCTATGCGTTGCAGCTCTGCCTCGACATCGGCGGCCGTCGCCACATAGCCGTCGGGGAAGTGGCGGAAGTCCAGCTTGACCCCGGGCTGGAAGCACCATTCAAGCGGGACTTGGTCAATCGTTATCGAAGGGCGTGATCCGCCCAGTTTGGCGTCTTGCGTGGAGTGGAAATGCCAGGGAGCATCCAGGTGCGTGCCATTGTGCGTCGTAAGCGTCACCCACTCGGCCGCTGCAGCTTCGCCATCAGGATAGTCCTCCGGCGTGGTGCCCGGAATCATGGCCATGAACTCCGGCAGCGTCTCGGCATGCTTCTGGTACGTGATCTTGGGGGCGAGTGGTGGAGGGTCCGACAGAACGTCGTTCTCCAAGTAGATCGACAGGTCTACAAATCGGTGCTGAGGCTTCTTCATGGCAATGCTTTGGAGTACGTCATTCGGGAACGACACCAACGGCGCGGGCGAGCGCCTGGTGCTTTTGGACTTCCGCTTCGTAAAATTTGTCTAGCGCTGCCAGTGACAATGGAGCTTGCGGGTCGGTTCCCTGGCTTTTCAGGAACGCTTGCACTTCCTGATCCCGCATGGCCGCCTCGAAGGCCTGGTGCAAGCGTTTGAGTGCGGCATCCGGCGTCGCGCGAGACACCAGCAGCGCACCCCACGCCGTGTGGACGAACGACTGCAAAGCAGTATCCAGGGTCTTCAGTGGGGGAACCTTCGGCAAAAGCGCGGGAGATTGGTCCGCAGTACTGCCGAAAGCGCGCAGCTTGCCGGTGGTGATGAGATCAAGCGCCAGGCCGCCGAGGGGGACAAATGAAAGGTCAATCTGTCCTCCTGCCAGATCCTGGACGGCGGGTGGAACGCCACGGTAGGGAACGTGAACGAGTTGGACGCCGCACATGCGAGCCCACTGCGCGCCCATCAGATGAATCATCGATCCGGGTCCGATATGGCCGAAGGTGAGGGGTTTGCCGGTTTTGTCCGCCGCTCGCGCCAAGGTCAACAGCTCCGAATGCTTTTGCGCAGCCAGGTCGGGCCGGCCGGCAAGCACATAGCTTGTGCGCCCAAGCAGGCCTACAGGCTTCATCTGCTCGGGCTTGTAGCGGACGCTGGCGAGGGATGCAGGTGTGAGGATGGGCTCCGTCTGAGACACCATCACTGCGGTCAGTCCGTCCAAAGGGGCGTTAAGCATCTTTTGGACTCCGATCGAGCCGCCTGCTCCGGGCATGTTCTCCACAATCACCGTCTGGCCCAGCGACTTCTGAAGCTGGATCTGGAGCTTTCGGGCAAACACGTCGCTGGGGTTTCCTGCTGGCTGCGGAACGATGATCGTCACGTGGCGCCCCTCTTGGGCGACGGCAAAGGAGCCCAGGCCGGTACCAGCCAGCGATACAAGCAGGGCTCGCCGGCTCAATGCCGGCCGAGTGGTCGTGTGTTGTTGTTTACTCATACGGTTGCTCCAATAAGGTTCTTTTGTCCCGACGATTTGGGAATACGTGTGAAGGCGTAGATGGCCAAGGCATCGATAGCGACAGCAGCGAGTCCAAGGCTTTCGTAACCAAACTGCTTGACCAGCGTCCCGCCGAGAATGGGCCCGATGGCCGCACCGACCATCAACATTGCGGGGGTCGCCGACAGTGCTCGACCACTCGGATCGAGTTGGGCAAGTGCTCCGAAAGCAAACGTGTGGGTGAAGATCATGACTGCTGCAAACACGGATGCAGCGGCTGCATACGGGGCGTAGGACGAGCCATTGACTATCACTAGCACCAGAAGCGCTTGCGCTAGAGGTCCAGCCATCAGGACGCTGCGGACGGACCAGCGCTTCTCCAGCCACGCGGCAAGTGCCGCAGGGATCAAATTGACGAATCCAAGTGCGATGAGCACAGCCGTCACCGCTTGTGCGGAGAAGCCTCGATCCGCCCCCACCCTCTCCAGGAAGCTGAACATCATCGACTGCACCAGACCCATCGAGGCGACGCCTGCAGCGCCCCACCAGACGGCGCGAGGCAGTTTCAGGGAGGCAGCTTTATCTTGGGAGACGAGCGTCCCCTTGTCCTTTTCAGGAAATCCGAGGAGCGCGAACACAGCGCCGGCGACCATAACCACAGCGAAGATCTGAAAGAGCGTTGCGCCACCACGCGCCGCGACAAGGTTGGTCGCAGCTGCCATGAACACGATCCCGAAAACGCCCAGCGCCATGCCAACCACAGCAAACATCCGATGTGGATTCGCGCTGCTGGCAATCGTCCCATGCGTCACGCTCAAAGCAGCACCCGCAGCCACGCCCGCACCGATGTGCAAAACAGCGAGCACACCGAAGCTCGAAGTGGTCGACGCCACAGCGAACCCCAGAGCAGCCAACCCAAACCCAACTGCTGCAACCCACCGTCCAACCAGCAGATGGAATATCGGCGCTAGAAAGAGGCTTGCGCCGACCGCTCCGGCGAGAAACAGTGTTGCCAGCAAGCCAGCTTGCTGCGGGTCGAAGCGGTAGAAAGAGATCAGTACTCCCACCCACACAGGAAGGGCGACAAGATCCACCATGCCGGCGCAATGGCCCGCCATGAGGGCGGCACGGCCTCGAAACGAAGTAGTAGCAACCATGTTGAAACCCTCAGATAGCCTGAGCCAAAGTCATCAACGACTCGCGCATGATGCGCGAATGCTCTTCCTTGTCACCCCCGGCAATCTCGATCTCACCCAGACGTGCCGAGTTCTCGACGACCATACGGCAGCGCTCCCAGCGACGATTTTCGAATGAGGCAAGCGCGGTCTCGACCTCCACAGCACGGCCCAATTCCTCCGCGAGCACCAGTGCATCCTCAATACCGATGCAGGCGCCAGAAGCCAGGTGCGGCGTGGTCGCATGGACGGTGTCACCGATGAGCACCACCCGCCCCTTGAACCAGGGCCGCGGCAGAAGCAGGCCTTCAAGGGGGCGATAGACGATCTGCGAATCAGGCCCGATCTGCGACTTGATTCGCTGCAGTGCCGGCGCCGGGAAGTCATCGAGTAGCCCACGCAGATGGCTCGCGAATGTCGATGGCTCAACGTGCACATTGCTTGGCCGTGGCTCTGTGACGAAAAGGTACATCTCGGACTTGGACACAGGGTTGACGCCTGGCTTTATCCGAGGGCCCAGCCACATCGTGGCCGTCTCCACCTCGGCGGGACGTGGCAAGACGGCGCGCCATACAGCCTGACCGCTGTACTTCGGCTTTTCTGAGTCGGGAAAGATCGCTTCGCGAACCGTGGAGTACAACCCATCTGCGCCAATCACCAAGTCGTAGCGACGGCTTTGGCCGTCAGTGAAGTGCACTTCTGCACCTTCAGCGTCCTGGTGGATCTTGGTAAAGCTGCATCCCAGACGCACATCGGCGCCCGAGGCGCGCGTTGCATCGGCAAGGATCTTCGCAAGTATTGGACGCAAGATGGCGCCACCACCGGGGACATCGGGCCCGGCGATACGCGGCGTAGGCAAGTTGCCAATCCTGTCACCCATGGGGCTGCATAGGTGCACTCCATCCGCGGCACTGCCTTGAGAAAGAAATTCGTCCAGAACTCCCAGTTGGCGAAAGGCTCGCAGTGTTGCACCGCCCAGGCTGATGCCCGCGCCGTAGCTGCGCCAACCGGGATCGATCTCGACCAGATCGACCGCGATGCCTTGCTTGCGCAACTCGATGGCAGCGGCCATCCCGGAAAACCCGCCGCCAATGATCAGGATGCGGCGAAACAGTGAACTCATGAACTTGTCTCCTTGTAGTTTTGTAGTCGGGCGTGAATCTCTCCGCCACGCTCAACATGGATCTCAATGGGGGTCAGCGCATCACCCAGGCAGGGCCCCAAGGTGCATATGCCCGTCGAGATCTCGAAATGCGCGCCGTGGGCGGCGCAGACGATGCGATCTCCAGCCGCGTTGAGGTATTGGTCCTTGCGCCACGCCATCGGTGTCCCGTGGTGCGGGCACGAATCGGCATAGGCGAGTGGCTCTCCTTCGCACATCACGATGAAAACGCTGTCCTGCCCTTCGCCGTGAGGATCGAACCCGCGCGCTCCATTCCGAGGAAGGTCCCGGAGATGGCACAGTCTCACGATCAGCCCTTTGCCGCACCAGCTCCTGGAGGTGGCCCCGAAGGCGCCCACTTCTCGCGGTGCTGGAACAAGAACAATTGCGAAGCGTCCGCGCTCATGGGAGCCTCCCGAGCCACCCAGGCCTCGTCGTGCAGGTCCATGTCCGCGTCGTACTCGACATGGCAGCCCAGCGGCGAATTGAAGTACCAGAACCAGTTGCTGCCGAAGCGGTGACGCCCGGGCCCCCAGAAACTCTGGTACCCCTTTTCCACGAAGCGGGTGCCGGCCAGCATGACCTCGGTAGGCCCGCCCATGTGAAAGGTGAAGTGCTCGCACCCCTTCATGAAAGGGGGCGTCTGGATCATGAACAGCGTGTGGTGATCGCTGGTACCCGCAGGCCGCAGAAAAGGGCCGACACCGGTGAAACGGTCGGTGCATACGAATCCCAGCCGTTCGTAGAACGCCTCGGCCTTGACCGCATCGGGAACGAAGTAGACAACGTGAGAGAGGGATCGCGGCTTGGCCGCCATGTCCGTCGAAAGGCCCAGCGCATTGGCGCCACGCTGCGGCGCCGCGCCAGGTGCGTTCACCGATTCGGCTGGCAAGGAGATCGGTTTGCGCACGGTCACCTGGAACGCGAGCGCGAACCCCATGTCATCGACCGCGCGCAGCACTCCGTCCGTGCGGCGGACCTGCCGGTCCTTCGCCAGTTCAGCCTCGATGGCATCCAGGCTCTCCTGGTTGGCTACACCGTACACCGTTTCGCGCAGCATGCTGGCCGTGCCCATGGGGGCTGGCAGCGATGGATCATCCTTCGCGAGTACCACCACCGATGTGCCGTCGAGCGCCTCAAAGCGGCCCTGTTGCCCCGGCGCGTCGCTGCGGGTGAGACCATAGTCGGTCAGGTACTGCTCGCAGGCAGCTACGTCGTCCACTCCGAATACGAGTGCATCGGGTCCGATGATTTTCATCTGTGTGTTTCCTAGGTCTTGCTTTTCGGGCTCAGGCGGTATGACCGCCCAGGGTCTCGGCCACCCAGTCGGCGATGTAGTGGCCTGCGTTGATGCTGTTGTCGAAGCTGCTGTGCTGGACGCCGCCTTCTCGCTCGGTGAAGACTTTGAGTTCTCGCTTTGGGCTGTTGACCAGCTGTTCGTAAGTCCGGTGCGCCCACTGCAGGGGAATCTGGGAGTCTTTTTCTCCGTGCGTGACGAGGAAAGGCACGTGGATGCGGTCCAGGACGCCGTCCAGATGCACTTGCTCAGCGATGCGCATGAAGTCATCCATGTCCTTCGCACCCCAGACCCAGCGCACGTGCTCCCAGTAGTGCGGGACAGGGAGGCTGCCTTCCTTGGCGAGGCGCTTTTTCTGCACATCCCGCCAATCGTGGTTCGCGCCCCAAACGACCCCGCAGGCGAACCGCGGTTCGAACGCCACCGCGCGCGGGCAGTAGTAGCCACCGAGCGACACGCCTTCAAGGCCAATCCGCTTGCAGTCCACGTCCGGCTGCTGTTCGAGCCAGTCGACGATGCGGCTTGCCCAGTGCTCACTGTCAAAGCGCGCTGTCATGCCGTGAAGGCGCAATGCTTCTCCGGTTCCAGGCTGATCAACGATGAGTGAACTCACACCACGGCGCGACAGCCAACTTGGCAGGCCAACGCGGTATTTCATCTCCTTGGTGGAGTCCAGGCCATTGACTTGCACCAGGATCGGGGCAGGCCCGTTCACGCCTTCAGCCCGCACATAGAGCGCGGACAGGTGCTTGCCCTCATAGGGAATCTCGACACGAGTGCAGTTCTCGCGGCCCAGCTGCAGCCCCTTCGCAAATACCTCCAGAAAGCGGCCGTAAAGTGCCGTCCTGCCAGGTGCGCCGTGGGCCTGCAACCGCTCAGCGGTCAGATAGTAGGTGGCTGCGCGGCTGTACTTCTCTCCGGCGGACAGAGCGCGGCCTGCGGCCTCATCTTCGGCAGCGAGTTCGCACAGCTTGTCTGCCATTCGCGCCCATGTTTCGCGGAATGCTGCGGTGCCTGCTGCGTCTGGTGCCTTGGCAGCCTCCTGCAACGGAGCGCACATTGCTTCGATCTCGCCCATGCGGGCGCCCATTTCGATGGCCAGATCGACGGACAGGTTCCAGACGTAGTTGGTTGGGAAATACTTGAACATGGGGAACTAGGCCGCTGCTGCGGCGGTAACGGTGGAAGAGCTGGAGGCCGTGGCGCGTTGCACCGATGGCCTGAGGAGAAAGTGCGCGAGAGCGGGTACCAAGACCAGGGCGCCCAGCATGTTGAGAAGGAACATGAACGCCAGCAGCAGGCCCATGTCGGCCTGGAACTGGATCGGGCTGAAGACCCAGGTGAAGACGCCGGCGGCCAGGGTCACGCCCGTCAGCATGACGACCTTGCCGGTGAACAGCAGGGCATGCTGGTAAGCGGCAGAGAGCGACTCTCCCATGCGCAGACGGGCCAGCGTGATGGAGAGGATGTACAGGGCGTAGTCGATACCGATGCCCACGCCCAGTGCGATCACGGGCAGGGTTGCCACCTTCACGCCGATACCCAGCATCACCATGAGCGCTTCGGCGAGAACCGAGGTCAACAGCAAAGGCAAGATGGCCACGACCACGGCACGCCAGGACCTGAACGTGATGAACGAGAGCACGACGACCGCGGCGTACACCAGCCCCAGCATCTGCCACCAGGCCTTGGCAACCACAACGTTGGTGGCCGCCTCGATGCCCGCCGAGCCGGCGGCCAGGAGGAACTTCGCATCCTTCGTATCGTTGGCCTGGGCAAACGACTCCACATGTGCAACCACGCGCGACAATGTCTGCGCCTTGTGGTCGCGCAGGAACACATACAGCGTCAGCAGGCTGCAGGTGTCGTTGTACAGACCACGTGGTGCGCCCGCCGTCACCGTGTTGATCATGTCCTGGTTGGGCAGGAACTCGTACCACTTCGGACTGCCCTCGTTCAACCCGGAGAGCACCCGGCGATTGAGCAAGGCGAGGGTGTTCGTGCTTTCCACGCCCTCAAGCTGCCTCAACTGCCACTCCAGCGCGTCGACGCGATTGAGCGTTTCGTAGTTCGCACACTGGCCAGGAGGAGTGGTGACCATGACGGCCATGACATCGCTGGAGGCGCCATAGCTTTTCGCCATAAAGGCCACGTCCTGGTTGTAGCGGCTATCAGAGCGCAACTCTGGCGCGCCCGCACCAAGATCCCCGATCTTCAACTGGGTGCTCAGAGCGAGACCCCCAGCGCCAAGGGCAACGGCCACAACCAACGCGGCTGTGGCTGCGCCACGCCGTGTGAAGCGGCCCAGGGTGGACCACAAGGGATGCCCGGATGCTCCTTGGGCGACGGCTCGCTCGTCACGCAGGCTGCGCTCTGCGGCCCTGGCGCTCACTCCCGTGTAGGAGAGCATGATCGGCAACAGGATCAGATTGGTGAAGATCAGAGCTGCGACACCAATGGACGCTGCAATTGCCAGCTCCCGTATCACGGTGATATCGATCACCAGCAGCACGGCAAATCCCACGGCATCCGCCAGCAAAGCGGTCAAGCCGGCGAGGAAAAGTCGCCTAAAGGTGAAGCGAGCGGCCACCAGCTGGTCCATGCCGCGCCCCACGTCCTGCATGATCCCGTTCATCTTCTGCGCGCCGTGGCTCATGCCGATAGCAAACACCAGGAAGGGGACCAGGATGGAATAGGGGTCCAGCGAATAGCCCAGCACCGGCAGCAGTCCCAGCTGCCACACGACCGCGACCAGCGAGGCAGCAACCACCAGCCCAGTCGAGCGGATGCAACGGGTGAACCAATACACCATCGCAGTGCAGATCGCCACGGCCAACGCGAAGAACATCAGTACCGCACGCACCCCTTCGATCAGGTCGCCCACCAGCTTCGCAAAGCCTGTGATGTGCAGCTCGACGCCTTTGGCCTCGTATGCGTTGCGCAAAGCTTCAAGCCGCTGGGCCAATGCCCCGTAATTCAAGGGCTGGCCCGCGCCGTCCTTGGCAAGCAATGGAACAAAGATGACCGTGGATCGAGCATCTGCGGCAACCAGTTGCCCGATCTCGCCGGAGCGGGCCACATTGAGTTGCAGCCGCTGAAGGCTCTGGGCACCACCGTCATAGCCATCGGGGATCACGGGCCCACCTTCAAGCCCGTCTTCTGTCACGCCCACCCAGCGGGTATTCGGCGTCCAAAGGCTCTTCATCTGGTTGCGCGAAACACCTGGCAGCAGGAACACGTCGTCGCTCAGCTGCCGCAGCGTGTCCAGGTAGGCCGCGTCGTAGATGGACCCTCGGGGATTGGAAACGGCAATGCGCACGGCATTCCCTAGCCCCGTCAGCTCAGCCTGGTGGGCGAGGTAGTTCTGGATGTAAGGGTGCGAGGTCGGGATGGTCTTTTCGAAGCTGGCGTTGAGCGCCAAGCGCGACACTTGCCAGCCGAGGATGGCGGTGATCAGCGCACATAAAACAACGACCGCGGCGCGGTGGTTGAACAGCAAGCGCTCAAGAGCTGAGCCACTGCGGGGATCGAATTCTTTGGCGTTCATGGGTGTTGAGAGCCCTTGTCGGACGCCGCTTGCACAGTCGCGCCTCGCAAGGTCAAGGTAAGCAGCCGCCCGTCGGGCAGAGGAAGCAAGCCGGTGACAGGACCTACGGGAGCTCCGGGGCGCAGGCGCAACGACTCGCTGTTAGCCTGCAGGGTTTGCCCAGACTGGGAGCCAAGCAGCAGCATGCCGTCAGAGGCAACCGTTGAAGCTGTGATCGACGCACCGGTTGGGGCATTGCTTTGCCCATGCATCGCTTGCCAGTTGCCGCCAGCGTCGGCACTGCGCCAGACGTTGCCACGCAGACCACCCAGCCAGATGGCTCCGTCGTGGAGAATCTCAGCCGTAAAAAAAGTGCCCGAATAGGGGGTTTCAATCCGGCGGAAGGTCGCACCACCATCACCGGAGAGCAGCACCAGGCCCTGCTCCCCGGCAATGACGACGGTAGTGCCTCTTGCACGCACAGCGTATAGGTGCATTGCCTGCGGGTTGTCGAGGAGACCACTGAGTGGCACCCACGTCACCCCGCCATCGCCTGTCAGAAAGGCCAGGTTGTATGCGCCAACAGCCAGTCCGCGGCGCTCATCAAAGAAGTGCAGATCTAGAAACGGCTTGTCGGCTCCGTCAGCAACAAGGCGCTGAGCATCCTTGATGGCCCTCTCGCTTCCCTGCGCCACTGCCTGAGCGAGCAGCAGCTTTGCCGCCCTTACGCCATCGAGTTGGCGCACCCACGTTTTGCCACCGTCTTGGGTTGCGAGAATGGTGCCCCCGTGACCTGCGGCCCAGCCTGCCTTCTCATTGGCGAATCGAACGGAAGTCAGCGTGACGCTGACCGGCGACTTCGACTGCGTCCAGTTGACGCCACCGTCGTCCGAGCACAGGATGATTCCTCGCTCTCCTACAACGACAATGCGCTTCCCCGCCAGCGCAGCGCCTAAGAGCACTGATCGCTCCGGGTGAGCGCCGGCAAGCGCTGGTCGATCGATGGCTGGGCCGACTGCTTGAGGCAAAGCACCGGCAGCAATGACTGCGCATGCGGATGTCGCCATCCCTGCCAGGATTGCAGCTTGAACAAGATGGTGCATGGCTGCCCTGCAGTTCAACGAACGCCTTCGCCAGCCATGGCGTCGGGGGTGAAGAAAGTGTCGGGGCGGCGGGGCACCACCTTGTAGTGCTGCGGACGCTCATTCACCACACCGCTGGCATACCAGGTGCCGGCGACCAGGTCATTGAACCCCCACTGCTGAGGAGGCGTGGTAGCCGGCAGGTCGGGCATCACCATCGGATGTGACCACAGGGTGCGCCACAGTTGATCCTTCGCATCCCAGCGGTCGCCGAGCACGGCAACCCATGTGTCTTCATCCACGTAGTAGCGCGAGCGCGGTGCCTGGTGGCGTTGCCCCTGCTTGAGCTTGGCTTCGATGACCCACACCCGATGGAGCTCCCAGCGCACGTGGTCAGGATTGAGGTGGCTTGCCAGAAGCAAATCGCTGTCCTTGTCCGGCACATGCATCCCGTTTGCGTTGTAGGGGATGTACATCTCCTTCTTCCCCACGATGGTCCAGTCGAAGCGATCGCTGCGGCCGGAGACAACGTCGACTTCATCGAAATTCGCGATGCCGTTGGAGGCAGGTGTCGGTGTGTCGCAGCACGCGTTCGGCAGCTTGCGCACCCTGCGTTGGCCCGTGAGATAGACCCATGTGCCGGTCTTGTCCGGGTCCAGGTTTTGGCGACCAGTGATCGCTTCGCCAGCACGCACTGGAGGGCCCGAATTGATCAGGCGAATCATCCAGTATTCGCCATTCGCCTTTTCAGCAGAGCCATCCTTGTTGTAGTACGGCATTTGAAAGTCGCCCACGCCCTCGACTGCCATGACACGTTGACCAGTGGCAGTGCCCATGTATCCCCGAAAGTTGGTCTGCCAAGCTTCCCCGCGCCAATGCAACTCATGGTTGGCGAGGATCTCCTTGGCTGTCTTGGGGATTGGGAACGGGATGCCGCCATGAGCTCCACGCACGATCTCGCCTTCCAGGCGTGCCGTGGTGGCATTCTTCGCGGTGTTGTCGTAGACCCACTGCGGGGCCGCAGCGGTACGCTGCGTCTTGTACACATCGACGCGAAAGCTCTGTGGGTACTTCTTGATCAGCGCTTGCGTGCCGTCGGTCAGCTTGTCGGCGTGCTGTGCCATGTTGGAGGCTGTGACGCTGAACAAGGGCTTCTCCCCCGCAAACGGATTGTCACGGCGGCCACCGTTCTTGAAATTGGCCTGGGCCGTGGTGTACCCACCAGTCCAAGGCGGAATGGTGCCTTCTTTGTTTCCAGCACGCTCTCCGCCCAAGGGAGTGAGTTCGGTTTTGAGCTTGGCGGCTTCTTCGGGTGTCGCCGCAGCCATTGCGGTCAGGGTCGACAGGCACAGCAGGCCACCGACAAATTGCATGGTGTTCTTCATACGATGGATTCCAGGTCAGAAAGTGGTGCGCACCGAGAACGTCAGGGAGTTCCGGTCCTTCAGGGCTTGCTTGAACTGCGCGTTGTTCGCAGCGTCAAGCGTCGGAGCCGCTTTTCCGAGGTAGTGCACGTAGTTCAGTGCAAAGGTCCACGTCCCCAGGTAGACGCCGGAGAGTCCAAGATTCATGTCACCCCCTTTGTCTACGCCGAACCCCGGGCCCACTGCTGAAGAAGCGCCAAACGTGTAGCCCAGACCGATCGAGGGCGTCAGGTCAAGTCCGGGAACCACTTGCCGATAGCTGGGTGCATAGACCATCCGCGTACCGACAGCAGACTTGTCCGCATTTGGATTGAGCATCTGAGCGTTGCGCGTGACCTTGGTGCGCTCGTTCCAAGCGATTTCACCCACGAATGAAGATTCACGAGCAATGAATGACGGCCCGAGCGAGGCGATCCACGAGACCTGGGCGTGGGCACTCTCGCCCACCGCATAGCCGGGGTTGCTGCTGTTGTTCAGACCCGCGTTCACCCCCACGTTGGCCAGCGTGGTCTGCCCAGAACTTGCCAGTGGAGTGTTGTGGCGGACGGATACTTCCCCAGCGAAGCTCCACTCGTTCAACGTCTTGGCGAAGCTTGCACCGTACGCGCGCACTCCCTCGTGGTACATCCAGCGATAGGAGCTGGCGGACAGCGCCGGCGGGAACCCTGTCAGAACGTTGTTGATGTTGCTGGGCGTGGTCGCGTGGTAACGGATGGCATAGAAGCCAAAATCAGTGTCCAGTGCATCGGAGCGCCAGCGCACCTGCAATCCGCCTTGTCCAGAATCCTTGGCGTCCAAATCGGCCTGGCGAATGAACGCTCCGGTAGGTCCCGCATTGATGCGCTCCGCACCAGGCCCCAATGAATCACTGGAAGACAGGTAGGCACCCACGGGCATGAGGCGTGTTTTCTGCCACTCGTAATTTACGTAGGCACCAACCGCCAGGTTGGACGACAGCTGCACTTGGCCAGAGACCTTGCCAGTTGGCTTGGCCACTTCCTTGAACTGCGAATTGGGAACCGAAAGCAATTTGATCAGGTCCAGAGGTGCCTGGCCGCCGGCGATGCCATTGGCACCAAAGAAGAGACTTTCGCCCCAGAGCAGCGTGTGGCGGCCGATGCGCACGGTTGCCGGTGTGGCACCGAGATCGAAGCGTCCATAGACAAACGCATCGAGTACTTCTGCCTTTCGGCCCATGAGCTCGCGCGTTTCCGATGGGAATGCGTCGCGCGGGCTGTGGTTGGAGGTGAAGCCAACGTTGTCTGTACGACCGTTGTAGACCTCGTCATACCAAGCGGCGGCGCTGACTCTCGCACCGTAGCTGGGGCCGGTGAGGTCCAGTTCACTCAGCAGGTCCAGACGGTTCGATACGATCCCGCGCTTGAAATTGTTGTCACCGTCATCCTGGTTCGCCGTCACCGGAAGGGTGTTCGACAGGGAGGGAAGAGGCGACTTCACGCGACCAGCAAGGCTGTACTTGACGGTGTTGTCCCAGCGTAGCTTCCAGTCGGTGTTTCCTGTGTCGATCTCTATGGCTGACGCAGTTTGAGCACCAGCGATCGCGAGAGTCGCTGCCGCTGCAATCCTGGTGTATCGGGGGCGTACGGACGTGGATCGACCTGCCGGGTCGGCGCTGTTTCGCATGGCTTTGTCTCCGTTATGTTTGTTTTGCTGCCGCCAAGCTCTGTGGCGAGTGCGACAAGGACGAACTCTAAAGAATTGGCTTGTATTCCTGAAATGGATTCTTTAGATTCCTAGAATCCACGCGACAAATATCAATAGAAACCCTGAGACATGCGATTCAACAAACTTGACCTCAACTTGCTGGTGGCATTGGATGCACTACTCGCGGAGCGCAACATCAGCAGAGCCGGTGAAAGGGTGCACTTAAGCCAGCCGGCGATGAGCAACGCGTTGGCCAGATTGCGCGAGTACTTTGGTGACGAGCTGCTCGCCGCGCAGGGGCGACAGATGGTGCTCACTCCTCGCGCACTTGGCCTCATTGAGCCTGTTAGAGAGGTGCTGATGCGCATTGACAGCACGATCACCAACCCACCGGTCTTCGATCCCGCCAAGGCAACGCGGACTTTCGTTTTGCTGCTCTCGGACTTCACCACAGCGGTCTTTGTCCCTGCCATGTTGGAGGCGCTTTACAAAGAGGCCAGAGGAATCGGAATCGAGCTCCGGATGTTGAGTGATCGGCCCATTGAGCAACTGGAGCAGGGTGATGCCGACTTGCTCATCATCCCAGCCCAATACGTGTCGCCTGATCATCCGAGCGAAGCACTTTTCGAAGAGCAATATCTCTGCGTGACCTGGTTGGGAAACAGCCGTATCAAGGAGGAGTTGACTTTCAACGACTACCTGGAATGCGGCCATGTTGTTGCGAACTACGCGACCGGACAGCAACGGGCGGCATTCGACAGTTGGTTTCTGGACCGATTTGGGATCAAGCGCCATGTCGAAGTGTCCGCCCCGACGATGGCCGCACTTCCCCGCATGGTTGTTGGCACGGATCGAATCGCAACCGTGCACAAGCGATTGGCGATTCAAGCCGAAGCAATTCTGCCCATCCGCCTATGGGAGCCACCGCTTGAGGTCCCCACCCTCGAACAGAAACTTCAATGGCATCGCCATCGAGATGCCGATCCCGCGCTGACCTGGATGCGAGAGCTGGCACTGCGGGTGGGTAAGACGATCTAGACTCCCCCAATGAAGCAAATAGCCTCCCTGTAAGCGGGCACACCTGGAAGCCGGTCGCGGACTCGCTCGCCGGCAAGGGCCGACATCGCCGAGGTGAGGTTGGCAGAACCGAATACTATGCGTGCGCGCAAGCTTGGGCCTGCGTATCTCGCCGTTTGTCAATGCCGCAGGTAGCTCGCGACCACGGCCTCACGTGCCAGAGGGCACACCGATCGGCGATATTCGGCCCCTATTTGATGCGCCCAGCAGACGCGCTGAACAACGGACAACGGCACAGTGCAAACCATCCTTGACGCCAAGTGGCACCTGTTTGCGAAAGTCGCCGAGCTTGGCAGTCTTTCACGCGCGTCTGCCGCGCTCGACATGCCGCAGTCCGTAGTCAGTCGGCACATAGCCCAACTTGAAACGGAATCGGGCAGCCGCCTTTTTCGCCGCACGGGTCGAGGTGTCGTGTTGACGGAACTTGGAGAGAGGGTGTATCCAAGAATCAAAGCCATGATCCGCCAAGCCGAGCAATTGGCCGATGACATCCGGTCGAGTCGCGGCATCCCAATGGGCGAAGTGCGTTTGGGTTTGCTCCCCTCGACGGTCGGCTTGCTGGCCGGTCGACTTTATGCGAAGGCGCTAGAGCAGTTCCCAGAAGTGCAGCTGCACATCACGGAAGGGTCCAGCGCCCAGCTTGAAGAGTGGCTGAAAGAGGGGCGATTGGACCTGGCGTTCCTATTGCGCGAGGAAGATAGTGCTCGGAAAGACGAGCCGGTATTGACAAGGCTCCGCCTGGTTTTGATTGTCCCACTCACTCACGAACTGGCAGGACGTCGTTCCATCCCATTCGAAGACGTTTTGAAGATGCCACTGGTGCTGCCTTCTGATCCGCATCCGTTTCGCGCTCGGATCGCGGCACTCGCGCGCCAGCACGGCGCCGTGCTGAGAATCGGTGCCGAAGCGGACTCCATCCACCTTCAGCATGAGATCGCTGCCCACGGTGGCGGGTTCGCCATTACAGCGGGCCAGCTCACTCCCCTAGAGCGCAAGCGATTGGCAACTGTGAAGATCGTGCAACCTGTTTTCTCCCGGTCGATTGTGCTGGGCACCACTTTGCATCGCCCTTCCACGCACGCTTCGCGGGAGATTGCTCGCCTTGTCCTTGAGTGGGTTCCGGACTTGCTGAAATCACAGGATCCAATATGAGAAGCCAACCGAATTTCGGATAGCTGCTTTCGCTGCAGTAGCGTCGCTCAGGGAGAGGTTCTTCCCTAGGATGAGCTCCTATCAACAGGAGACATGCTTTGGGAAACCACTCGTCGGAAGCGGCCATCGCCGTTCCGCCAACTCTATTTCTTTCCGACGCTGAGGTTGCCAGTTTGGCCGACTGGCCGTCGGCTATTCAGGCTCTGCGAGCAGCTTACGAAAGTGAGATTGCACCAAGCATGGTGCCGCCCCGCTCCATGGCACGCGGTGACGGCATGTGGCTCCGAGGGTTGTCTGCCGTGTCCCCAACCGGCGGACACATGGGTAGCAAACTGATCTCCGCCTCAATGAAGATGCGTCGGGCGAGCTACCTCATTTCCTTGTTTGACCAGACCACAATGGGACTGGCTGCGCTGATCGACGGTAACCGCGTGACAGGAATCCGCACGGCAGCCACTGCGGCGGTTGCCGTCGACTGCGCGGCACCCCACCGGGCACTTCGGGTTGGCGTTATCGGCTCCGGATTCGAGGCACGTGGCCTTCTGCTGGCATTGGCCTCAATACGAGAAGTCGCGCATGTGAAGGTGTACAGCCCAACGCCTGCAAGCCGCGAACGTTTCGCAGACGAAATGCGCCACGATCTCTCGCTCCATATTGATCCATCGACCTCTGCGCAGGATGCCATCCGCGGGGCTGACGTGGTGTTGTGTGCGGCACGCAGCCGGGATGAATCCCCGGTACTGGTCGGCGAATGGCTAGAGCCCGACATGACAGTCGTATCCATAGGCTCCACGCTGCCAGAGCAGCGCGAAGTGGACGAGCAGGTGATCGCTCGTGCCGCCCTCATCGTAGCCGACATGGTGGAGGAGGTAGCGCACGACACCGGCGACATGATCGCGGCAAAGAAGGCCGGGGTGAACTTCGACGACAAGCTGTTTGCGCTTTCGGACTTTGTAGGAGGTCGCACGCCAGGCCGACAGCCTGGTGACATCGTTCTCTACAAATCGGTGGGCTCAGCGCTCCAAGACGTAGTTACCGCAGAGATGCTGTTGGCAAGGGCCCGCGCAAAAGGCGTCGGCACTGAATTGCTGAGCAGCATTGTTCCAGTTTCCAAGTAACGATTCAAAGAAAGACTTTATGGCTTCCTACAAGAAAAAAGACGCGCGCGCTTGGGCACGAGAACGCCTCGTCGGATGCTCAGCAGTAACTATCCCAAGTTACTCGTCCGATCTCAAAAATCTCAATGAACGCGGGATTCGCCACGATATCGCATCGGTTCAAAAGCTGGGTTACACGTACACGCTGCTGTGTTCTGAGGTGGCGATCACGCCAGAAGAAAACGCCCAATTCACGGCCTGGGCGCGGGACACAGCAGGAAGCGATTTCGGCTTGTTCTTCCACGCCTCATTTGGAACTTTGGAGGAGAACATCTTCGCCGCGCAGTTGGCCGAAGCAGCTGGCGCGGACATCGTTCTGCTGTCCTATCCCTCGCAATTTTGGCCCACGAGCGAGCAGGAAATCTATGACTACACCAAGAAATTCTGCGACTCGACAAATCTCGCTGTAATGCTTTTCCCCATCCCGTTGTGGGGCTTCGAGCGAGTTCACCCCGCTGGCATGTCGGTGGAGTTCGTGCGCCGCGTACTTGATGACTGCCCCAACATCGTGGCGATCAAGTCTGAGCAAGGTTTTCCGCTGATCGCGGGTGCCACCGAGATGTATCGCCATTTCCGAAGCGAAGTGGTCATCAGCGTCCCGATCGAAAGCGATGCAATCCCCCTTATGAGCCTGATGGACCTGCAGTTTTCTGGCACGAGCAATACCGCTTGGATGAGCGACTACTATCCCCGCGCGTTCGAGCTTGCCAGGACTGGTCAATGGGAAGAGGCGATGAAACTATTCTGGCAAGTCAATCCAGCACGCAACGCCAACGGCGCAGGCGCACAGTCCTACGCGGGCGGGACCGGCGTGCTCAACAGAACGATGTGGAAATACCAAGACTGGTTGGCTGGATTCAATGGGGGCCCTTTGCGAGCACCTGCCATGCGAATTCCAGACAGGTTCATGAAACAGATGCGTCAGGGCCTTCTGGCATCAAAGCTGCCCGTGACCGACGATCCTGACAACGAGTTCATGGTAGGTCGATTCCCATGCTGAAGACCGCCATGAACTCCATTCTCAAAGATCCATCGCTCTGGCGCGAGGCAGCGTTGATTGACGGCGAGTGGATTGCAGCCACTCCACACGGCACGACGGAATTGCGCAACCCTGCCAACGGAGACTTGCTGGCCACCCTACCCCGGTGCAAGGAAGAGGAAACCACCAACGCCGTTCTGGCCGCTGACAGGGCCTTTCGCAAATGGAGAACAACTACTGCGAAGCACCGCTCCCAGGTGTTGTACCGCTGGTGGCAACTGATCGTTGAGAACAAAAACGATCTGGCCACCTTGATAACGCTGGAAGAAGGCAAACCGATTGCCGAAGCCAGGGGTGAGATTGACTATGCAGCCGGCTTCATCCAGTGGTTCGCCGAGGAGGCCAAGCGCATTCGCGGAGATGTCATTCCCTCGTCCAAAGACACGCAGAGAATCGTTACCCTCAAGCAGGCAATAGGCGTTTGCGCAGCCATCACGCCCTGGAATTTTCCCGCAGCGATGATCGCCCGCAAAGCGGGTCCAGCGTTGGCCGCGGGATGCACCATGGTAGTGAAGCCAGCAAGTCAAACCCCGCTGACAGCGCTTGCCTTGGGGGAACTCGCTCTACGCGCTGGAATACCGGCAGGAGTGTTCAATGTTGTCACAGGCAACGACACCCGCGCGATCGGCGGCGTGCTGACCTCTCACCCCTTGGTGCGCAAGATCACATTCACCGGGTCTACAGAGGTAGGGCGACTACTTCTCCAGCAGTCTGCATCCACTATCAAGAAATGCTCGATGGAGCTTGGTGGCAATGCGCCGTGTATCGTGTTCGACGATGCTTCGATTGATCTGGCGGTAGAGGGCATTCTTGTGGCGAAGTTTCGCAACACAGGACAGTCATGCATCGCGGCTAACCGGGTGATGGTTCAGGATGGCATCTATGACGCGCTTGCAGAACGGCTGGCCAACCGCGTATCGAAACTCTTGGTCGGCAACGGTCTGGACGATGGTGTGCAGATAGGACCCTTGATCGACTCCGCCGCTGTGGGCAAGGTCGCAGAACATGTGAGCAGCGCTGTCAATGCCGGCGCGCGTGTCTTGACCGGGGGACAGCATCACTCAATGGGTGGATGTTTCTTCCAACCCACCGTGATTGTCGACGTGACCCCCGATATGACCATCGCAGTCGAAGAGACATTTGGTCCTGTCCTCCCTCTGATTCGATTCAAGACCGATGACGAGGCGATCGCCATGGCCAACGATACCGAGTTCGGACTTGCAGCCTATCTATTCAGCAAGGACGCGGTACGAATCTGGCGCACATCCGAAGCGCTCGAGACGGGCATGGTTGGCATCAATACAGGCCTCATTTCTACTGAAGTCGCGCCATTCGGAGGGGTTAAACAGAGTGGTCTGGGTCGTGAAGGATCTCAGTACGGAATAGACGAATTCCTCGAAATCAAATACCTCTGTTGGGACGGTCTTTCGAACGACTGACCACCATCAATCACATATAAAAAAAGAGGCAAAAATGGTCACCTATTTCAACAAGATATTTTCAAAATTGCTGTTTGGCAGTGTGTTGCTCGCGTGCGCAGGCACATCCCCTGCGCAAAACTCGCAACAAGTCATCAGAGTCATTGTTCCGTACACCGCTGGAGGTATTTCCGACCAGGTTGCCCGAGGCGTGGTTGAGCGCATGTCAAAGACACTCGGCCGGACCATGATTATTGAAAACAAGCCAGGAGGCGGCTCGAGAATTGGTTCGGATTTGGTCATGCGTGCCGCACCGGACGGGAACACGTTGCTGTTCACCAACCCCAGCTACAGCATTCTCCCCATCACTGACAGCAGCGTGAAGTACGACCCCACCAAGGCGTTAGCGCCAGTCGCGCTGATAGGAAAGTATGGACTCCCTATCGCTGTAAGCGCCAAGTTGCCCGTCAGTTCCCTACAAGAGTTCATTGCGTATGCGAAGAACAATCCTGGCAAGCTGAGTTATGGAAGTTCCGGTGCGGGGAGTGGAGCCCACTTCGCGGGCGAATTTTTCATGATGCTCACAAAAACGGAGATGGTGCACATCCCCTACAAGTCCACCTCAGGGGCAATTCTCGACGTAGCCAGCGGCGTACTGGACATGACCTTCGATGCCACAGCCAAGACTTATGCAGATGCCGGCAAGGTCAAAATCGTCGCCGTGAGTGGAGATCAACGTGACCCGCGAATGCCCAATGTGCCAACTGCTGCGGAGAGCGGGTTGAACGAGTTCGTGTTGACATCATGGCTTGGCGTTTTCGCTCCTCCAGGCACACCTTCAGCGGTGATCGACAAGCTCAATAAAGCAGCCAATGCTGCGGTAAGTGACGCCTCTTTCGCGAAACAAGTTTTGGAAATGGGGATCTCCGCCACTGGCGGCCCTCCCTCGCGCCTGGCGAATATCGTGCAGCAGGACGTGACGGTGTATCGGCGGATTGCGGTGGATGGCAAGCTGAACTTCAAAGAGTGACGATCTCTAACGAGGTCTTCGCGGCCCGAGAATCGATCGGGCCTGTTTTGTCTCCGTCTCCGCGCGCTAGTGTCCTGACTGAAACACGGCCGGATCGTGCGCATGGAGATGCTTGACGGTGATGCGCCGAAAGTGAACCGTCGCGGTTTGGGCCTTATCTACTGCTGCGCTGGTAGCCCAGTTGAAGCGAATTGAAAGCGTAGAGTGGGGTTCTCTCCTTGCGGCTTACTTCAAGTTCGTTCATAAGCGGGTGAAGCAAAAATCCCTTCATTTCCGAATGACTACCGCAAGATCTGCTGCAAGAATGCCTTGCTGCGCTCGTGGCGAGGGCTTTCAAAAAACGCGTCTGGCGTATTGACCTCCAGCACCTTGCCCTCGTCCATGAAGACCACCCGGTCAGCCTGAACCGCCCCGGGTTTTGCGGAGGCTGTTTGGTTTAAGTGCTCATGCCACTGCAGCCGAGGGGGTGCGGACGAAAACTTGGACTACCAAGAGGTAGTTCATGTATTCCTACGAAGAAAGAATCCGAGCAGTTGAGCTCTTCATCAAGCTGGGCATGCGAGTCAGGCCCACCATCAGGCAGTTGGGATACCCGACCAAGAACTCATTGAAAGGTTGGTATCGGGAATATCAGCAGCGTCAGGACTTGCCTAAAAGCTATGCGGGGCGTGAGCCCAAGTTCTCACAGGCGCAAAAGGCTGCCGCCCTTGAGCACTACCTCACCCATGATAGATGCATTGCAGCCACCATGAGGGCCCTGGGCTATCCCGGTCGTGGAACGCTCACCAAGTGGATTCGCGAGGCCATTCCTGAGGCCAGGAAAGCAATCGTCGGTCGTGTTGGGCGAAGGTATCCCGAGTCGTTGAAGCAAACGGGAGTGGTGGAGCTCTGCACGCGGCAGGAAAGTGCACAGGCTGTTGCCGACAAGCTCGGCGTTTGCCGGCCGACGTTGTACAACTGGAAGAACCAACTTCTGGGACGTGAGGCCCCAGCTTCAATGAAACACACCCATCGATCTCCCCAGCAACGAGAGCGCGACGAGCTCGAACTCCAAGTGGCTGTATTGCGCCGCGAGGTCCGGCAATTGAGGCTTGAACAGGACCTCTTGAATAAGGCCAATGAACTGTTAAAAAAAGGCCTGGGCGTCAATCTGCAGCTCCTATCCAACCGGGAGAAGACACTGCTGATTGACGCCCTGAGAGAGCACTATGGGCTCCCAGAGCTCCTCGCGCAGGTGGGGCTGGCCCGTAGCTCGTACTTCTACCACCGAGCCCGTGCAGTGGTGGGCGACAAGTATCTCCAGGTGCGGCAGTCCATCACTGAGATCTTCGAGTCAAATCACCGGTGCTATGGCTATCGCAGGTTGCAGGCCTCGCTGGCCAGGCAACAGGGGCCGATCTCCGAGAAGGTGGTACAGCGGCTCATGAAGCAGGCACACCTAGTCGTTCCAAAGCCCAAGAAGCGCCGGTACGCCTCATACCTGGGTGAGATCAGTCCAGCGCCTGAGAACATCATCAACCGCGACTTCCAGGCCTCAGCCCCCAACGAGAAGTGGCTCACGGACATCACGGAGTTCCAGATCCCGGCAGGCAAGGTTTACCTGTCGCCGATCATCGACTGCTTCGACGGGATGGTGGTGAGCTGGACGATTGGCACGAGCCCGGATGCTGAGTTGGTCAACACCATGCTGGATGCCGCCATCGAGACTGTGGCAGAAACCACCGAGAGGCCCGTGGTTCACTCTGACCGCGGTGGCCACTACCGCTGGCCAGGCTGGCTATCGAGAATGAGTGAGGCGAACCTTACCCGCTCGATGTCTCGCAAGGCTTGCTCTCCGGACAATGCGGCGTGCGAGGGCTTCTTCGGTCGGCTGAAGAATGAAATGTTCTATCCTCGAGACTGGAAGGGCACGACCATCGAGCAATTTATTGAGATGGTCGACTCGTACATCCGCTGGTACAACGAAAAGCGGATCAAGATCTCCCTTGGCTCTCTCAGCCCGATTGAATACCGGGTGAGCCTGGGACTTGCGGCATAAAACCAGTCCAAGTTTTTATCCGCACCCCAAAAAGTACAAAGGTAGGGCCCCCGTGTTGTTCCAATTCGTTGATGTCTCGAATTCGGCAGTACAACACTCAGCGCATAGCGACAACTCTCGACCTCTTGACTCCAGAAACTCGACGCATACCCAATGGTCACTAGCGCTGAGGCTTGCAATTGTGACGACACAGACCTCGTCACAAACCTCGACACAAAACAAAAAGGCCCACTGAAGTGGGCCTTGAAGACAAGCTAAGTGCTTGATTTTATTGGTTGCGCGAGAAGGATTTGAACCTCCGACCTTTGGGTTATGAGCCCAACGAGCTACCAGACTGCTCCATCGCGCGGTATGTTTAAATTATACTCTATTATTCAGTGGCTGCCGAATTATTTTCGGTTTCTGCAGCGCGATCCACCAATTCGACCAGTGCCATAGGCGCATTGTCGCCCACGCGGAATCCCATCTTCAGGATACGGGTGTAACCACCGGGACGCGCATTGAAGCGAGGACCCAGTTCGTTGAACAACTTGGTCACCATGTCGCGGTCACGCAGACGGTTGAATGCCAGACGGCGGTTGGCGACGGTATCGACCTTGGCCAGGGTGATCATGGGCTCAACCACGCGGCGCAGTTCTTTGGCCTTGGGCACGGTGGTCTTGATGACTTCGTGTTGCAGCAGCGAATTCATCATGTTCTGCAGCATCGCAAGGCGGTGCGAGCTGGTGCGATTGAGTTTGCGGAGTCCGTGTCCGTGGCGCATGGTGCTTTTTCCTACTATGTAATTAATTCAGGCAGCCGTATCAGGTACTGCCCGAGGCACTGTTCCCAAGAAGGGAACCTAAGATTATAACTTAACGCTTATCCAAACCGGCTGGCGGCCAGTTTTCAAGCTTCATGCCCAGCGTGAGACCACGCGATGCGAGCACTTCCTTGATTTCATTGAGCGACTTGCGACCCAGGTTAGGCGTCTTGAGCAACTCGTTTTCGGTGCGCTGGATCAGGTCACCGATGTAGTAGATGTTCTCTGCCTTCAGGCAGTTGGCAGAGCGCACGGTCAATTCCAGCTCGTCCACAGGGCGCAGCAGAATCGGATCGAACGTGGCGTTACCACGCGGGCCTGCTGGTGCATCGAATGCAGCCAGCTCACCACCTTCCAGCTGTGCGAACACAGCCAGCTGCTCCACCAAGATCTTCGCCGATGCCCGCACCGCGTCTTCAGCAGTAATAGCACCGTTGGTTTCGATCTCGACAACCAGCTTATCCAGGTCCGTACGTTGTTCCACGCGAGCGCTTTCCACCGTGTAGCTCACGCGCTTCACAGGGGAGAACGATGCATCCAGCACAATCCGGCCAATAGATTTTGTCGACTCGTCGGCATAGCGACGCAGGTTACCAGGAACGTAGCCGCGACCCTTCTCGACCTTGATCTGCATGTCCAGCTTGCCGCCTTGCGACAAATTGGCAATCACATGATCAGGGTTGACGATTTCCACGTCATGGGGGGTCTGGATATCACGCGCAGTAACCACGCCTTCGCCATCTTTACGCAGGCTCAGCGTCACTTCGTCACGGTTGTGCAGCTTGAACACTACACCCTTGAGGTTCAGAAGAATGTTGACCACATCTTCCTGGACGCCATCGATGGACGAATACTCGTGCAGAACGCCCGCAATAGTGACTTCCGTCGCTGCGTAACCCACCATGGACGAGAGAAGGACGCGCCGAATGGCGTTGCCCAGCGTGTGGCCGTAGCCACGCTCGAACGGCTCCAGCGCGACCTTGGCCCGGTTGTGGCCAAGCTGCTCGACATTGATCGCCTTGGGTTTCAGCAAATTGGTTTGCATTCAGACTTCCTCTCAATACCCCCAGCTCGTTACACCGGTAAGGCTGGTGAAGCGCCTAAACCGCGATGCCTCGCGGTTCAGGTACGGTTTTTTCGAAATGTGATTCGAACTAGCGATTAGCGCGAATACAACTCAACGATCAGCGATTCGTTGATGTCGGCACCGAACTCGTCGCGGTCTGGCACCTTCTTGAAAATGCCTTCAGCCTTTTCAGCATTGACGTCCACCCATGCCGGCATGCCAACCTGGGCGGCCAGCTGCAGAGCTTCGACAATACGATTTTGCTTCTTGGACTTTTCACGCACAGCCACCACGTCGCCCGTCTTCACGAGGTACGAGGCAATGTTCACGGACTTGCCGTTCACGGTGATAGCCTTGTGCGACACCAGCTGGCGTGCTTCGGCACGGGTCGAACCGAAGCCCATGCGATACACGACGTTGTCGAGGCGGGATTCCAGCAAGAACAGCAGGTTCGCGCCCGTGTTGCCCTTCTTGCCTTCAGCGGCTTCGAAGTAACGGCGGAATTGCTTCTCCAGCACGCCGTACATGCGCTTGACCTTCTGCTTTTCACGCAGTTGCAGACCGTAGTCAGAAGTACGGGCACCGGAAGTGCGGCCGTGCTGACCAGGCTTAGAGTCGAACTTGGACTTGTCGGCGATGGAGCGACGAGCGCTCTTCAGGAACAGGTCCGTGCCTTCACGGCGGGAGAGTTTGGCCTTGGGGCCGAGGTAACGTGCCACTTGAGCTTCCTTTGTGTCATCTACCGCAAACAATTGCGGGAGCCGCCTGAGGCGCTTGCGCGTTCACAGGCGGCGGTGGGCTTAGAGAGAGATTAGATACGGCGGCGCTTTTGAGGGCGGCAACCGTTGTGTGGCACCGGGGTCACGTCGGAGATCGACGTAATACGGATGCCCAGTGCGCCCAGTGCGCGCACCGACGATTCACGGCCAGGACCAGGACCCTTGATTTCAACGTCAAGGTTCTTGATACCTTGATCGATGGCAGCGCGGCCAGCCACTTCCGAAGCCACCTGGGCTGCGAATGGGGTGGACTTGCGCGAACCCTTGAAACCTTGGCCACCGGACGATGCCCACGACAAGGCATTGCCCTGACGGTCGGTGATCGTGATGATGGTGTTGTTGAACGAGGCGTGCACGTGTGCAATGCCGTCCGAAACGTTCTTCCGGACCTTTTTGCGAACGCGCTGAGCTGCGTTATTGGCAGGAGACTTAGCCATGATGATCTTTCAATCTTTATTTCTTCAGTGCAGCAGCACCCTTGCGCGGACCCTTGCGAGTACGTGCATTGGTACGGGTGCGCTGACCACGCATTGGCAGACCGCGGCGATGGCGGAAGCCACGATAGCAGCCGATGTCCATCAAACGCTTGATGTTCATCGTGGTTTCGCGGCGCAGGTCACCTTCAATGGTGAACTGCTCGATTTGCTCACGAATTTTTTCCAGATCACCGTCCGTCAGATCTTTGATCTTCTTGGAGTAAGCGATACCAGTTGCTTCGCAAATCTTGCGAGCGCGGGTGCGACCAATGCCAAAAATGGCGGTCAAACCGATTTCCGCGTGCTTGTGGGGCGGAATGTTAATGCCAGCGATACGTGCCATATGCGTCCTCTAATACTTTCCAATCAACCTTGGCGCTGCTTGTGACGCAGATCCGTGCAGATCACGCGCACCACACCCTTGCGGCGGATGATCTTGCAGTTGCGGCAGATTTTTTTGACCGAAGCCGAAACTCTCATTGCATTCTCCTAAAACTTTTCCATCCGTCCCGGCTGCTTTGCACGGAACACAATTTGTGCCCGCGAAACAATCGGGGGGCGCCAACTAAACGATATCCAACTTGCAGGCAGCGCGCGCCATAAGGCTGCCACCTTCCTCAACCATCAACTGCCCGCATTGCCTTTGAAATTGGCTTTTTTGAGCAGTGATTCGTACTGTTGCGACATCATGTAGTTCTGAACCTGAGCCATGAAGTCCATGGTCACTACCACAATGATCAGCAGTGAAGTACCGCCGAAGTAGAACGGAACGTTGTACTTCAAGATCAAAAACTCTGGCAGCAAACACACGAAGGTAATGTAGACAGCACCCGCCAAGGTCAGGCGAACCAGAATCTTGTCGATGTACCGAGCAGTCTGTTCACCTGGGCGGATACCCGGAATGAACGCACCACTCTTCTTCAAGTTATCTGCAGTTTCCCGGCTGTTGAATACCAGTGCCGTGTAAAAGAAGCAGAAGAAAATGATCGCGGCAGCGTAGAACATGACATAGATGGGCTGACCAGGAGTCAACGCACCCGAAATATCCTTCAACCAGCGCATCGACTCCCCTGCACTGAACCAGTTCACCACCGTTGCCGGCAGCAGAATGATCGACGATGCAAAAATTGGAGGAATCACACCCGCCATGTTCAACTTCAGGGGCAGGTGCGACGACTGACCGCCGTATACCTTGTTCCCCACCTGTCGACGGGCATAGTTCACCAAGATCTTGCGCTGACCCCGCTCAACAAAGACCACGAAGTAAGTCACCAGACCCACCACAATGACAATGAAGATAGCAGCCAGAATGCTCATGGCACCCGTGCGAACGAGTTCCAGAAGTCCGCCGATCGAACTGGGCAGGCCTGCAGCGATTCCGCCGAAAATCAAAATCGAGATCCCATTGCCCAGACCACGCTCGGTAATTTGCTCACCCAACCACATCAGGAACATGGTACCGGCGGTCAAACTCACTACTGCGGTCACACGAAAACCAAGACCTGGGCTTAACACCAGACCTGCGGAGCTTTCCAACGCCACAGCAATACCCAAGGACTGGAACAGGGCCAAACCCAGCGTCCCGTATCGGGTGTACTGCGTGATTTTCCTGCGGCCAGCCTCACCTTCTTTCTTCAGCTGCTCAAACGAGGGCAACACGTAACTCATCAACTGCATGATGATCGATGCCGAGATGTACGGCATGATCCCCAACGCAAACACAGTGAAACGCGAAAGCGCACCACCCGAGAACATGTTGAACAAGTTCAGGATGCCGCCTTGTTGGCCACTGAACAGCTGCTGGAGTTGGGCTGGATCGATACCAGGCACAGGGATATGAGCCCCAATGCGATATACGACCAGCGCAAGCAACAGAAAAACCAGACGACGACGCAGGTCGCCGAATTTCCCGGTCTTTGCAATTTGAGCCGCGCTAGTAGCCACAGATGCCTTCCTTCAGAGTCACACTCAGGCGACGCTGCCACCAGCAGCTTCAATAGCTGCCTTGGCACCAGCCGTAGCGCCCACACCATTGAGCTTGACAGCCTTGGTCAGGGAACCGCTCTTGATGACCTTGACCACCTTGGCCAGTTCACCAATCAGACCTGCTTGCTTCAACGCCAGAACGTCCACTTCCGCGAGGCCGAGTTGCTCCAGTGCCGTCAGAGTCACTTCTGCGTTGAACTTGAGCAAGTGCGACTTGAAGCCACGCTTGGGCAAGCGACGTTGCAGAGGCATTTGACCGCCTTCGAAACCGACCTTGTGGTAGCCACCGGAACGGGACTTTTGACCCTTGTGACCACGGCCAGCGGTCTTGCCCAGGCCGGAGCCGATACCACGGCCTACACGGCGCTTGGCATGCTTGGCGCCGTCTGCGGGCTTGATGCTATTGAGTTCCATGATCTATCTCTCAGAGGACTTTGACCAGATAGCTGATCTTGTTAATCATGCCGCGCACTTCGGGCGAGTCCTGCAGTTCGCTCACGCTATTGAGCTTGCGCAGACCCAGGCCGCGGACGGTGGCGCGGTGCGATTCTTTGGTGCCAATCGGGCTGCGCACCAGTTGAATCTTGACGGTTTGTTGCGTAGTCATAGTCAACTTCCAATCAGGCGAAGATGTCTTCAACCGCTTTGCCACGCTTAGCAGCAACTTGCGACGGAGTCGTGGAATTCACCAACGCGTCAAACGTGGCGCGAACCATGTTGTAAGGGTTGGACGAACCATGGCTCTTGGCCACGATGTCGGTGATACCTACCACTTCAAAAACAGCGCGCATTGGGCCGCCAGCGATGATGCCGGTACCCTTAGGAGCTGGATGAAGTTCCACCGATGCAGCACCGTGGTGACCCTTCACCGAATGGTGAATGGTGCCGCTCTTGAGCGAAACCTTCATCAGGTTACGACGGCATTCTTCCATCGCTTTTTGCACGGCAGCTGGCACTTCTTTCGACTTGCCCTTGCCCATGCCCACGCGGCCATCACCGTCGCCAACCACGGTCAGTGCGGCGAAACCGAGAATACGGCCACCCTTCACGACTTTGGTCACGCGGTTGACCGCGATCATTTTTTCGCGCAGACCGTCGTCCTGGCCTTCGCTCTGCACTTTGGGTTGAAATTTAGCCATTTTGTATTCCGCTCCGCTTAGAACTGCAGGCCGGCTTCACGGGCTGCGTCGGCCAAAGCCTTGACGCGACCGTGGTAGGCAAAGCCTGCGCGATCAAATGCAACCTTCTCGACGCCTGCTGCCTTCGCTTTTTCAGCGATGCGCTTGCCGATGATCTGGGCTGCAGCGGCATTGCCACCCTTGCCCGAACCGCCAAGGGACTTGCGAACATCGGCTTCTGCCGTAGATGCGCTTGCCAGCACCTTGCTGCCGTCGCCGGAAATCACACTGGCGTAGATATGGAGGTTCGTACGGTTCACGGTGAGACGAGCCACGCCTTGCTGTGCAATGCGGATGCGGGTCTGGCGCGAACGACGAAGACGCTGCTCTTTCTTGGTCAACATGTTGCAGCTCCTTATTTCTTCTTGGTCTCTTTGATCGTGATCTTTTCGTCCGAATAACGGATGCCCTTACCCTTGTAGGGTTCGGGAGGACGAACAGCACGAATCTCAGCAGCGATCTGACCCACACGCTGACGATCAGCACCCTTGACCACCACTTCCGTGGGGGTAGGGGTGGCAACCGTGATGCCAGCGGGCATTTCGATATTGACCGGATGCGAATAGCCAACAGCCAGGTTCAGCTTGGAACCCGAGGCCGCAGCCTTGTAGCCCACGCCAACCAAGCTCAGCTTCTTTTCAAAACCCTTGCTGACACCGACAACCATGTTGTTGACCAACTGGCGAATCGTGCCGCTCATGGCGTTTGCTTCGCGGGAGTCGTTGGCAGGCTCAAAGCTGAGCTTGCCTTCGTTGCTCGACACTTTCACCAGCGCATTTTGCGCCAGGGACAGTGCACCGCCAGAACCCTTGACAGAGATCTGATCACTTTTCACGGACACATCCACACCTGCGGGGATGGTCACGGGCATTTTTCCTACTCGGGACATTTCAGTTTCTCCTCAATGCCGCGGGTTAGGCCACGTAGCAGAGCACTTCGCCACCGACACCGGTAGCGCGCGCTTTGCGATCGGTCATCACGCCCTTGGGCGTTGTGACAATAGCCACACCCAGACCGTTCATGACTTGTGGAATGGAATCATGGCCCTTGTAGACACGCAGTCCAGGGCGACTGACACGCTCGATGCGCTCAATCACAGGACGACCTGCGTAGTACTTCAGGGCAATTTCGAGTTCGGACTTGCCAGCTTCGGTTTTCACCTGGAAGCCGTCGATATAACCCTCGTCCTTCAGCACCTGGGCAATGGCAATCTTCACTTTGGAAGAAGGCACCAGAACCGTGGCCTTAGCGACCATCTGTGCATTACGGATGCGGGTCAGCAAGTCAGCGATAGGATCACTCATGCTCATGTTGTATCTCTCCTGCCTGCTTACCAGCTGGCCTTGGTGACACCGGGGATGTCGCCTGCAAAAGCCAGTTCGCGGATCTTGGCGCGAGCCAGACCGAATTGACGGAAGGTGCCACGTGGACGACCGGTGATTTCGCAACGGTTACGCTGACGCGTGGGATTTGCATTGCGCGGGAGCTTCTGCAAACCCAGACGGGCTGCGTCACGCTCTTCGTCGCTGCGCTTTGCGTCGCCAGCGATTGCCTTCAGTTCCGCATACTTCACTGCGTACTTGGCTGCCAATTTTTCGCGCTTCAGTTCGCGCTGGATCAAAGCTACTTTAGCCATGCTTCGCCTCAGTTCTTGAACGGGAAACGGAAACCAGCGAGAAGCGCCTTGGCTTCTTCGTCGGACTTGGCCGTCGTGGTGATACTGATATTGAGACCGCGCAAGGCATCGACCTTGTCGTACTCAATTTCAGGGAAGATGATCTGTTCTTTGACGCCGATGTTGTAATTGCCACGACCATCGAAGGCGCGACCAGAGATACCACGGAAGTCACGGACACGGGGCAGCGCCACGGTCACAAAACGATCCAGGAACTCATACATCTGAACGCCACGCAGCGTAACCATGCAACCAATGGCCTGACCTTCGCGGATCTTGAAACCGGCGATGGCTTTCTTGGCCTTGGTCACCACGGGCTTTTGACCAGCAATCTTGGTCAGGTCCGCCACGGCGTTGTCCATTACCTTCTTATCCGAAACAGCTTCGCTCACACCCATGTTCAGGGTGATTTTGGTCAGACGCGGAACCTGCATAGGCGAGGTGTAGCCAAACTGTTTGATCAGTTCGGGAGCGACTTTGTCGCGGTAAATTTCTTGCAGTCGTGCCATGTTTACCCCTTAGGCCGCCTTGATTTCAGCGCCGCTGGACTTGAACACGCGAATGCGCGAACCGTCAGCCTGCACCTTGATGCCCACGCGATCAGCCTTGCCCGTGGCGGCATTGAAAATGGCCACATTGGACTGATGGATAGGCATGGACTTTTCAACGATGCCGCCCGTCGTACCCTTCATGGGGTTTGGCTTGGCGTGCTTCTTGACCAGATTGATGCCATCGATGACCACATAGGAGTCATCCTTGCGCAGCGACACTGTGCCGCGCTTGCCCTTATCGCGCCCTGTCAGCACGATGACTTCGTCGCCTTTGCGAATCTTGTTCATGGCGCGTCCTTAGAGAACTTCAGGAGCCAGGGACACGATCTTCATGAACTTTTCGGTACGCAGTTCACGCGTCACGGGTCCAAAGATGCGGGTGCCGATAGGCTCCAACTTTGCGTTCAGCAACACTGCAGCGTTGCCATCGAATTTGACGAGCGAGCCATCGCCACGACGAATACCCTTCGCCGTACGGACAACCACTGCACTGTAAACCTCGCCTTTTTTGACGCGGCCACGTGGAGCAGCTTCCTTGATGCTCACCTTGATGATGTCGCCAACGCTTGCATAGCGACGCTTGGAACCACCCAGCACCTTGATGCAAAGGACGGACTTAGCGCCGGTATTGTCGGCAACCTCTAACCGAGATTCTGTCTGGATCATTTCAATATTCCCAACTTGCACCAGAAGACCACGGCCCCAGAGAACTTCTCAAGGGCTGCAGATCAGCCAGTCAGTCTTGGGCCCGTCGTCCGCACCGCAAACCATTTGCGACACTTCCCGCTGGGCAGAAACTTCACGCTTGAAACGCGAAGCCCTCGATTATGGCAAATGACTTTTGAGAAGTCAAGCGCGTTATCACAAAGGAACGTGCAGATACTGCTGCGCCAGGGCCAGGAATGCTTCCAGCTGAGGGTCCGACCCCAACTCCTCGCGCAAAATGCCGGCCACCACAGGGGCCAGCTGTATGGCTTTGCGCGCATCCAGGAACAGCAGCCTGGACCGGCGAGCCAGCACATCCTCTACCGTGCAGGCGTACTCATACCGCGCAGCAAAACGCACCATGGCCTCCGTCAGGCCACCCTCCAACACCCTCTGCGCACCAGGCATCCCCAGGACCACAGCCGCCTCGCTGCCGTAAGAGTGCACACCCTGGGCGTCGCTGATGCGATGCTGCACAGGCCCTTGGGGCGTACCCACCAGGGGCAAATGATTGGTTACACCAGCCGGTTTTTCGGCAAGCAGACCCGCAGTGAAGCATTTTTGCAACACATCTTCGGCCATCGCCCGGTAAGTGGTCCATTTGCCCCCTGTTACGGTGACCAGGCCGCTGCGGCTGGCCAGCACCGTGTGCTCACGACTGATCTTTTTGGTGTTGTCTCCGTCGTCATCCTGCGGCTTCACCAAAGGACGCAGGCCCACCCAGATGCTGCGGATGTCCTCCACCTTGGGTGCACGGGTCAGGTAGCGTGCCGATTCTTCCAGAATGAAGCTGACTTCCTCACGGAAAGGCGTCGGCTCGCGCACGATGTCCTGGCGCGGGCTGTCGGTGGTCCCCAGGATGAGCTTGCCCAGCCAAGGCACCGCAAACAAGACCCGGCCATCGGCCGTCTTGGGCACCATCAGGGCGTGGTCGGAGGGCAGGAATTCGCGGTCCACCACGATATGCACCCCCTGGCTGGGCGCCACGATCGGCTTGACGGGGCGGCCGATGGCCTCGCCATCCATCTGGCGCAGGGTGTCCACCCAGACCCCTGTGGCATTCACCACCGCGCTGGCGCGCACCGTGAACTGCCGCCCACTATCAGCATCCTCACAGACAAAACCGGCCACCTTGCCGCCTTCGTGGACCAGCGCGCGCGCGGGGCAATAGTTGACCACCAACGCCCCCAAGCCAGCCGCAGTGCGCGCCAGGGCCAGTGCCAGGCGCGCATCGTCAAACTGCCCATCCCAATACTTGACACCCCCTTTGAGCCGCTCGCTCCGGGCCGTCGGGAGGCATTCAAGGGTACGTGCGCGCCCCAAAAACTGGGTAGCACCCAGCCCGGCCTTCCCGGCGAGGGCGTCGTACATCATGAGCCCGATGCCATAAAAGGGCGTCTCCCAGAAGCGATACGACGGCATGACAAAGGGCAAGGGCTGCGCCAGATGGGGCGCGTTGTGCAACAGGGTGGTGCGCTCGTGCAGCGCTTCGCGCACCAGCGCGATATTGCCCTGCGCCAGATAGCGGACCCCACCATGCACCAGCTTGGTAGCGCGGGACGACGTCCCTTTGGCGAAGTCGTGTGAATCCACCAGGACCACACTGAACCCCCGCGCCGCTGCATCCAGAGCAACCCCCAGCCCCGTCGCGCCCCCGCCAATCACCGCGAGGTCATAGTGGTGCGGCTGGGCCAGACGAGCCAGCAAGTCGGCGCGTTGCGTCGGAAGGGGGGCAGCAGAGACAGTGGTCATGGGAGCGATTGTCCATGGGCGGAGCGAGAAACTAGGGTTTACCCTTTATTTCCCGACACTTCCGGGGAGGAAACCGCCCTCGGCACAGAAACTGTCGAGGACGGCATGGAGTGAAAAAGGCAGCCAGAGACCTTGTGAGCCCTGGCTGCCAGCAGGTTGTCAAAACACGGTCGTCACCGACTCAACGCGTTTTGCCATCCTTCCAAGCCTGCAGCAGCTTGTCGTAGGCAATGGTTTCGCCCTTTGGCTTCTCGTTGGCCAACTTCTTCCAAGGGGCCTGCTTGTCACTCAGCCACTTGTTGGGGTCTTCCTTTTTGTTGAGCTTGGGCGCGCAGTGGGCCATGCCGGCGCGCTCCAGGCGTGCCATCACCTGGTCCATCTCGTCGGCCAGCGTGTCCATGGCGCCTTGCGGGGTCTTTTCACCCGTCACGGCCTGGGCTACGTTCTTCCACCACAGCTGGGCCAGCTTGGGGTAGTCGGGCACGTTGGTACCTGTGGGCGACCAGGCCACGCGGGCGGGGCTGCGGTAGAACTCGACCAAGCCACCCAGCTTGGGCGCTGCATCGGTCATGGCCTTGGACTGGATGTCGCTCTCGCGGATCGGGGTCAAGCCCACCAGGGTCTTCTTGAGCGAGGTGGTCTTGGCGGTCACAAACTGGGCATAGAGCCAGGCAGCGGCCGTCTTGCTGGCGTCATGATCCTTGAAGAAGGTCCAGCTACCCACGTCCTGATAGCCGTTCTGCATGCCCTGCTTCCAGTACGGGCCGTTGGGGCCGGGAGCCATGCGCCACTTGGGTGTGCCATCGGCATTCACCACAGGCAGACCGGGCTTGGTCATGTCGGCCGTGAAGGCGGTGTACCAGAAGATCTGTTGCGCGATCTGGCCCTGGGCAGGCACGGGGCCGGCTTCGCCGAAGGTCATGCCCGTGGCTTCCTTGGGCGCGTACTTCTTCATCCAGTCCACGTACTTGGTCAGCGCATAGACGGCAGCAGGCGAATTGGTCGCACCGCCGCGGGCCACCGAGGCGCCCACGGGTGTGCACTTGTCATCGGCCACACGGATGCCCCACTCGTCGATCGGCAGGCCATTGGGCGCACCGATATCCGCCGAGCCGGCCATCGACAGCCAGGCATCGGTGAAGCGCCAGCCCAGCGACGGGTCCTTCTTGCCGTAATCCATGTGCCCGTAAATGGCCTTGCCGTCGATCTGCTTGATGTCATTGGTGAAGAACTCAGCGATGTCCTCGTACGCACTCCAGTTGAGTGGCACGCCCAGGTCATAGCCGTACTTGGCCTTGAACTTGTCCTTGATGTCCTTGCGGTCGAACAGGTCGGCGCGGAACCAATACAGGTTGGCGAACTGCTGGTCAGGCAACTGATACAGCTTGCCGTCGGGTCCCGTGGTGAACTTGGTGCCGATGTAGTCCTTCAGGTCGATGCCGGGGTTGGTCCACTCCTTGCCCGCGCCGCCCATATAGTCCGTCAGACTCATGATCTTTCCGTAGCGGTAGTGCGTACCGATCAGGTCCGAGTCGGAAATCCAGCCGTCATAGATCGACTTGCCCGACTGCATGGAGGTCTGCAGCTTCTCGACCACGTCGCCTTCCTGGATCAGGTCGTGCTTCACTTTGATGCCCGTGATTTCCTCAAAGGCCTTGGCCAGGGTCTTTGACTCGTATTCATGGGTGGTGATGGTTTCAGAAACCACCGAAATTTCCTTGATGCCCTTGGCCTGGAGCTTCTTGGCAGCGTCGATGAACCACTTCATCTCGGCCATCTGCTGGTCTTTGCTCAGCGTGGATGGCTGAAACTCACTGTCGATCCACTTCTTGGCTTCGGCCTCGCCCGCCCAAGCGGCCTGCCCCAATGCCAGGGTGGCGGCGGCGAAAGCGATCGCCGTGAACTGCATCTTCATTGTTGTCTCCTCAGATGGAACCCCCGTGGTGGATGAACACCGGCCCGGGGGGAAATCGGGCCGGCGCTTGTCATCATCAAAAACAATAGCTGCTAGCGCTTTTCATTGCTTTGTTTTAGATAGATTTCACATTGAATCCGTTATTTATCAGGCGTCAGCAGCTATCTTTTTGATACTGCAAAGCGCTTCAACCTTTGCGCAGGATCAGCGCCAGCAGCGCCATCGACAACACAAAACTGATCCAGATCGTCGGGTCGCCCTCCAGGCTGAACCACTGGGCAAGCTTGCCGCTGATGCCCACGAAAATCAGGTTCACATAGGCCGCCGACAGCAACCCGATAAACAGACGGTCGCCGCGCGTGGTCTCCAGCGGCAGAAAACCTTTGCGCATCACGGTGGGCGACTTGATCTCCCACACCGCCATGCCAATCAGCATCAGCACGATGCAGATAAAAAAGACTGCCACGGGCAGCGTCCAGGCCATCCAGTCAAACATTTCGCAGCCTCCTCAAACCCGACCCATCGCAAAGCCTTTTGCGATGTAGTGGCGAACAAACCAGATCACGATGGCGCCCGGCACGATAGTCAGCACACCGGCCGCGGCCAGGGTCGCCCAGTCCATGCCGGATGCGCTCACGGTGCGCGTCATCGTCGCGACGATGGGCTTGGCGTTCACGCTCGTCAGCGTGCGTGCCAGCAGCAGTTCGACCCAGCTGAACATGAAGCAGAAGAACGCGGCCACGCCCACACCCGCCTTGATGAGGGGCAGAAAGATCTTGATGAAAAACTTTGGAAAGCTGTAGCCGTCAATGTAGGCCGTCTCGTCAATCTCGCGCGGGATACCGCTCATGAAGCCCTCCAAAATCCACACCGCCAGCGGCACGTTGAACAGCAGGTGCGCCAGCGCCACGGCGATGTGCGTGTCCATGAGCCCCACGGTGGTGTAAAGCTGAAAGAACGGCAGCAAAAACACCGCGGGTGGCGTCATGCGGTTGGTCAGCAACCAGAAGAACACATGCTTGTCACCCATGAACTGGTAACGCGAGAACGCATAGGCCGCTGGCAACGCCACGGTGAGCGAGATCACCGTGTTGATGGCCACATAGATCAGGCTGTTGATGTAGCCCGAGTACCACGATGCGTCGGTGAAGATCGTCTTGTAGTTGTCCCAGGTGAAATGCTGCGGGAAGAACGAGAACGTTGACAAGATCTCCGCGTTGGTCTTGAAGCTCATGTTGATCATCCAGTAGATGGGCAACAGGGCAAACAGCAGGTACGCGATCAGGAACAGCGTGCGTTTTTGGAAGCGTTTTTCATTCATGGCCAGCCCCTTCGTCGCTGACGGTGCCCACGCGCTGCATCCAGTTGTAGAGGATGAAGCACAGCAGCAGGATGATGAAGAAATAGATCAGCGAGAACGCTGCGGCGGGGCCCAGGTCGAACTGGCCCACGGCCTTGGTCGTGAGGTACTGCGAGAGGAACGTGGTCGCATTGCCTGGCCCGCCGCCTGTGAGCACAAAGGGCTCGGTGTAGATCATGAAGCTGTCCATGAAGCGCAGCAGCACCGCAATCATCAGCACACCGCGCATCTTGGGCAGCTGGATGTAGCGGAACACCGCAAACTTGCTCGCGCCGTCGATGCGGGCCGCCTGGTAGTACGCATCAGGGATGGACCGTAGCCCGGCAAAGGCCAGCAGCGCCACCAGCGGCGTCCAGTGCCACACGTCCATCAGCAGCACCGTCAACCACGCCTGCGTGGCGTTGCCGGTGTAGCTGTATTCAATGCCCATCTCCTGCAGCATGCGGCCCATCAGGCCAATGTCGGCGCGGCCATAGATCTGCCAGATGGTGCCCACCACGTTCCAGGGGATCAGCAGCGACAGGGCCACCACCACCAGCACGGCAGACGACTTCCAGCCCTGGGCAGGCATGGACAGCGCCAGCAAAATGCCCAGCGGAATCTCCACCGCCAACACGGCCAGCGAGAACGTGATCTGCCGCCACAGGGCCGCATGCAGCTCCTCGTCGCGCATCACAGCGGCAAACCACTCGGTGCCCACGAACACGCGGCGCTCGGGGCTGATGATGTCTTGCACCGAATAATTCACCACCGTCATCAACGGCAAGATGGCCGAGAAAGCCACGCAGATGATGACCGGCAGGATCAGGAACCAGGCCTTCTGGTTCACGGGTTTGGTCGTGGTGCTCATGCCAGCAGCTCCTCGTTTTGGTAGTAGCAGGTGTGCTCACCCAGCACCTGCAGCCACACCGTGTCACCCGCCGAAGGCAACCGTGTCTCCGGGCTGAAGCGGGCCTTGAGCGTGTACTCACCCACCTTGGCGGTCAGCATCAGATACGTGCCGATGTCTTGCACCTGCGCCACCGTGCAGCCGATGGCGCCGGGTTGACCTGCGGATGCCAGCGCCAAATACTCAGGCCGCACACCCACCTGCAACGGCCCCGCCGGCAAGGCACGCCCCGCAGGGGCCAGCAGGCGGTGGCCGGCGATGCTGAGCTGACCGCCATCCACCTGCGCTGGTAAAAAGTTCATGCCTGGCGAGCCGATGAAGTGGCCCACAAACACATGCTGAGGCCGCTCGAACAGCGCATCGGCCGAGCCCACCTGCACGGCACGGCCTCGCGTCATCACCACCACCTGGTCCGCAAAGGTCAGTGCCTCCACCTGGTCGTGCGTCACGTAAATCAGCGTGAGCTTGAGCTCATGGTGGATCTGCTTGAGCTTGCGACGCAGCTGCCACTTGAGGTGCGGGTCGATCACCGTGAGCGGCTCATCGAAAAGCACGGCCGCCACATCGGCACGCACCAGCCCCCGGCCCAGCGATATCTTTTGTTTGGCGTCCGCCGCCAGGCCCGCAGCACGCTGATTGAGCTGCCCGCTCATCTCCAGCATTTCGGCGATCACACCGACGCGCTGCTTGATCTGATCCTCGGGCACCTTGCGGTTGCGCAGCGGGAACGCCAGGTTCTCGGCCACCGTCATGGTGTCGTAGATCACGGGGAACTGGAACACCTGGGCAATGTTGCGCTCTTGCGGGCTGGCACGCGTCACGTCGCGGCCGTCAAACAGCACCTTGCCGTGTGAGGGCACGAGCAGGCCCGACATGATGTTGAGCATGGTGGTCTTGCCACATCCCGAGGGGCCGAGCAGCGCATAGGCCCCGCCGTCCTCAAACTCCATCTTCAAAGGCAGCAGCGCATAGTCACTGTCTTGCTGCGGGTTCGGCTTGTATGAATGCGCCAAATCCAGACTGATACGGGCCATCTCAGCGCCCTCCTTGTATGGCGAGGTGTCGCACGGGCGCCCAAGCCAGCCGGCCATCGGCGCCAAACACGTAGGCCTGTCCCGGGTCCAGATGCAGCGTGATGGCCGTCCCAAGTTCAAAATAATGCACACCGGTGAGCTGTGCGACCAAATCCCCCCAGGGCGTGGAGGCATGCACGAAGGTGTCGGAGCCCGATATCTCAGCCAGCTCTACCACCCCGGCCACGCTCACATCGCCAGGGCGGGCCACCACACGCAGCGCACTGGCCCGCAGGCCTACTGTCAGCCCAGCCGCAGTGGCCACCCCCTGTGGCAGGGGCAGTGTCAGCTCTGCCCCCCCTTGCAAACGCACACCCTGCGCCGTGGCAGACGCCGCCATCAGGTTCATTGGCGGGTCGCTGAAAGCACGCGCCACACGCAACGAATTAGGCGCGTGGAACACCTCGGCGGTAGGGCCGTACTGCAGCAACTGGCCCTCGTCGAGCACCGCCGTGTAGCCACCCAACAGCAGGGCCTCACCCGGCTCGGTGGTGGCATACACCACGGTGGATTGCCCCGCCGCGAACAACTGCGTCAACTCCTCACGCAACTCCTCGCGCAGCTTGTAGTCCAGGTTCACCAAAGGCTCATCCAGCAGCATCAGGGGCGCTCCCTTTGCCAGAGCGCGCGCCAGCGCCACCCGCTGCTGCTGGCCACCCGACAACTCGGCCGGATAGCGATCCAGGAACATGTCGATGTGCAGGCGGCTGGCAATCTCGCGCACCCGGGCGTCGATGTTTTTTTCGCCGCGCAGCTTCAGGGGCGACGCAATGTTGGCCGCCACCTTCATGGAGGGGTAGTTGATGAACTGCTGGTACACCATGGCCACGTTGCGGTCGCGCACGGGCATGCCGGTCACATCCACGCCATCCACTTTGACCGTGCCCGAAGTCGGCGTATCCAGCCCAGCCATGATGCGCATCAGACTGGTCTTGCCCGCCTGTGTGGCACCCAGCAGCACCGTGACGGCACCGCTCTGGAGCGCCAGGCTCATGTCATACAGCCAGGTCTGTGCCCCCACCTTCTTGCTGATGCTGTCCAATGCCAGCTGCATCACGCAACCTTTCTTTGTAGCCCGAGGGCTTGGTGAAATCGCCGCTGCCGACACTCCGGACGCAGCAGGCCCTCTCGTTTTCGATTGCGTTCATTTTTGTTCTTTTCTGATCGTATCGAATCAAGGTTTACCCTTAACAGGTTCCTTTTTGTTCGATTTAAAGTATCTCTACCCCTTAGCCGATTGATTCGCGTGAATACGAACCCCCGACAACTGCTGCTTCTGGAAGAAGTCCGTGCGCGCAAGTCCGCCACGGTCGAACAATTGGCCGACACCCTGGGCGTGACCCTGCAGACGGTGCGGCGCGATGTGCAGCGCCTGGCCGAATCGGGCCTGCTCACGCGCTTTCACGGCGGCGTGCGCGTGCCCAGCTCCACGGTAGAGAACCTGGCCCACACCCAGCGCGAGACGCTGCACGCCGAAGGCAAGGCGCGCATTGCACGCGCGGTGGCCGAACAGGTGCCCAACGACTGCTCGCTGATCCTGAACATCGGCACGACCACCGAAGCCATTGCCAAGGCGCTGCTGCACCACCGGGGCCTGCGTGTGATCACCAACAACCTGAACGTGGCCGCCATCCTGAGCGGCAACCCCGAGTGCGAGGTGATCGTGGCCGGCGGCGTGGTGCGCGCCCGCGACCGGGGCATCGTGGGCGAAGCCGCCGTGGACTTCATCCGCCAGTTCAAGGTGGACATTGCGCTCATCGGCATCTCGGGCATTGAGACCGATGGTTCACTGCGCGACTTCGACTACCGCGAGGTGAAGGTGGCGCAAACCATCATCGAGCACGCGCGCGAGGTCTGGCTGGCCGCCGACCACAGCAAGTTCAACCGCCCGGCCATGGTGCAGTTGGCCACGCTGGCGCAAATCGACCGGCTGTTCACCGATGCGCCGCCGCCTGAACCTTTTCCTGCATTGCTCCAGGACGCGGAAGTCATCTGCACCGTGGCCGCATGAAAGGCAGAGTGCAACCCCCTGAGGCGCGTCGCGCCTTCCCCCTTCTCTCGAATTGCGTTGCAATTCGGCAAGGGGGACACCGCCAGCGCGGCGGGGCGGCCCTTGCGCGGCGGTCGCCGGCATTGGCTGCACGCTTTCATTGGCCAGCTCTCCAAATTTGGGCTGAACTACATGCTTGAAAAACCTGTTCTTCTATGACCTACCTGCTCGCACTCGACCAAGGCACCTCCAGCTCCCGCAGCATCGTTTTTGACGAGGGCGGCCACATCGTGGCGCAGGCCCAGCTGGAGCTGCCGCAGATCTACCCACAGCCGGGGTGGGTAGAGCACGACCCGCTGGAGATCTGGCGCACCCAGCTGGCCACGGCACGCGATGCCCTCGCCAAGGCAGGTATTGATGCCAGGGCGATACGTGCCGTGGGCATCACCAATCAGCGCGAGACCACCGTGCTGTGGAACCGCCAAACCGGCCAGCCCGTGCACCACGCCATCGTGTGGCAAGACCGCCGCGCAGAACCCGCCTGCGCCCAGCTGCGCGAACAAGGCCATGCCGCCACCATCCAGGCCAAGACGGGCCTGCTGGTGGACGCCTACTTCTCAGGCACCAAGCTGCAGTGGATGCTGGACCACGTGCCCGGCGCACGCGAAGCGGCCGAGCGCGGCGAGCTGGCCTTTGGCACGGTGGACAGCTGGCTGATGTGGAAGCTCACGCACGGCCAGGTACATGTGACCGACGTGAGCAACGCCTCGCGCACCATGCTGTTCAATGTGCACACCAACCAGTGGGACGACGACCTGCTGGCGCTGTTGCGCATTCCCAAGGCGTTGCTGCCCGAGGTGCTGCCGTCCAGCGCCCACTTTGGCGACATCGCCCCCGACCTGCTGGGCCACGCAATCCGCATCGGCGGCGTGGCGGGCGACCAGCAAAGTGCGCTGTTCGGCCAGGCCTGCTTCACCGCCGGCATGGCCAAGAACACCTATGGCACAGGCTGCTTCATGCTCATGCACACGGGCGGCACGTTCCAGACGTCGCAGAACGGCCTGCTCACCACCAGTGCAGCGCAAGCCACGGCCCAGCCCGAGTTCGCCATGGAAGGCTCGGTTTTCGTGGGTGGCGCCGTGGTGCAGTGGCTGCGCGACGGCCTGCGTGCCATCTCCACCAGCGGCGAGGTCGAGTCGCTGGCGCAAAGCGTGCCCGACTCGGGCGGCGTGATGATGGTGCCCGCCTTCACGGGCCTGGGCGCGCCGTACTGGAAGCCCGACGCGCGCGGCACCATCACGGGCCTCACCCGCGGCACCACGCTGGGCCACATCGCCCGTGCGGCGCTGGAAAGCATTGCCTACCAAAGTGCCGCCCTGCTGCTGGCCATGAGCCGTGATGCCGTGGCCGCTGGCGGCGCGCCCGTGAGCGAGCTGCGCGTAGACGGCGGTGCCTGCATCAACGATTTGCTGATGCAGTTTCAGGCCGACCTGCTGGGCATTCCGGTGGTGCGCCCAGCCGTCATCGAGACCACCGCACTGGGCGCTGCCTATCTGGCAGGGCTGTCGAGCGGTGTGTACGGCAGCACGGATGAACTCTCGAAGCTGTGGCGCGCTGATCGGCGTTTTGTGCCCACGCTCAGTAGCGCGCGCGCGCAGGAGCTGATGGCGAACTGGGAACATGCCGTGCGGCAAACAACGGCTGATTGATGCCGCCGCGCGCCGGATGGCAGCGCGGCGGCGCTACCATCGTGGCCCCTGTTGTTGCCACCTTGCACCTCCCATGAGCCAAACCGCCGCATCCCCCTCCCTTCCCATCATCGCCTTCATCGGCGGCGGCAACATGGCCAGCGCCATCATTGGCGGGCTGATCCACCAAGGTCACCCCGCCAGCCAGATCGAGGTGGTCGAGCCCTGGGCCGATGCGCGCGAAGCACTGCGCAAGAACTACGGCATCGAAGCCCAGGCCGAGGCGGGCCCTGCCCTGCAGCGCGCCCGCATCGTGGTCTGGGCCGTCAAGCCCCAGACCTTCAAGGACGCCGCCGCACAGGCCAAGGCCCACACCACAGAGGCCCTGCACCTGAGCGTGGCCGCGGGCATCCGCTCGGACAGCATCGCCCAATGGCTGGGCACCGAGCGCATCGTGCGCACCATGCCCAACACGCCCGCACTGGTGGGCAAGGGCATGAGCGCGATCTACGCACGCCCCACGGTGACCCGCAGCGAGCGCCAGAGCGTGGAAGCCATCATGGCGTCCACCGGTGAGTTCCTGTGGGTGGAGAGCGAGAAACAACTGGACGCCGTGACCGCACTCTCGGGCTCTGGTCCGGCCTACGTCTTCTATTTCCTCGAAGCCATGACCCGTGCCGGCGTGGGCATGGGCCTGAGCGAGCAGCAGGCGCACCAGTTGGCCGTGGGCACGTTTGTGGGCGCGTCCGAACTGGCCCGCCGCTCGGACGAAACACCCGCCGTGCTGCGCCAGCGTGTCACCTCCAAAGGCGGCACCACGTATGCGGCGCTGCAGTCGATGGAGGCCGCAGGCATGGCGGCCAGCTTTGAGGCGGCCATGCGCGCCGCCGAGCACCGCGCCCACGAGCTGGGCAATGAATTTGGCGCGTGAGCCTGAATTTTTAAGTGTTTTTGGCCTCTAGCGCTTACCCATCAAGCGCCAGAAGCTATTAATTTGAGAGCATCGCCCGCACCAGGTAGCTGACCGCGATGCCCGCAAACACCGTGGCGCCCAGCCAGTGATTGATGCGGAACGCCTTGAAGCAACCCTCGCGGGTGCGGGTGCGGATGAGCGTGAAGTGCCACACGGCCTGCGCCAACGCCACAGCAAGCGCTACATAAAAAATAGCACCCAAGGCATAGGGCTGTAGCGCTACCACCCAGATACCCAGAAAAAGCAGGTAAAAAGCCGCGATGGCGGCCACATCCAGCCGCCCCAGGGTGATGGCCGAGGTCTTGATGCCGATCTTCAGATCGTCGTCACGGTCCACCATGGCGTATTCGGTGTCATAGGCCAGCACCCAGAACATATTGCCCAGCCACATCCACCACGCCACGGCAGGCACACTGCCCTGCACGGCGGCAAACGCGATGACGATGCCGAAGTTGAACGCAATGCCCAGCACCGCCTGCGGCATGGAAATGATGCGTTTGGTGAACGGGTAGGCAATGGCCACCAGCAAGGCGGGCACCGACCAGAGGATGGCGGCCGTGTTGGTGGTGAGAACCAGACCGAAGGACACCAGTGCGAGCACCGCCCCCAGGCCCAGCGCCTCTTTCACGCTCACAGCACCGGTGGTCACCGGGCGCTGCGCGGTGCGTTTGACGTGTTTGTCAAAGTCGCGGTCAGCCACATCGTTCACGCAGCAGCCCGCGCTGCGCATCAGAAACGTGCCAAGGACAAACACCCCCAGCAGGTGCCAGCCCGGAAACCCGTCGGCGGCAATCCACAGCGCGCTGAGCGTGGGCCACAGGCACACCAGCCAACCGGCGGGACGATCCCAGCGGATCAGGTCAAGGTAGAGGGAGAAACGGCTGCGGGGTGCGGAAGTCATGGGGCCGGATTTTCACAGATGCCTGCGCGCCTCCAAGCCTCCAACAAAAACGCCCGCAGACCTTGCGGGCTCCGGGCGTAGGGTGCAGGCGTGGGCAACTGCCACGCAACGCCGCTGCGGCTTACTCCTCCAGCAGCGAACGCAGCATCCAGGCGGTCTGCTCATGCACCGTGAGGCGCTGGGTCAACAGGTCGGCCGTGGGCTCGTCGCTGGCTTTGTCGGCCAAGGGGAACAGGCTGCGCGCGGTGCGGGCCACGGCCTCGTGGCCTTCAACCAGCACGCGCACCATGTCCAATGCCTTGGGGGGCTTGGCGGGTGCATCGGGCACCGTGGCCAGCTTGCCGAATTCGGCATAGGAGCCCGGCGCCACATGGCCCAGAGAGCGGATGCGTTCGGCGATCGGGTCCACGGCGTTCCACAGTTCGGTGTACTGCGCCATGAACATGGTGTGCAGCGTATTGAACATGGGGCCCGTCACGTTCCAGTGGAAGTTGTGGGTGGTGAGGTACAGCGTGTAGGTGTCGGCCAGCAGGCGCGACAGGCCCTGGGCGATGGCAGCGCGGTCTTTGTCGCTGATGCCGATGTTGATGCTGGGGGCGGTGGTGGTCTTGGCAGCTTTGGCCATAGAGGCTCCTTCGTTCAAATGCAATCGATGGACATGCCGCGCCGTGATGTCCCGGTGGGGTTCCGTGGCCCCAGCGCGGCGGCTCGTATTCACTTTAGCGCAAGCCCCAAATCCTTCACTGCATCTGGCTCAAGTTTCCGATGCGTACCAGCATTTCGGTGAACATCTGCATGTCGGCATCCAGGTCGGCCACTTCCTTGAATTCCTTCGCGTTGTGGGCCGTGTACTTCTTGCCCGGCATGGCGGGGCCGAAGTTGATGGCGTTGGGCATGAGCTTGGCCGTGGTGCTGCCGGCGGTGGGCACGGGCCTGGCTTCAAGGCCGGTGGTGTCGCCAAAGGTATTGAGCAAGGTGGCCAGCCAGGCGCCCTGGGGGTCGCGGGCCATCCAGTTGCCTTGGCTGTGATCGACCTCCACCGCCACACCGGCCTGGGCGCCCCAGGCCTTGATGCGTTCGGTGGTGGCCTTGGCCAGCGCCTCGGGCGTGTTGCCACGCGGCATGCGCACGTTCACCAGCACATCGACCCTGCCGTCTTTCTCACGGATCAGGTTGGGCGACATCGTCAGCGGGCCCATGAAGTCGTCGCTGTAGGCCAGGCCCAGGGGGCGGCCCAGGTAATCCATGCCATACAGGTCAGCGATGTATTTCACGGCCTGGGCATAGCCATTGGGAGCCAGCGCAACGCCCGCCTCCTTGAGGAACAGCGCGAGACGCGGCAGCGGGTTCACGCCTTCTTCAGGGCGCGAGCCGTGGGCTGAGACGCCCGTGACCTTGACCAGCACGTCTGCGCCATCGCGCGAGACATCGATGCCAAACTTGCCGCCCTGCCCGGTGTACTTGCCGACAAACGCGTCCTTGGCTGCGCTCAACTGGCGGGCCGTGGCGTCGGCATTGCCGCCGCGCAGGCGCGCCGTGGCGGACTGGGGTACGGCGTTGGCCGATGCAGCACCGGCCATGGACACGATGGTGGGCTGGTTGCCTGCGGCGGCGCCCAACGCAAAGGTGGTGCGCAGCGCGCCCGAGCCCTTTTCGGCTACCACGGCGGGGTACTTGCTGTCGAGCACGATGTTGTACTCGGGCAGCGCGGTCTTGGCGCGGTAGTACTTCATCGCGTCGCCACCGGTTTCTTCGGTGGTTTCGATCATGAGGCGGATGGTGCGGGCCAGCGGCAGGCCGCTGTCCTTCACGGCCTTCATGGCGTACAGCACGGTGGCGATGGAGCCCTTGTCGTCAATGGAGCCCCGGCCATACAGGTTGCCGCCCACGCGGGTGAGCTTGAAGGGGTCGAGCTTGGTGCCGTCGTCCAGCACCCACTCATCGGCCACCACAGGCACCACGTCGGCGTGGGTCAGGATGCCGAACTCTTCAGGGCCGCTACCGGGCAGCTTCACTTCAAAGATGCGGTTGTCCACGTTGCGGTACTGCAGGCCAAAGTCTTTGGCCATGCTTTCCACCAAAGCCCCAAAGGCAATGATGTGCTTGTCTTCGTGCGGCGGCAGCTTGTCGGCGCGCACCGTGGGGATGGCCACCATCTTCGCGGTGGCGTCGATCACCGCCGCCTGGTTGCGCAGGCGGTTGTGCAAGCCCAGCAAACGGCTGATGTTGACCAGGTCATCGCCAGCCAGGGGTTTCTTCGCCAGGTAAGCGGCCACGGCCGGTTGCAGGTCAGGCTGCATCTGCGCCGCCAGCGCCAGGAACTGGCGAAAATCGCCGGTGGCCGCCGCTTCAGGCGCTGCTGAGATGCGATCGAGCGCAGGCTTTTTGAGCGTGGAGGCTGCAGGCGCAGTGGTGGGGGAGATGGTCGAACAGGCCGTCAGGGCGGCGGCCAATGTAGCGGTCAGCCAAAGCTTCTTCATGGGAACCTCTTGTCTTGTAGAGAGAGCGGAACGCAGCCGGACGATCGTCAGCGGACACTGCGAAACATGCATGCCAAACCTGCGTGGGGCCAGGTCGGCCAGCGCAGGGGCGGCGCGAGTGTAGCGCCGATTTTCTGTGGCAAACCGGTGCCACCAGGCCCGCTCAGGACAGGCGCGTCACACCCGGCAACTCGCACGCATAGATGGCATTGCGCAGGGCCGCAATGGCCTCGTAGCGCGTGAAGCTGCGGCGCCAGGCCAGCACCACCCGGCGCGTGGGCGGCGGGCCGCCATCTTCCTCGCGGATGGGCAGGTAGCGGATGTAGGTCTCGTCACTCTTGCGGCGGCGGGATACCGTCAGCAGCGCATCACGCGGCACCGACAGGCGCGGCACCAGTGTCACACCCATGCCAGCGGCCACCATGTGTTTGATGGTCTCCAGCGACGAGCCCTCGAACGATTTGCGAATGCCCTCGGCATTGCTCGCAAAACGCGCAAACTCGGGGCAGACCTCCAGCACATGGTCGCGAAAACAGTGGCCCGCACCCAAAAGCAGCATGGTTTCGCTCTTGAGTTCGGCCGCCGTGACAGATTTTTGACCCGCCAGCGCATGGGTGCTGGGCACTGCAGCCATGAAGGGCTCGTCATACAGCGGCGCCATGGCCAGGCCGGTGTCGGGAAAAGGTTCAGCCAGGATGGCGCAGTCGATCTCTCCGGTGCGCAGCATCTCCAGCAGCTTGACGGTGAAGTTCTCCTGCAGCATCAGCGGCATCTGCGGCGTGCGTGTGATGGACTGGCGCACCAGCTCGGGCAGCAGGTAGGGCCCGATGGTGTAGATGACGCCCAGTGTGAGCGGCCCAGCCAGCGGGTCCTTGCCGCGCTTGGCGATTTCCTTGATGGCCGCCGCCTGCTCCAGAACGCTCTGCGCCTGGCGCACGATGTCTTCGCCCAGCGGCGTCACCGTCACCTCGCCCGCGCTGCGCTCAAAGAGCTTCACATCCAGCTCTTCTTCCAGCTTCTTGATGGCCACCGAGAGCGTGGGCTGCGACACATAACAGGCATCGGCCGCATGACCAAAGTGTTTTTCGCGGGCCACGGCAACGATGTACTTGAGTTCGGTGAGGGTCATGGTGTCATGCCTTGAGATAGTCCGATTTTCCACCCAACCAGCGCGCCACGTGTTTGGCGGCCAATTCGGGGTAACGGTCGAGCATCTGCGGTGCCAGTTCGCGCGCCCATTCGAGCAGGTGGGTGTCGGTGGCCAGGTCGGCAAACCGCAGCAGTGCATCGCCCGACTGGCGCGCGCCCAAAAACTCGCCGGGGCCGCGGATCTCCAGGTCGCGCCGGGCGATCTCGAAGCCGTCGTTGGTCTCGGCCATGGCGCGCAGGCGCTCCTTGGCAGTTTCGCCCACCCGGCCGCTGTCGTTGGTGGCGTACAGCAGCACGCAGGCCGACGCCGCCGCGCCCCGCCCCACCCGGCCGCGCAGCTGGTGCAGCTGGGAGAGGCCAAAACGCTCGGCATGTTCGATGACCATGAGCGAGGCGTTGGGCACGTCCACGCCGACCTCGATCACGGTGGTGCTCACCAGCACGCCCATCTGGCCGCTGGTGAACAGCGCCATCACGGCCTTCTTCTCGGCCGTGGGCATGCGCGAGTGCAACAGGCCCACCATGCAGCCCGGCAAGGCCTCGCTCAGGTCCGCGTGGGTGGCGGTGGCGTTGGAGAGATCCAGCGCTTCGCTCTCTTCGATCAGCGGGCACACCCAGTACACCTGTCGCCCGGCGTCCACCTGAGCGCCGATGCGCTCAATCACCTCGTCCTTGCGGCTGTCTGCGATGAGTTTGGTGACGATGGGGGTGCGGCCCGGTGGCAGCTCGTCGATGACCGATACATCGAGGTCGGCGTAGTAGCTCATGGCCAGCGTGCGCGGGATGGGCGTGGCGCTCATCATCAGCATGTGCGGCTCCATGCCGTGCGCCGCCAGCTTTTGCCGCAGGGCCAGCCGCTGCGCCACGCCAAAGCGGTGCTGCTCGTCAATGATGGCCAGCGCCAAATTTTTGAACTGCACCTGCTCCTGGATCACGGCGTGCGTGCCCACCACCAGCGCAGCCTCGCCGCTGGCCACCAGCGCCAGCACGGCGGTGCGGTCCTTCTTTTTCTGCCCGCCCACCAGCCAGGCCACCTTGCGGCCGCGCGCGGCCAGCAGGGGTTCGAGCCAGCCAATCATCTTGGCAAAGTGCTGCTCGGCCAGGATTTCGGTGGGTGCCATCAGCGCACATTGCCAGCCTGCGTCCATGGCCAGGCAGGCGGCCAGGGCGGACACGATGGTTTTTCCGGACCCCACATCGCCTTGCAGCAAGCGGTGCATGGGCACTTGGCGGGCCAGGTCCACGGCGATTTCTTCACCCACGCGGCGCTGGGCAGCGGTCAGGTCAAACGGCAGCACGGCCATGAGTTGCTCATGCAGGGGCAACCCGCCCGCAAAAGACCTCTGTGCCAGCAACACGGGCGCGCGCAGCATCTCCCGTTCGCGGCGCGACTGCTGCTGCGACAACTGCTGGGCCAGCAGTTCTTCCGCCTTCAGGCGCTGCCAGGCAGGGTGGCTGTGGTCTTCCAGCGTGGACAGCGCTACATCGGGCGCAGGGTGATGCAAAAAAGTGAGCGCCTCGCGCAAGCTGAACAGGCGCTGCAAGCCGCTTTGATGCAAATAACGCGCACTCGGGGGTTCGATGCCTGGGGGCAGCGTGTTTGACAGGTCCACCCGCGTCAGAGCGCCAACCACTGCGCGGCGCAGGTAGGGCTGTGGCAAACCCGCCGTGGTGGGATAGACGGGCGTCAGTGCCGCGGGCAGTTCGCCGCCGGCCAGCCTGAACGCCGGGTGCAGCATCTGGCGCCCCCAGAAGCCACCCTTGACTTCCCCCGGATGCGCAGGTGAGCGCCCACAGACAGTGTTTTCTGGTGCGACGGATAGAAGCTGAAGAAGCGCAGCTCGCACGACCCCGTGGCGTCTTCCACCTGCACCACGAGTTGGCGGCGCGGACGCAATTGCACCTCACTCGCCAACACCGTGGCCTCGATCTGCACCATCTGCCCGTCGCGCGCATTGGCCAGCGGGGTGATGCGGGTTTCATCCTCGTAGCGCAGTGGCAGATGCAAGGCCAGGTCGATGTCGCGGCGCAAGCCCAGCTTCTGCAGCGCTTTCTGCGCCACCGACGCCCCGCCCTTGGCGGCGGCCGGGGCAGGGGTTGTGGGGCGGGCTTTGGCAGAGGCAGGCATTGGGAGCAATTTGCTAGGGAAAACGATCGGTCATCGCAACCCAAAAAGGCTACCATGGTTACCATTGCTAACGTCTGCAAACGGCGTGTTTTCGAGTCCAGGGCTTCCGTCATGCTCAAGCGCATTCAAATCCAACACCTCACCCTGGGCATGTATCTGCACGAGTTCTGCGGCTCGTGGATGGAGCACCCGTTCTGGCGGGCCAAGTTCCTGCTCAAAGACCCCAAGGACCTGGCCCGCATCCAGTCCACCGCCATTCACGAATGCTGGATTGACACCTCCAAGGGCCTGGATGTGGCCAGCGGCACGGCATCGGTGTCGCGCGAAGAGGTGGACGCCCAGATAGAAACCGACTTCAGTCGCCTGGAGGACCTGCCCCCCATCAAGGTGAGTTTGCCCGTGCCGCCCCCCCCGCCGGTGCGCAGCCGCACGCCCACCGACATGCGCAGCGAACTCACGATGGCCGCAGCCATCTGCGTGAAATCAAAACAGGCGGTGGTGTCGATGTTCAACGAGGCCCGCATGGGCCGCGCGGTGGATTCGGCGGCGGCGCAAAGCCTGGTCGAGGAAATTTCAGACTCCGTCACCCGCAACCCCGGCGCACTGATCAGCCTGGCCCGCCTGAAAACGGCTGACGACTACACCTACATGCACTCGGTCGCGGTCTGTGCCCTGATGGTGGCACTGGCCCGCCAGCTCAGGCTCAATGACGAACAGGCGCGGCTCGCCGGCATGGCGGGTCTGCTGCACGACCTGGGCAAGGCGGCCATTCCGCTGGCGGTGCTCAACAAGCCCGGCAAACTCACCGACAAAGAATTCACCGTGGTGCGCAGCCACCCGATGGAGGGCTTTCACATGCTCAAAGAGGGCGGCAACGTGCCCGACGCCGTACTCGATGCCTGCCTGCACCACCACGAAAAAATCGACGGCTCAGGCTACCCCGACAAGCTGCAGGGCGACGGCATCAGCGTGATCGCCCGCATGACCGCCATCTGCGATGTGTACGACGCCATCACCTCTGACCGCCCCTACAAAAGCGGTTGGGACCCTTCCGAATCGCTGCGGCGCATGGCCGAATGGACCACCGACCACTTCGACCCACGCCTGTTCCAGGCCTTCGTCAAGAGCATTGGCATCTATCCCGTGGGCTCGCTGGTGCGACTGACCTCGGGACGCATTGGCGTCGTCACGGAACAGGCCCCGACGGCCCTCACCACCCCCATCGTCAACGTGTTTTTTTCGACCAAGTCCGACCTGCGCATCCCCCCGGAGCGGGTGGACCTGGCGGCCCCTGGCTGCACCGAAAAGATCGTGGCGCGCGAAGACCCTGAAAAATGGCGTTTCCCGGACCTGGACGAGCTGTGGTCGGGCTTTGCGGAAAATGCCTGGTAGCTCACGCATGCCTTTCGCTTCGCCCTGCATGGTGGCCCCGTGCCCGCACTGATCACCCTCACCCTGAACCCGGCGCTGGACCTGGCCACCACGACAGACCACGTGGCCCCCACCCACAAGCTGCGTTGCGGCCCCGTGCAGCGCTTTGCGGGCGGCGGCGGCATCAATGTGGCACGGGTGCTGCACCGCTTGGGCGCTGATGTGTTGGCCTGGGCGCTGGCGGGTGGCGCGGCGGGCGCACAGGTGCAGCAATTGCTGGCCGATGAAGGCGTGCCCACAACACTGCAGCCGATTGCGGGCGACACGCGCGAGAACTTCTCGGTGGTCGAGACCAGTACGGGCCAGGAATTTCGGTTTGTACTGCCCGGCCCCACGCTGCAAGCCACCGAATGGCAGGCCTGCCTGGATGCGCTGACGGCCCACACCCCGTCGCCCCGCTGGTTCATTGCCAGCGGCAGCCTGCCGCCCGGCACGCCCGATGACTTCTATGCGCAACTGGCACGGGCCCTATCGGCCCGGGGAGTGCGTGTGGTGATCGACACATCGGGCCCACCGCTGGCCGCCGCATTGCAGGCCGGCGTGGCGCTGGTCAAGCCCAGCCTGCGCGAGCTGCGCGACGTGGTGCAGCAGCCACTGGAACACGCGGCCGACTGGTGTGTCGCCGCCCGATCCCTGGTTACGAGCGGCGCGGCCGAGATCGTGGCCCTGTCGGTGGGCGAACAGGGCGCGGTGCTGGCCACGCGCGAGGGCATGTGGCAGGCGCCAGCGCCGAACATGCCCGCTACGACCGGCACCACGGGCGCGGGGGACTGCTTTTTGGCGGCGCTGGTCTGGGCGCTGGACCGGGGCGATGCGCCTGCCGAGGCGCTGCGCTGGGGCGTGGCAGCAGGCGCTGCCGCCTTGCTGCATCCGGGCACCACCCTGGCCCAGGCCGATGACGTGCAACGGCTGGTGCACAGCGTACCGGCACCGGTGGCATTCACCACCTCGCCCTAGCACCGCACCTGCAGGGCCTACAGGGCCTGCAGCCCCATGGGACAATCGCCCCTTCCGCAATTTTTACCTTGGCACGGGCCCGTTCGGCCCTCAAGCACGATGACTGATCTCTCCAGCGGCGCAACCAGTGCGCCCCTCGCCTCCGGCGGCCCTTCCACGCCGCGCGTTTTCACCCTCAGCGACTTCGACTTCTCGCTGCCCCCCGAACTCATTGCCCAGCACCCCGCCCCCGAGCGCAGCGCCTCGCGCCTGCTCGATGGCCGCGCCATGCAGCCCGTGGACCGCATCTTCCGCGAGCTGCCCGGACTGCTGCGCGAAGGCGACCTGCTGGTGTTCAACGACACGCGCGTGGTCAAGGCGCGCATCTTTGGCGAGAAGGCCAGCGGCGGCAAGCTGGAGCTGCTGATCGAACGCGTGCTGCCTGCTGAGGCTGGCAACCCGGGTAACGAAGTCGTGGCCCACATGAAGGTCAGCAAGAAGCCCCTGCCTGGCAGCGTGGTGCACATGGCCGGTGGCCGCAAGGCGGGCGGCTTTGACGCGCAGCTGCTGGGCCGCTGGCCCACCGAGGACGGCCCGCTGTTCCGCTTTGCGCTGCACGGCCCCGCAGGCGAGTCGCCCTGGGAGCTGATGGACCGCCACGGCCACCTGCCGCTGCCGCCCTACATCGAGCGCCAGCAAAACACCGACCACGACCCCGACGAGGCCGAGGACAGCCAGCGCTACCAGACCGTTTTTGCCCGCAACCCCGGCGCCGTGGCAGCCCCCACGGCCGCGCTGCACTTTGACGAAGGCGTGCTGGCCGACCTGGCCGCACGCGGCATCGAGCGCGCCAGCGTCACGTTGCACGTGGGCGCAGGCACCTTCCAGCCCTGCAAGACCGAGAACCTGGCCGAGCACCAGATGCACAGCGAGTGGTACGAGATTCCGCTGGCCACGCTGGCAGCGCTGGAGCGCTGCCGCCAGCGCGGCGGCCGCGTGGTGGCCGTGGGCACCACCACCGTGCGCACACTCGAATCCTGGGCGAAGACGGGCCAGGCCTCTGGCGACACCAATATCTTCATCACACCGGGCTTTGCATTCCAGGTGGTGGATGTGCTGATCACCAACTTTCACCTGCCCAAGAGCACGCTGATGATGCTGGTGAGCGCGTTTGCGGGCTACGCCCACATCATGGGCCTGTACCGGCACGCGATGGCGCAGCAGTACCGCTTCTTCAGCTATGGCGACGCCATGCTGCTGGAGCGTGCGCGCAGCACGCCGTGAGCCCCACGCCCCCCGCCACCGACGGGCTGCACGCACGCCGCACCCGGCTGCGATCAGCCCTGGTGGGCATTGTGCTGACGGTGGTGGCCTGCGCGTGTTTTGCGCTGCTGGACACCGCCACCAAGCTGGTGAGCGTGGGCGTGCCGCTGCTGATGGCGCTGTGGATGCGCTACCTGTTCCAGTCGCTGCTGACCACGGCCTTTGTTCTGCACCGCGAGGGGCTGGCCGCGCTGCGCACCACACAGCCGCGTTTTCAGGCGCTGCGCGGGGCGCTGTTCACGGCCACCAGCCTGTTTGGCTTCATCAGCATCATGCACATGCCGCTGCCCGAGTTCACGGCGGTGGTGGCGACCACGCCGCTGTGCGTGACGGTGGTGGCCGCGCTGTGGCTGCACCAGCGCGTGAGCGCCTGGCGCTGGTGGCTGGTAGCCATTGGTCTCACGGGCACGCTGGCCATCATCCGCCCGGGCAGCGACGCCTTCACCTGGGCCCTGCTGTGGCCGCTGTGCCTGCTGGCCTCGGGCACGGGTTACCAGGTCATCAGCAGCAAGATGGCCGGGCACGAGAGCCCCGCCACCACCCAGCTCTACACCAGCTGGATCGCCACCGCGCTGGTGTCTCTGGGCGTGCCATTCGTCTGGCAGACCGTGAATGACCCGTGGCTGTGGGCGGGCATGTTCACCATGGGCCTGTCGAGCGCGGTGGGCCACATGCTGCTGCTCAACGCCTATGCGCGCACCACGCCGGTGACGATTGCGCCGTTTCTGTATTCTCAGATCGGGTTTGCCATGCTGGCGGGCTGGCTGGTGTACCGCCATGTGCCCGATGCGTGGTCGATGGCGGGCATCGCGGCCATCGTGCTCAGCGGCGCGGCCAGCGCCTGGCTGACCGTGCGCGAGACCCGTTAGGCACCAAAATAGCCACCAGCGCTTATGGGATATGCGCTAGCAGCTATCAATTGAATAGTGAAACAGATCCTGCCCACGGCGCCGATCAGAACGCCACCGCATGCCCATCCTTGCGGGGGTCAGAGCCTGCAATATAGCTGTGGCCATTGCGCAGCACGAGCTGGGCGCCACCAAAGGCAAACACGCCGTTGCCTTCTTCCACCGTCACCTCATGGCCTCGCGCGCGCAGCGCGGCGATCACGGCGGCATCGAACCCCGGCTCCACCGCCACGCCCTTGCCACCGGTCACGCGCCAGCGGGGCGCATCGGCGGCGGCCTGGGGGTTCTGGCCGTAGCGCAGCACACGCAGTGCCATCTGCGTGTGGCCCTGGCTCTGCATGGGGCCGCCCATCACGCCAAACGCCATCTGCGGCGTGCCGTCGGCATGCATGGCAAAGGCCGGAATGATGGTGTGCGAGGGGCGCTTGCGCGGCGCCACCTGGTTGGCGTGGCCGGGCGTGAGGTTGAAGCCGTGGCCCCGGTTCTGCAGGCTGATGCCGGTGCCTGGCACCACCACGCCCGAACCAAAACCCATGTAGTTGGACTGGATGAACGACACCATCATCCCCGACGCATCGGCCGCCGCCAGGTACACCGTGCCACCGGGGCGGGGAGCGCCGTGGCCAGGGTCGCCCGCGCGCTCGCGGTCGATCAGGGCGGCGCGGCCGCGCAGGTAGTCGGCATCGAGCAGGTCACGCGGCGCCACCGGCATGGCGTCGATGTCGGCGTTGTACTGGTGCAGGTCGGCAAACGCGAGCTTCATGGCCTCGATGCTGGCGTGCACGGTCTCCACATCGTCCACCGGGTGCGCCCCGATGCCGTGGGCGTCGAGCATGCCCAGCGCCATCAGCGCCGCGATGCCCTGGCCGTTGGGCGGAATCTCATGGACCACCGAATCGCCAAAACGTTGGCTGATGGTGCCCACCCAGTCGGCCCGGTGGTCGGCCAGGTCGGCCAGCGTCATGGCGCCGCCGTTGGCCTGTGCATGCGCCACGATGCGCTCGGCGATCACGCCGCGGTAGAAGGCCTCGCCCTCGGTTTCGGCAATCAGCTCCAGCGTGCGGGCATGGGCCTCGCTGCGGAAAATCTCACCCGCCAGCGGCGCGCGGCCGCCCAGGTAGCTGGGCATGAAACATTCGGCAAATCCGGGCTGCGCACCGAGCTTGGCCGCGCCCAGCGCCCATTGCCGGGCGATGGTGGGCGACACGGGGAAACCGTTGCGCGCGTAGTCGATGGCAGGCTGGGCCAGTTGCGCAAAAGGCAGCTTGCCCAGGCGTTTGGACAGCGCCACCCAGGCCGACACGGCGCCAGGCACGGTGACAGCGTTCCAGCCCGTTTCGGGGATGCCGCCCAACTTCTCAAAGTATTCAGGCGTCCACGCCGCAGGCGAGCGGCCCGAAGCATTGAGGCCGTGCAGTTCCTTGCCGTCCCACACGATGGCAAAACCGTCGCTGCCCAGGCCGCAGCCGGTGGGCTCGACCACGGTGAGCACCATGGCGGCAGCCAGCGCGGCGTCCACCGCATTGCCACCGGCCAGCAGCATGCGCAGGCCCGCCTGCGCCGCCAGCGGCTGCGAGGCAGACACCACATTGCGCCCCATCACCGCGCTGCGGTGAGAGGCATAGGGAAGGGACCAGTCGAGGGCTTGAGGATTCATGTGATGAGACTCCATGGCGGGCGAAGACCCGCTCGGATGAAAACTGGCGCGCCCCAGGCGAGGGACGCCGAGGAGGGGCCACCCGCACCGAGGGCGTCGTCCCCTTGGGGCGAAGGCGCTGAAGGCGACTCAGGGGGTGCTTGAATCAATCCAGTGAAATTTTGTGCTGACGGATCACGGCGGACCAGCGGGTGCTGTCGGCCTGCACCATGGCGCCAAACTGCGCGGGCGTGCTGGGCGCGGCGGGCTCCACACCCAGCTTGGCCAGGCTGGCCGCCACTTCGGGGGCTTGCACGGCCTTGGCAAAGGCTTTGTGCACGCGGTCCACCAGCGCAGGGGGGGCGCCTGCGGGCAAGTACACGCCAAACCAGGTCACCGACGAATAACCGGGCAAGCCGGACTCGGCCAGCGTGGGCAGATCGGGCGCCAGCGCGCTGCGCTTTTCGCTGGTCACAGCCAGGGCGCGCAGGCGGCCCGCCTTGGCGTGGGGCATGCCGGTGGGTAGCGAATCAAACAACACATGCGTCTGCCCGGCGATCAGGTCCGGAATGGCCAGCGCCGTGCCCTTGTAGGGGATATGTGTCATCTCCACACCCGCCTGGGCGCTGAAGGCCGCCGTATTCAGGTGCACGATGGTGCCGTTGCCACTGGTGGCGTAGTTGAGCTTGCCGGGGTGGGCTTTGGCGTAGGCAATCAGTTCGGCCACCGTCTTGACGGGCAGCGAGTTCGTGACCAGCAGCACGCTGGGTGCGTCGGCCACATGGGCCACGGGCACGAAGTCCTTGCGCGGGTCGTACGCCAGCTTGGGCATCAGATGGGGCGAGATGGCGTGGGTGCTACTGGTCGTCAGCAGCAGCGTGTAGCCGTCGGGTGCGGCCTTGGCCGCCTCGGCCGTGCCCAGGGTACCACCTGCGCCAGGCTTGTTGTCCACCACCATCTGCTGGCCCAGGTCGGCCGCCACGCGCTGCGTGACGACGCGGGCCACCAGGTCGGTTGCGCCACTGGCCGGAAACGGCACGATCACGCGCACGGGGCGATCAGGCCAGGCAGCTTGCGCATGCGCACCCGCCACAAAGGCCATCAGCCCCACCAGGCCACACAGGCCACGACCCCAAGATGCAAGACGCATACACCACACTCCCCGACGACGGTAGAACACAGGCGGCCCGGTGGCGACTGCCACAGGCCGTGCAGAGCAATCATCTTAGGAACGCACGGCGGGGATGACCACCACCAATTCGGCAAGGAGCTTTGCCGTCACGGCAAAGCACTTCATACTTATTACCCTGGCAAGCAAACCAGGCAGCGCGCCGCCGCTCTCTCTCTATCCACCCGCACCCATCACCATCCCATCGCCCCGCCATGCGCCCCCAGCTTTTGCAAGACACCACACTGCGTTACTTTCTGGAAGTGGCACACAGCGGCTCGCTCACAGAGGCCTCGGCCCGCCTGCATGTCGCCGCATCGGCCCTGAGCCGCCAAATTGCGGGGCTGGAGGCCCAGCTGGGCACGCCACTGTTCGAGCGCCACCCGCGTGGCATGGTGCTGACGGCGGCCGGAGAGATTTTGGCGGTGCATGCGCGCCGCACGGTGCTGGACGCAGAACGTGCGCTGGGCGAGATCGGCGCACTGCAGGGTTTGCGCGCCGGGCAGGTGCGGCTGGCCACTTCGGACGCCTTTGCGAATGAGCTGGTGCCCCGCCTGTGTGTTGAATTCCAGCGCACACACTCGGGCATCCAGTTCAGTGTGATTGCCCTGCCCACCGCGCAGGTGCCCGACGCCGTGCGCAGCGGCGCGGCCGACGTCGGCCTGTGTTTCAGCCGCGCGCCCCACAAGGACATCGAGGTGGCCTACCGCCAGAGCGCGCCGGTGTTGGCCCTGCTGCCGCCCGGCCATCCGCTGGCGGGCGCGGGCAGTGTGACCCTGGCGCAGATGGCCGAATACCCGCTGGCATTGCCCCCAGCCGAAACCACGGTGCGCCAGATGATCGACATCGTCTGCAGCCGCCAGGGCCTGCAACTGGAGGCCGTGCTCATCAGCAACCACGCCAAGACGGTGGTCAACTTTGTGCAGCTGGGCGGCGGACTGTCGGTGGCCAGCGAGATCGCCGTGCGCCACCTGGTGGCCGATCGCACCATCGTGGCCCTGCCCATCAGCGACCCCGGCATGGACCTGCGCGACATCGAGATCCAGACCCTGGCCGGGCGCAGCCTGCCGGTAGCGGCGCAGGCGTTTCTGGAGTTGCTCAGGGAGCAGTTGCCGGGTTGACTGCTGATTCGCCCGGCAAGGCGCTGTCAACCCTGGTTTTCGTGGCGCTGACGAAACTCGCGGGCCTTGCCAAAGTGCCCGTTGCCGATGAAGGGCACGGGCGGGCGCAGCGCCGACAGCGGCGAGGGGTGGTTGGACGTGAGCACCAGATGCCCCCGGTCTGCGGGAATCCACGCGCGCTTGGACTGGGCATGTGCCCCCCAGAGCATGAACACCACCGGGCGCGGCCCTTCGGCCACATGGCGAATGACGGCGTCGGTCAGCGCCTCCCAGCCCTTGCCAGCATGGCTGGCGGCCTGGCCCTCTTCCACCGTGAGGCCGGTGTTGAGCAGCAGCACGCCGTTTTTGGCCCACTTGACCAGGCTGCCGCCCGGGTTCGGGAAGGGGGGAAAGGCCACGCCCAGGTCGCGCTGCATTTCCTTGAAGATGTTCTGCAGAGAGGGTGGCAGGCGCACACCCGGCGCCACCGAAAAAGCCAGCCCCTCGGCCTGGCCCCGGCCGTGGTATGGGTCCTGCCCCAGGATGACCACGCGCACGTCCTCGGGCGGCGTCAGCTCCAGCGCCCGCAGAGGCTGGGGCGGAAAAATCGCCGCGCCCGCCTGCAGCCGGGCCTGCAAAAACGCAAGCAACGCCTGCCCGCGTGCGCCGGCAAAAAAGGCATCCACCAACGGCTGCCAGCCGGGCGCCACCAGCCAGTCGGCCGGGTGTGCCGTCTGGAGTTGTGTGGCGGGCATTTCAGAGGGATTCATGGCGAAATCGGCAGGTAGCGCAATTTACATATGCGCCAGCAGCTATCAAAAGAATAGTGAGCGGCAGCTATCAGGCAAACAGCTTGGCCAGCGCCAGACCCGGGTCATCGGCGCGCATGAAGGCCTCACCCACCAGGAAGGCGTGCACGCCCGCGTCGCGCATGGTCTTCACGTCCTGGGGTTTCAGGATGCCGGATTCGGTGACCAGCAGGCGGTCAGCGGGTACGTCCTTCAACATGGAGAGCGTTGTGTCCAGCGTCACTTCAAACGTGCGCAGGTTGCGGTTGTTGATGCCCACCAAGGGCGTCTTGAGTTTCAAGGCGCGCTCCAGCTCGGGCCGGTCATGCACCTCCACCAGCACCGCCATGTCCAGGCTGCGGGCAATGGCCTCGAAGTCGGCCATCTGCGCATCGTCCAGGCAGGCGGCGATCAGCAAAATGGCGTCGGCGCCCATGGCCCGGGCTTCGTACACCTGGTAAGGGTCCACCATGAAATCCTTGCGCAGCACGGGCAGCAAGGTGCTGGCGCGGGCTTGTTTCAGGTAGTCGGGCTGGCCCTGAAAGAACTGCCGGTCGGTCAGCACCGACAGGCAGGCCGCGCTGACCTTGCCATCGCCTTCCATGTAGCTCTGGGCGATGTCGGCGGGCTCGAAATCGGCGCGCAACACGCCCTTGCTGGGGCTGGCCTTCTTGATCTCGGCAATCACCGCCGCCTGGCCCTTGGCGATCTTGGCGCGCAGGGCGCCTTCAAAGTCGCGCGTGAGCACACGGCTCTCGGCATCGGCGCGCATGGCGTCAAAAGGCAGGCGCTTTTTGGCGGCGGCCACTTCTTCGTGCTTGACGGCGACGATTTTGTTGAGGATGTCACTGCTCATGTTTGCTGCCTTGTCGGCCCCTGCGGGCCGTTGATTCTTGAATTTCGGATGACCGATCAGGCGGCTAAGGCCAGCGCGTGCGTGCGCGTGACCACCTGCTCCAGCTTGGCCAGCGCGGCGCCCGAGGCAATCGCGGCACGGGCCTTGGCAATGCCGTCTTGGATGGAGCCAGCCACATTGGCGGCGTACAGCGCCACACCGGCGTTCAGGCAGACGATGTCTTGTGCGGCGCCGGGTTCGCCCTTGAGCACGCCGATCAGCATCTCGCGCGACTGCTCGGGGGTTTCGACCTTGAGTGTGCGGTTGCTGGCCATGGGCAGGCCGAAGTCTTCGGGGTGGATTTCGTACTCGGTGATCTGGCCGTTTTTCAGCTCGCCCACCAGCGTGGCGGCGCCCAGGCTGACTTCGTCCATGCCGTCACGGCCGTACACCACCAGCGCGTGTTCGGCGCCCAGGCGCTGCAGCGCGCGCACCTGGATGCCGACGAGGTCGGGGTGGAACACGCCCATCAGTATGTTGGGCGCGCCAGCGGGATTGGTCAGCGGGCCCAGGATGTTGAAGATGGTGCGCACGCCCAGCTCTTTGCGCACCGGGGCCACGTTCTTCATGGCCGGGTGGTGGTTGGGCGCAAACATGAAGCCGATGCCGACCTCTGCGATGCACTGGGCGATCTGCTCGGGCTTGAGGTTGATGTGGATGCCCAGGGCTTCCATCACGTCGGCGCTGCCGCTTTTGCTCGACACGCCCCGGCCACCATGCTTGCTGACCTTGGCGCCCGCAGCGGCCGCCACGAACATCGAGCAGGTGGAGATGTTGAAGGTGTTGGCGCCGTCGCCACCGGTGCCCACGATGTCCACCAGATGCTTGCTGTCTGGCACGTGGACCTTGGTGCTGAACTCGCGCATCACCTGTGCGGCGGCAGTGATCTCGCCAATGGTTTCCTTCTTCACGCGCAGGCCAGTGATGATGGAGGCCGTCATGACGGGAGACAGCTCGCCGTTCATGATCATGCGCATCAGGTGCAGCATCTCGTCGTGGAAGATCTCGCGGTGCTCGATGGTGCGCTGCAGCGCTTCCTGAGGGGTGATAGGCATGGTGACTGTCTCCTGGTGTTTACGCGGTGGGCTGGTTGGTGAAGGCCAGCTTGAGTCCGAAGCCGATGAACATGGCGCCCGCCACGCGGTCCAGCCAGTGCACGCCGCGCTGGATGACCCCGGCGCGCCGCGCCATCCATGACGCTGCCAGCGCCCATCCCACATTCACGGGGATGGCGTTGAGGTTGAACAGCACACCCAGCAGCACAAAGGCCAGCGCCTTGTTGTCGGTGCCCGGCGCGATGAACTGCGGCACAAAGGCCAGGAAGAAGATAGCGACCTTGGGGTTGAGCACATTGGTCCAGAAGCCCCCCAGGAACACCTTGCGAAGCGGCGTGTGCGGCGCAGGGGCCGCCTGCGCAGCCGCCAGCGCTGCACGGTTGCCACCATCAGCACCGGGCTTGGACAGCAGCATGCGCACGCCCATCCACACCAGGTACGCCGCACCCATCCACTTGAGCACGGTGAACGCCATGGCCGATGCGGCCAACAGCGCGCCCACACCCACGGCGGCCGCAAAGATGTGCACGAAGCAACCTGCCGTGATGCCCAGCCCCGCCACGATGCCCGCGCGGGTGCCGGACTTGAGCGCATTGGTCACGATGTAAAGCACATCCGGGCCCGGGGTCAGGTTCAGCAACCAGCCCGCAGCGATGAACATCACCAGCTGGTGGCTGTCGATGAAGTTCATGCGCGCTGCTCCAGAAAGTTCTTGAGCATCGCGTGGCCGTGCTCGGTGAGGATGCTTTCGGGGTGGAACTGCACGCCTTCGATCGCCAGCGTCTTGTGGCGCACGCCCATGATTTCGCCGTCATCGGTCCAGGCCGTCACCTCCAGCACATCCGGGCAGGTGGCGCGCTCGATCGACAGCGAGTGATAGCGGTTGACGGTGAACTTCTCCGGCAAACCAGCGAACACGCCTTTTTGCGTGGTGGTGATGACGCTGGTCTTGCCGTGCATCAGCTCCTGCGCGCGGACGATGGTGCCGCCAAACGCCGCGCCAATGGCCTGGTGGCCCAGGCACACGCCCAGGATGGGCAACTTGCCCGCAAAGTGCTGGATCGCGGCCACCGAGATGCCCGCCTCGGCGGGCGAGCAGGGGCCGGGCGAAATCACCAGGCGGTCGAGCTGGCCCGCCTTCAGGCGCGCCTCGATGTCGGCCACGGTGATCTCGTCGTTGCGGAACACATCGACCTCGGCACCCAGCTCCCCGAAGTACTGGACGATGTTGTAGGTGAAGCTGTCGTAGTTATCGACCATCAAGAGTTTCATGCGGCGCTCCCGGCAAGGGCGGGCTCGCGCAGACGGGCGAACTCGCGGTGTTCATAGGCAATGCAGGCTTCCATGAGGCTGCGGTAGATGGCTTCCATCACGTCGGCGTCACCGCCTTCGGCAAGGGCGCGTTCACGCACGCGGGCCACGATGGTTGCAATGCGCGCTTCGTCGCGCACCTGGGTCGCGTCCTGCTTGATGCGGGCGGCCTGGGTCATGTAGCCCACGCGCTCGACCAGCAGGGGCACCAGCACGTCGTCCAGCGCGTTCACTTCGCGGCGCACGTCCTGCATGGTGACGCAGGGTTTGACTCGGGTGATAGCGAGGGTCATTCCAGCCCCTCCTCGACCAGCTCGGCGGCGCGCAGCAGGGCGCGGGCCTTGTGCTCGGTTTCTTTCCACTCCAGCTCGGGCACCGAATCGGCCACCACGCCGGCGGCGGCCTGCACATACAAGGTGCCGTTCTTGATGATGCCGGTGCGGATCGCAATGGCCACATCCATGTCACCCGCGTAGCTCAGGTAACCGCAAGCGCCACCGTACAGGCCGCGCTTGGTAGGTTCGAGCTGATCGATCAGCTCCATGGCGTGCACTTTGGGCGCGCCAGTCAGCGTGCCTGCAGGGAATGTGGCCTTGAGCACATCCATGCTGGTCATGCCATCATTGAGGATGCCTTCGACATTGCTCACGATGTGCATCACATGGCTGTATCGCTCCACCGCAAAGGCCTCGGTCACCTTCACGGTGCCCGTCTTGGCAATGCGGCCAATGTCGTTGCGTGCCAGGTCGATCAGCATCACGTGTTCGGCACGCTCTTTGGGGTCGTTGATGAGTTCGACCTCCGTGGCCTTGTCCTTCTCGGGCGTGGCACCGCGCGGGCGGGTGCCGGCCAGGGGACGGATGGTGACCTTGGTGCCTTCTTCGGTTTTTTCCTGGCGCACCAGAATTTCAGGGCTGGCGCCCACCACATGGAAGTCGCCAAAGTCGTAGAAGTACATATACGGCGATGGGTTGAGCGAACGCAGCGCACGGTACAGCGACAGGGGCGATTCGGTGTAGCGCTTGTGGATGCGCTGGCCTACCTGCACCTGCATGAAGTCGCCCGCAGCGATCAGCTCCTTGGCCTGGTTCACGGCAGCCAGGTAATCGGCTTTGGCGAAGTCGCGCTGAGCGGGGTGGCTTTCGGTGGCCTTCACCACGGGCGCGCTCACCGAATACTTGAGCTGCTCCTTGAGGTCGCGCAGGCGCTTTTTGGCGCGGGTGTAGGCCTCGGGCTGGGCCGGGTCGGCATACACAATGAGGTAGAGCTTGCCCGACAGGTTGTCGATGACCGCCAGTTCCTCGCACTGCAGCAGCAGGATGTCGGGGCAGCCCAGGGTGTCGGGCGGGCAGGTGGTTTCGAGCTTCTTCTCGATGTAACGCACCGAGTCGTAGCCAAAGTAACCCGCCAGGCCGCCGCAAAAGCGCGGCAGACCAGGGCGCAGGGCCACCTTGAAGCGTTTTTGGTAGGCCTCGATGAAGTCGAGCGGGTTGCCTTCGGCGGTCTCGACCACCTGGCCATCCGTGACGACCTCGGTGCGGGCCTCCGATCCGAAACCACTGGCGCGCAACAGGGTGCGTGCAGGCAGGCCGATGAAGCTGTAGCGCCCAAAGCGCTCACCGCCCACCACGGATTCGAGCAAGAAGCTGTGTTTGCCGCCGTCCTTGGAGTGCGCCAGCTTCAGGTACAGCGAAAGCGGGGTTTCCAGGTCCGCAAAGGCCTCGACCATGAGCGGAATGCGGTTGTAGCCTTCGCTGGCCAAGCTTTTGAATTCAAGTTCTGTGATCACGGGGAAGTCTCCCAGCTGTCGCAGCGCGCATCCCTGTGCAACGAAAAAAGGGGCGCTGCGGTCCATTCAATCGGCCTCCACCGCATCAGGGGGTGGCCACGGGTGCACGCTGGGGCGTTTGCCCAGGTGCTATCAGGCGTTCAATGAGACAGGCGGACGCCAGGGCCAGGCTCCCCGGTCGCTGCAACCTGTGATGAACACGTGGTGAATGAACATGGGCCAAAGTGTAGCAAAGCTTTTTTGGCGGCCCGATCTGACATCCCTCAAGGCGAGATCACACAACCCATCGAAAACCCTGTTGCGGGCAATCCAGAGCGCTGCAACAATTAGAAACGAACGATCGTTCTTTTTTTAGGAGCTGTGCATGAACTTCCTCCAGCGATGCGCTTTGGTGGCCGGTGCCTGCCTGCTGGCAGCCACCGCAATCGCCCAGCCCATCACCGTGGCCGATGTGAAATACGAAGAGACCACCAGCCTGGGCGGCAGCACGCTGCAGCTCAATGGCGCGGGTGTGCGCTACAAGGCCGTGTTCAAGGTCTACACGGCGGGCCTGTATCTTGAAAAGAAGGCGCATACCACCCAGGACATCGCCGCCCTCAAGGGCCCCAAGCGCATGAGCATGACGATGCTGCGCGAAATCGACTCCACCGAGCTGGGCAAGTTGTTCTCGCGCGGGATGGAGGACAACATGGACCGCGCGGCATTCTCCAAGCTGATCCCTGGCGTGCTGCGCATGAGCCAGATCTTCTCCGACCACAAGAAGCTGCAGGCAGGCGACCAGTTCCAGATCGACTGGATTCCGGGCACCGGCACGGTCATCACCGTCAAAGGCAAGTCGCAAGGCGAGCCCTTCAAGGAACCCGAATTCTTCAACGCGTTGATGGGCATCTGGTTGGGCAACACCCCTGCTGACTGGAAGCTCAAGGACGCGCTACTGGGCAAACCTGCATAACCAGGGGCTGTCGCGCGTCCGACAGGCGCGCCCCCTGACCGGGGAGTAGCCTTTGCATTCACATCCTTTTACCCCCGCATCCCCAGACAAACGGCCTCTCACTGCGCGCAACCCGCAGCATCCGAGGCCACGGCCTGAACCGAGCTTTTCGCGCTACCCGCGCCCCGCAACGAGCCGCCTGCCACGCCCATTTCTGCCCCCAGACACTTTCCGCGCCAGACACCATCATGAAACTCAGCAATTTTTCCGTCGGCCTGCGCCTGGGCTCATCCTTTGGCGCCATCCTGCTCATTACCGCCCTCATCGCTGCCACGGGCATATGGCGCATTGCCAGCCTGCAAAGCGCCAGCGAGCGGGTCGCCACGCAGGAGATCGAGCAACAAACCCTGGTGGAAGACTGGGCCTCGGACATCCGCCTGAACTGGGTGCGTACCGAAGCCTTTCTCAAGGCCATCGATCGCGACTACATGGACAAGCTCACGGCCGACACGCAGGCCACCGCGACGGGCATGGAAACCAAGGTCAAGCGCATTGAAGCGCTGGCACAAAGCGACCAAGCCAAAGGCCTTATCTCCACTATTGCAACAGCCCGCCAGGCCTACAACGACAAGCTCAACGAGATCCGTGAACTGCACCGGGGTGGCGAACCGAATGTGCCTGCCATGGTGGACAAGGACCTGCGCCCGCTGGCAGACAAGTATCTGAAATCATTGGACGACCTGCGCAAGACCATGGCCACCCAATTGGCCGAAAGCCAGGCAGACACCTCGACCCTGGCCCAGGCCAGCCAAGTGCTGCTGGGCGTGGGCACCGTGGTGGCCGTGGCGCTGGGCGCATTGCTGGCACTGGCGGTGACGCGCTCTATCGTGCGCCCGGTGCAACAAGGCAAACAGGCCGCTGAAAGCATTGCCGATGGCGACCTGACCCGCCCCATCGACGCTACCGGCAACGACGAGACCGGCCAATTGCTGCAGGCGCTGGCCACCATGCAATCACGCTTGGCCACCATTGTCGGCAACGTGCGCCACAACGCCGAGGGCGTGGCCACAGCCAGTGTCGAAATCGCCTCGGGCAACAACGACCTGTCAGCCCGCACCGAGCAGCAAGCATCGGCACTGGAAGAAACCGCCGCATCGATGGAAGAGCTGGGGTCCACGGTGCGCCAGAACGCGGACAACGCGCGCCAGGCCAATCAGCTGGCCATGAGCGCATCCACCGTCGCCCAACAGGGTGGCGACGTGGTGGCAGAAGTGGTCGAGACCATGAAAGGCATCAACGACAGCAGCCGCAAGATTGCCGACATCATCAGTGTGATTGACGGCATCGCGTTCCAGACCAACATCCTGGCACTGAACGCCGCCGTGGAAGCCGCGCGCGCAGGCGAGCAGGGCCGGGGCTTTGCGGTGGTGGCGGGTGAAGTGCGCAGCCTGGCAGGGCGCAGCGCCGAGGCCGCCAAAGAAATCAAAGGACTGATTGGCACCAGCGTGGAGCGCGTGGAACGCGGCACGGCCCTGGTGGACAAGGCTGGCGCCACGATGAGCGAGGTGGTTGGGGCAATCCGGCGCGTGACGGACATCATGGGCGAGATCAGTGCCGCCAGCAGCGAACAAAGTTCAGGTGTCTCGCAGGTTGGAGAAGCCATCACGCAGATGGACCAGGCCACACAACAAAACGCCGCCCTGGTAGAGCAAAGCGCCGCAGCTGCCGACAGCCTCAAGACCCAGGCGGGGCAACTGGTGGAAGCTGTGGCGGTCTTCCGCTTGTCGTCGACCCATGACTCCCGCCACGGCGGCGCTGCGCCCACCCCCGTGCGTGGCAGCGCGCCCGTGGCATCGCGGCTGGACTATCGCCATATGGCTCCGCGCCAGCTGACCGCCTGAACCCACCCGCTCAGGCCAACTGCGTCAGCGAGTCCACAAAACCATCCGCGTCCACGCCCCCTACCGGCTGGCCATGGTTGTAGCCATAGGTCACCAACACCACGGGGCACCCAGCAGCACGGGCGGCCTGGGCGTCGTTGCTGGAGTCGCCCACCATCAGCGTGCGCGCAGGCAGGCTTCCTAGCGCCTCACAGGTCTTGAGCAGGGGCAGCGGATCAGGCTTCTTGCGCTCAAAGCTGTCGCCCCCAAACACCTGGCTGAAATACCCCGCCAGGCCCTTGGCCTGCAACAAAGGCCGCGCAAATGACAGCGGCTTGTTCGTCAGGCAAGCCATGCGCAGGCCCGCGCTTTGCAGGGCCGTCAGCCCCTCCACCACGCCGGGATACACCGCCGAATAGCTGCCGTTGATCTCCAGGTAGTGGCGCTGGTAGCTGGCCCAGGCCTGGGGGAAAAATGCTTCTGTTTTGATAGCTGCTTGCGCTTTATCCATATGCGCCAGCACATGATTTAGAACGGATCGCAGCAAGTGCTCCGAGCCCTTGCCCACCATGCTCTCGATGCGCTCTGCCTCGATCGCTGGCAAGCCCAGGTCGTGCAGCATCCGGTTCAGCGCCTCGTTGAAGTCACCCATGGTGTCCACCATGGTGCCATCCAGGTCCACGATGACGGCGTCGGTGCGAGACAGCAAAGAAGACAGGGCGGTGGCGTGATCGGGCATGGGACGGGCTCTGATGAAAAAGACCGCCAAGTTTAAAGAGCCAACGCGCTCACCTCTGCACACACTTCAACGCAAGCTCAGCGTCTGCCGCTTCCAGGCCGGGTCTTGCCAGCGCTGGAACAGGGGCAGGGCCGACACATCGCCCGTCACGCGCTCGGTGGTCAGGCCGTCGAGCCGCACCACCTCAAAGCTCTTGCGGTAGCGGCCCTGGCCCCGGGCTTCGCGCGCCACCAGCATCTGCTGGCCGCCGGGTACCCAGCCCGCCCATTCGGCCACACCCGTCTCGGGCGTGGCGGCGGCGGGCGGCAGCACATCGGCCAGCCAGCCGCCTTCCGTTTTGCGCAGCACCCACAGCTCGCGCCAGCCTTCCATGGGTTGCACCGCCAGGGCCACAGCGGTGCCTTCACGGTTGGTGCTGGCCGATGCCGCCCACACCACGCCGTAGGTGCAGCGGCGCAGCAGCGGGGCCTTGGCGCTGTGCTGCGCGTCCACCAGCAGCACGCAGGTTTCGCCGGGGGCGCCGGGTTCGGTCAGCAGTGTGGGGCGGGTGCCCACAGCCGCCCCGGGAGCCGCAGCAGGCACCAAGGCCCAGCGCACGGCACTCACACGCATGGCGGCATCGTTGTAGCCGCTCTGGTCTTCATCGGGCAAATCGGACTTGCTCACGCCGCTGAGTTCGGTCAACGCACGGGCGGCGGCGGCAGCCACTGCGGGGTCGGCTGCGTTCTTGCGCGCCTGCTGAAAGGCTGCGGCGCCCCACACGCTGGCGCGGCGCATCTGCACGCGGTTGCGCAGGTAGCCGGGCAGGCCCGCGCCGTCCACGCGCTCCAGCACCTCGGCCTGCCAGGTGGTGACCTTGGCACGCTCGTGTGCGGGCAGGTCGGGGTTGATGCATTCGGGCCGGGTCAGCGCCAGGACGGCACGGGCGCGCTGCTCGGCATCGGCCACGGGCATGGCCAGCAGGCGGCGAAAGGCCTCACCCTCGTAGCAGACCTGCATGCGGCCTTCAACCTCGTAGGTGGCAAATCGCACGCCGTAGCCGTTGGCCACATCCAGGTGTGCCGACAGCGTGGCACCCGAGGCCTTGCCCGGCACGGCCACCGAGGCACGGCGGGCCAGCCGGTCGGCAAAGGTGCCCAGCGCATCGAAAGCCTGGGTACCCTCCACACCCGCCAAAGCCTTGGCGGGCGCGGCTTGCAGGTAAGCGGCGGTGAGGCCAATGCCCAGCGCTTCGGCGCCTGGGGTGTCCTGCACAAAGCGCACCACGGCCAGCAGCGCGGGGCCTTCGGCTTCGGTCAGGGCCACGCGGCGCACATCGCTGGCGCGGATGAAGCCACCGCGCTCACGCTTGTGGTCCCACACCTGCAAATAGTCGAGGCGTTCGCCGCGCACTTCGAGCACTTCGCCCTGCCACAGGCTGGCCTGCTGCTGGGCACCATCGCGCGGTGCAGCGCGCAAACTGGCCTGGTCTTGCACCACGATGGCACTGCCCTGGGCGCCGGGCGATGGCTGGGGGGCGGCCTCGGCCGCCACGGTCACTGCGGCGCTGGCCACGGCTGCCAACAAAGTTGCGAAGGTCGCGTTCATGTTCACTGCTCCACGGCTTGGGTGGTGGTGGCGTCGTCGGCTACGGCAGCAGCCTGTGCGGCCCCGGCCTGGGCGTTGCGGTTGCCGCCCAGCAGCGCGGCACCGATGAAGTCGCCATTGGTGGGCGGGGGCGCGATGATGACCTGGATCTTGTCCGAGAGCTTGTCGGCCAGTGTCTTCTGGATGAGCAGCGGGTGCTTGGTCACCAGTGCGCCTTCGCGGGCCATTTGCTCGGCATTGACCTTGCCCACGCGGTCCATGCGGTAGGCCTCGGCTTCGGCCAGCTTCTGGCGGGCGTCGGCCTCGCCGTTGGCTTCGATGCGGCGGGCCTGGGCGTTGCCTTCAGCGGCTTTGACGCGGGCCACACGTTCAGCTTCAGCTTCGAGCTGGCGCTGCTCGATCTGGCGCTGCTTGAAGGGCAGCACATGCTTCATGGCCTCTTCCTGGGCTTTGGCGGCGATGACTTGCTCTCGCGCGGCGGCTTCGGCGGCCACTTCGCGGCGCACCTTGTCGGCGTTGGCGTCCAACTCGGTTTCACGCACGCGCTTGTCTTTCAGCTCCAGCGTATAGCGCATTTTTTCGGACGCCAACTCTTCGGCCAGCAGGCTGTCCATGCCCCGGCGGTACTCGGCAGGCAGGTCCACCTTACCGATCTGCAGGCTGCGCAGCGTCACGCCATCGGCCGCCAGGCGGGCGCGCAGTTCGGTTTCGATGATCTGCGCAATCTCGGCGCGTTTGGACGAGAAGATTTCACGCACTGTGTAGCGGGCAAACACCTTGTAGACCAGACCCTGCACCGCGGGCTCCACGATGTCGACACCCACGTTGTCGGGCAGATTGCCGGCCTTGACGGCGGGAGAGTTGGGGTCCAGGGCGTAGCGCACGCTCAGGTCCAAGCCCAGCGACAGGCCTTCGACCGACTGCAGCGGCGCGCTACCAGTGGCCTGGCGCATGGCTTCGGGACGGTAGCTCTGGTCGCGCAGGGAGAACACCCGCACCGTGTGCAGGCCGGGCACCACCCACACGCTGCCATCGCGCCAGAGGCTCACGGCACCGGTGAACTGGTTCAGGCGCACACCCAGGTCGCCTTGCGCCAGGTGTTGCACCGGGGGGTTGCAGTACACCATCAAGCCTGCGGCGGCCACCACCGCGCCAGCGGTCAGCCAGCGCACGGTGCGGGCGGTGGGCAGCAGGTAGGCCCAATTCAGGCGAGGGGCATCGGCACCGCGTGCATCGGCTGCCACAGGGCTTTGCGATTCAGCGTCCAGCACGGGCTCCGTGCCGGCTTCGGACAACGGGGTAGAGCGGCGGCCCTTCAGGGTCTGCACGATGCGGTTCCAGGTGGCTTTCATGGTGTTTCTCTCTCGGGTTGGTTCGGTGTTGTTGTCGGTTCTGAGCCGCCGCCGTGGCTGACTCATTGAGGACCGATTGTTCGGATCTACCCCGGAAGCAACAATGCAGCGCGGCCCCCAATGCGCTCATACCGCCCGCACAAACCCTCCGGCCCCGGAAGAAAAACTCACACTGGCCAGCGCAGGGCGCCGGGATAATCTGCCCACCCTCTACTGCCCGCCCTGCCCATGACCCGCATTGCCGTGATCGAAGACGACCTGCCCACCAGCAACCAATTGGCCGGGTGGATACGCAGTGCGAAGAGCGGCATCGTCATCGACCAGTGGTTCACCCGCGACGAGGCCGAGGCTGCGCTGGCCCGCGAGCACTACGACGCGGTGGTGCTGGACATTGAGTTAGGCCGCGAGCGCCATGCGGGCGTGGCCCTCATCAACGCCATCAACAAGCTGCGCCAGGGCACGCCGGTGCTGGTGGTGTCCGCCATGCCTGCGGCTATTTACCGCAGCATCATGAAAGCGCTGGACGCGTGGGACTATCTGCAGAAAACCACGTTCGAAGAGGCCGATTTCATCGAGACCTTTCTCGACATCCTGCGTACCACACAGGCCCAGGCCCCAGCCAGTGCGCCCCCCGCCCCCGTGGGTGATGCGCTGGTGCTGGACCCGCTGTGGCAGCGCACCCCCACCTGGCGCGGCGAGCGCATCAACCTGCCGCTGACGGCCCAGCGCATCCTGGCCACGCTGCACCAGCGCAATGGTGAGGTGGTGTCGTATGACGAACTGTTCGAGGTGGTGAAAAGCGGGCGCAACCGTGACAACGTGCGCAAGCATGTGAGCACCATTCGCGAGGCCCTTCGTGAAGTCGAGCCTGGCTTCGAGGGCATAGAGAACGTGCCCATGCGGGGCTTTCGTTGGGTCGGTAAATGAAGCGCCTGCTGCGTCGGCCCACGCTAGAAATGCCTCGGCTGGGGCTTCCGGCCTTCCGCCTGCGCATCCTGGTTCGTGGTGTTTTCGTACTGCTCGCGCTGGCCACCATAGCGCTGAGCGTGGTGGTGCTCAAGGACGAAAAAGAACGCGCCTGGCAGGCCTACCAGCACGGTTTTGTGCGCAGCCAGGCAGAGGTCATGGCACGGCTGCGCCACCCCTCGGGCCAGTTGGCGCTGCTCAATGCCAGCCACCTCGGCCAGGGCGTGACGCCGCTGGCGCCGCTGCTGCTGCCCTATGCGGCTATCGACTTTGATGACCCGCAAAAATCACAGCAAGCCGTGGAGATGGCGGGGTGCTCCGTGCAGTACCCCGATGGCGCCTCAGTGTGCGCGGCGATTGGCAACAACCCCTATGCGGGCGGCTTCATCTACCTGGTGGGCAGTTTTTATGCGGGCGCGCTGACGCCCCGCGAGCGCGGCGCCTTGGTGCCCGCCGAGGCACACCGTGCGCGCATCACCCTGGACATGCGGGGTGCCACCTACCGCTGGATTGCGCCGTACGAGGCCATGCCCCCACAGGGCAGCGCGGCTGTGCGCGGGCGCCTGACGGGGTTTGTGGACAACGGCACGCCGCAGCTCGACGCCCGCGCGCGGCCGGTGCGCGACTTTCGCGGCTGGCTGTGGCAAAACGGCCAGTGCCGCGACCTGCCGCCCCCATCTGCGAGCTCGCCCGCTGGCGAGGCCACCACCACTGACTGCCTGCGCCGCACGCACTACTCCATCCGCCTGCCGGTCGAACTGTTCCGCGAAGCGCTATTTCGCAAGGACGAGCGCCTCGTCTGGCCGCCGGAAGACTTGGGGCAGATGCGTGTGCGGGTGGAGATGCTGGCGCCGGGCGAAGACAGCAAACCACTGTTTGACAGCGACGCGCCCGACGCGCAGCTGGCCGCATCGCTGGGCGACCTCTCGCGCAGCCTGCTGCCGGGGGAGCGTGTGCAGATACGCAAAATGGGCAGCGACGAAGCCAGCGCCATCACCCTCAAGGGCTTGGACGTGCAGGCCGAGCCGTCCGCGCCCTGGCTGCTGCGCCTGATCCGCTGGCTGCCGCTGGAGGCAGCAGGCGTGGGCCCGGCGGCAGCCACGCCCGCCGCCCCCACGGCCCTGGACATTCTGGACACACCCACCGGCAACTACGTGGTCAACTTCACCGGCCACCTGCGCGGCGTGGAGCAGGGCCTGGCCGCCGTGGCAACGCGCCTATCGTGGTACCTGGGCGCCATGCTGGCCGCCATTGCGCTGGCCTGGCTGGTGGTGGAGGTGGGCCTGATCCGCCGCGTGACGGCCCTCACCCGCCGCGCCGCCGCTGTGTCGTACAACGTGCAGCCCGGCCACACCGGGCCCCGGCTGGGCGACCTGGATGTGTCAGACCTGCGCGGCTCGGACGAGCTGGGCATTTTGGCCGGGGGCCTGGCCGACCTGCTTCAGCGCGTGAAGGACGACCTGCAGCGCGAGCAGCTGCGCGCTCAGCAAGAGCGCGACATGTGGCACGCCGTGGGGCACGAGATCATGTCGCCCCTGCAGTCGCTGATGGCGCTGAACGGCCCGCAGGACCCCGGCCACCGCTATGTGCAGCGCATGCAGCAGGCCATCCATGTGCTGTATGGCACGGCATCGCCCGCCGAGGCACTGCAGGCCGCCGATGTGCCAGAGGGGCGGCTGGACCTGGATGCCTTCTTGCGCAACGTGGCCGACAACGCGCACTTTGCAGGCATTCTGGATGTGGCGTACGACCTGGGCCCAGGCCACCCTGGCCCAGTCATCGTGCGGGCCGACGAGTTTGCGCTCGAAGACGTGGTGACCCACATCCTGCGCAATGCCGACCGCTACCGCCCCACAGGCAGCCCCATCACACTGACGCTCACCGCATCAGAATCCACCGCCAGCGCCACGCTGCACAACCGGGGCTCGACCATTGCCGAAGACCTGCTGGAGCGGATTTTTGAGCTGGGCGTGTCAGACCCCGCCAGCCCCACCCCCTTGGGTGAGGGCGAACACCGGGGCCAGGGTCTGTTTGTGGCCAAGACCTACATGGCCAAGATGGGCGGCACCATCAACGCCCGCAACACCGAGGGTGGCGTGGCGTTTGTGCTGACGTTTCAGCGGCTGGGGTAAGACCACACGACCCCAGGCATCTCGATACTTCGGAGCAGTGCCTTGACCACTCAATATCAACTGAAACTCGAGTGAAACGCAAACTGCTGTGAGTTACCGGACGCCTTAAGCCCGCGAGTTACTCGAACTGGACTTCGGTCGCCTGAAGCACGCCTGAAATCACATGGCTGCCACGAATCGACACACGCACACCGTTGCGCAAGTCTTTCGCGGCCCCACTAATAAACACGACGGTACTGCTCGACGCATTCACCGGCTGTCCGTTGACGCGAAACTCCGCAGTGGATCGAAATTGTCCCACGGGCCCTATCAGCTCAAAACTTGCCGGTCCACCTGCCCCAGGGGCATATCGGATGCGCGCCCGCTGGGCCACCAGGACACCACCGACCATGGTTCCAGCAACTTCGAGTCGGACCCCATTTCCGATACTCGATGCGGGACCGCCCGTGACAACGGCAGATGCAATATTCACCGGCGTCCCATAAAGCAGGAAGTCTGAACTCAGCCCACTGAAATTGGACACGATGCCCAGCAGATTCGCAGAGAAGCTCCCGGCAGTGGGCAAGGTGTGCCCCCTTCGTATCTGCTGCGCGTTGATGACCCCGTTGGTGGGCAGGGTGGTCGCCCGGACATACACCATCATGCCGTTGGCAAGTGATCCGCTGAGGAGCGTTCCGCTAAAAGAAGCTGCGCCGTAGTTGACCAGCTTGCTTCCGAGGCGGAAGGTTTTGGACGCCGCGTCGAGCTGACCAATGGCACCAGACAAGATCAGCGGCAAGCTCGAATCTTTGCGCTCGATCCGGCTTGCGCGCCAGCGGCCGTCACCCACTGGCAACGCATACGCCTGCAAGGTGGAACCGACCGCTACGGACGACAGTGCAGTGACGCCGTCATAGATGGTGGAGTCGTCCACCGAGATCCGGACTCCAGATATCTCCACATCACCTGCGGCTGTATCCACCGCTGTAACGGGACCTCGGAACTCGGGTACTGAGAGCACTGCTGTCGCCGTACCCGTCGCAAGGTCCGGCTGGATGGAGCCGCTGACCAGAACAGTCATCCCAAGACGCAGCGCGTCTGAATCTTCTGTCGTGATCTGGGCCGTATCCGTGGCGAACCGCACGCCGTTCACGATCACACTGCCAAAGCCATCCGCGACCCCAATACCGACTGCAGAGGCTGTCACGCCGGTACCACCGGACCCCACCCCGCCACCCTCTCCAGGACCTGCGGCCACGCCATCGCCAGACGAGTCCCCCGTGCCTGTGCCTGTACCTGTACCTGTACCTGTACCTGTACCTGTACCTGTACCTGTACCTGTACCTGTACCTGTACCTGTGCCTGTGCCTGTGCCTGTGCCTGTGCCTGTGCCTGTGCCTGTGCCTGTGCCTGTGCCTGTGCCTGTGCCTGTGCCTGTGCCTGTGCCTGTGCCTGTGCCTGTGCCTGTACCTGTGCCTGTGCCTGTACCTGTACCTGTGTCAGCACCAGCACCTGCACCCGGACCAGAGGTGTCCCCACCCGTACCAGCTGCTGAGGAGCCATCCTGCGATCCGCCGCCGCAGGAGGCCAAAGCGAGCCACAGCACCAGCACAACAGATCGAGTCAACGCATTCATGATGTGTGTCACCGTTTTTCTTTCACTGGCTCAGAGGGCCCCGGCAGGTTCACATCCGGTTCTACAGCAGTCACGGTAGCCTCCACAGGCTGGCGCGAGTCCTGTTCATTTTCATAATAGGTGTAGATTCCGACGCGCATTCGCCCTGCACCTTGCCCATCGCTTTGTTCCACAGCATCGGTCATCTCACGGACAAGCTGATGGTGAATCGTGTCCCAATGCTGGCGAGTTAGCTTGTGTATGCGCTCGCAGTCCTCAAGTGTCAAACCTGATGCGTAAACCGCGCGCTCCAACATGCGGGGTTGTTGGCCCAGCGTGTTGGAAACCGCAGCCTGCAAATGGTCTCGCACGTTATCTCCCAGAAATGCGAGCATGTCACGCACGCTGGCTGTGGGCAGAAAACTGTCGCCTAGCAAATGGACTTCGCCATCGGACAGTGTCACCAATTTGAGTCTCTGCAACTCTTCCAAAACGGTGCGGTGATGGACATTGCCACGGGTGGCAAATCGGGACAGCAGTTCAAACGAATGACCCACCCCCGAGTCCGCCAAAGGCAGCGTGCGCTGCGACTCGTCCTCGGACACAACTTGCAGCCACGCTGTATAGGCCTTGGCTGCGGCTGAACTTTCGGTGGCAGGCAAGACAGCGCGGGTATCACGGACCCTGGCCGTCACGTCCTTGCGATTGAGCCCCGTTGTGGTGGCCAATTGGCTGAGGTTGGGCTTTGAGCCGTCTTTCTTGAGCCAGAGATTGCGAGCCTCATCCACCAGCAGGTCGCGCAGGACTTCTTCGAGCTGCGGATGCTTCAGACCCATGGCCAGGGCCAGACGCACCGCTGGCCGCAGGATGCGCGCAAAGGCAGCTTGGGTCCAAGAAAGTCGATCGTGCATGAAGTTTCTGAATAACCTGTGATTTTCCGCGAATTTCGCAGCCTCCGCCATGCCCAGCCCGTCACCAGCAGGACCACCCGTCGCCAGTCCAACAGACCGCAGCACTGGCCGTCTTACCACTGATCGCCCTCCAGGCACCATTCATCTCCGGTCACTTATTGCAAGATGTTTCAATGCATTAAATGTGATAAATTCACATTCGCATACTAATGCTGTAACTGGGCAAAGGAGAAACGGCATGGATCGGAACAAGGGGTTTACCCTGATAGAGCTGATGATCACGGTGGCCGTCATTGGCATCTTGGCGGCCATTGCTTATCCGTCCTACCAGGATCAAGTGCGCAAATCACGTCGTGCAGAAGCGCAGTCGGTGCTCATGAATATCGGCACCCGTCAACAACAGATGTTGCTGGATACACGCAGCTATGCAGCAACGGCTGCATCTCTGAGCGTGACCGTCCCTCCCCAAGTCACCGCCTACTACGCCGTCAGCGTTTCTGCACCAGCCAGCACCCCTCCAACGTTCACGGCGACGGCCACTCCTCAGGGAGACCAGACAAAGGACAAATGTGGGACGCTGGGCGTTGACAACACTGGCACGAAGACTGCGTTGAAAAGCGGAAGCACCCAAACGGGCTGCTGGTAGGGGTAGCACGATGCGCTTCGCAATACGCAACTCTGCCCTCGGCTTTACGCTCATAGAGCTGATGGTGACAGTGGCTTTGCTGGCGGTATTACTGTCTTTGGCGGCGCCGTCCTTCCAGGCCCTGCTAGAGACGCAACGGATGCGTGCCGCAGCCTTCGATCTGATGGCGGACCTGACCCTGGCCCGCAACGAAGCACTTAAACGCGGAGACCTTGCCAACCCGGTCACGCTTCGCCCCACTTCAGGTGACGCAACCCATTGGGAGTCGGGCTGGAGCGTGATGGTTGGGACAGAGGTCGTGAGCCGAAAGAATTCCCTGGGCAACGGCGTCACGTTCACGGGCCCCGCGCTTGTGACATTCGATCGCAATGGCCGCGTATCGAGCGCCACCACAGTCGCACGGTTTGCATTGGTGAACAGCAGTGCCAATCGCAGTCGCTGCATTTCCCTCGACCCATCCGGTCGCCCCAAGAGTGCCACCACGGCATGCCCGCCATGAAGAAACTCATCCCTCCTCTTCAACAGGGCGTCGCGTTGATCGAGGCTCTGATTGCCATGCTTATCGTGGCATTTGGCGTATTGGGTTTCGTGGGTCTGCAAGCGCGAACCACGGTGGCCAATCTAGAAGGCTACCAGCGCTCCCAAGCACTCATCCTGGTCAACGACATGGTCGAGCGCATGAAATTGAACCGTATCAATGCCGCGACTTACGTGAGCAGCAATATCGGCACTACCGCACCAGGCGATTGCACGAATGTGGCACTCACAGCATCCCAAAAAGACATTTGCGAATGGGCTACAACTCTCCAGGGCGCAGGGGAAGTACAGGGAGGGACAAAGGTCGGCGCCATGCTGAATGCGCGCGGTTGCATTACGAATCCAGCCACCAACCAATACCTCATCGCCGTGGCATGGCAAGGCTTGCAGCCCAGCGGGGCTCCCACCAACACCTGCGGCCAGAACGCGTACAGCAGCGAAGACACACGGCGTGTCGTTTCCGTTGTTATGCAAGTAGCCCAACTCGTCGACCCCGCGCCCTGACCAGAGTCCCATGAAGCACGCAAACGTACATCCCCGCCCACAGTTGCCAAGCCTGCAGCAGCGCGGATTTTCATTGGTGGAATTGATGGTAGGTCTTGCCATCGGTCTGGTGCTGGTCGCAGGGTTGTCCCTGCTGTTCGCCAGCAGCAGCCGGTCAGGCAATGAATTGGAAAAAAGCATCCGGCAGATCGAAAACGGCCGCTACGCTGTCGAACTGCTGCACGACGACATCAACCTTGCGGGCTTCTACGGCGAAGTGCCGACAGACTTCCTGGGTTACACCACGCCCGATGTGTGCGCAACAGCCTTGCTGAATCTCGGCTTTGACAAAACCACCCCCTCAGACCCCAAGGTGCCGCTGCCCATCATGGGGTTGACAGCAGCACAGGCCCAGGCGCTGCCCACAGCCTGTATCGCGAACCACAAGGCCGGAACGATTGCATTTGCCGTACATCGTCTGGGAGCAGATTCTGTGATGCCTGCAGCCATGACGGCCAGTAGCCCTTATGTGCAGACCTCCCGCTGCGTTACCGACCCCGTTGCTGACCCTTTCTTTGTGTCCACAACGACGAGTGATTTCACGCTCAAGAACTTGCAATGCACGGGGGTCAACCAGGTCCGTCCGTACGTGTCCCGTATTTACTACATCGCAGACTGCAACGAATGCGGCAACGACACCACCCCCACCCTCAAGATGGCGGAACTGCGAGGAGCCCAGATGGTGACGGTGCCGCTGGTGGAAGGCATCGAGAATCTTGTCCTCGAATATGGTTTCGACACCACAGACCCCGCCGATGCCAACCCCGCTAACGACGCGAGCAAAGGCAGCCCTGACGTGTTCCTCACCGGATTGAGTGGCGTGGTCGGCGCGCGTGACAACGAATGGGCCAATGTGGTGGCAGTGCGTCTACATCTGCTGTCCAGAACGACTGAGAAGTCTTCGGACTACAGCGACAGCGGAAAAACCTATGCACTCGGGCCGGCCAGCGTCTCCGGAGACAGCAGTGGCTTCAAGCGCCGTGTGTACACCACCACGGTGCGCCTTACCAATGTGGCGGGTCTGCGGGAAGTTCCCCCCTCCGCCCCGCCAGCGTCATCACCATGAAAAGTCCCACCACCCAAAGCGGCGCCACGTTGGTGGTGGCCCTCATTTTCCTTGTCCTGATGAGCCTGTTTGCCATCAGCGCCTTCAACAGCTCGACAGGGAACCTGCGAATCATTGGCAACACGCAGGCACGCCAAGAGGGGCTTTCTGCAGCGCAACTTGCTGTGGAAAAAACCATCAGCTCTTCAACCTTCTATACGAACCCTGACGGCGTGGCAGCCTCACCGGTCCTGGTCGACATGGACGGCAACGGCACGACGGACTATTCAGCAACGCTCTCGCCAAGGCCGCAATGCACCAGGGCCAAGCCCATTCTGGCGGGCGATCTTCCGGCGGCGCCAAAGACCCCCACCGCTGTCGATGTTTACGCCCCGTGCCGCCCATCACCCAAACAAGGGGGGACGTTCATCGAACGGGACACACCAATAGCAGGCATAGACCCTGAGAGCTGCGCCAACAGCGAATGGAACGTCAGGGCCCAGGTCAACGATCGTCAAACCCAGACCAAGGTCGCCGTCAATCAGGGCGTTGCCGTCGTCGTCTTCGGCAACGAAGTATCCAGTTACTGCAAGTAAACATCAGGAGTTTCACCATGCAAGGCTTCACAACCCGTCAACTGCGCAGGTGGACCGTTCTGGCCATAGGGCTTGCGGCCGCGCTGCCCAGTCTGGCCCAATACACCAGCGATATCGACATCTACAGTGGGACGTCCACTTCAGACCCGCCCAACGTGCTCATCCTGCTGGACAACACGGCCAACTGGAACAGCGCATTTACCAACGAAATAGCTGCGATGGTCAGCACGATCAGGGCACTGCCCGTCAGCAAATTTCGTGTAGGCCTCATGCTGTTCACGGAAACCGGTAACCCCAACAACAATGTCGATGGCGGCTACATGCGCGCTGCTATCCGCCCGCTGGACGCCGACTACAAGGGCAAGCTCACCAACATGCTCCTCAGTCTGGACAAGCTGGGGGACAAGTCCAATGGCGGGAAAGCCGGCAAAACCATGGCCGAGGCTTACTACTATTTCACAGGCGCGGCGCCCAACTCCGGCAACAACAAGGTCAAGGCGGACTACACAGGCAACACCACCGGCACGGCGTTCTCGAACGCCATCTACGCCCAACCGGACAATGCCCTGCTCTCTTTCGCGGGCTCGCCCTACCGTAGCCCACTGGTCGATGCTTGTGCCCGCAACTACATCATCTACATCAGCAACGGAGCAGCGCAAGACAACAGCAGTGACAACACGGATGCATCGACCCGTCTGTCTGCCGCGTACACCGCCGCCAGCATGGCACGCCCGGCAGACATCACTGATCTCTCGCCCAATGGCTCACAAAGCAACTTTGCCGATGAATGGTCGCGCTTCATGAAGCAGTCGCCTAGCAACATCACCACGTACACCATGGACGTGGACCGCATCACCACGGGGCAGGGCCCAGGGTGGAGCGCATTGCTGGGGAGCATGGCCGTGAACAGCGGCGGTGAATATTTTGCCGCCAGCTCTTCGGGCACCGATATCGCCGAAAAACTGCTGTCCATCTTCAACCAGCTCCAGGCCAAGGACAGTGTGTTTTCGTCTGCCAGTCTGCCCGTCAGCGTAAACGCCCGCGGCACCTACCAGAACCAGGTATTCATGGGCATGTTCCGCCCCGATCCCGACTCGCACCCCCGCTGGCGCGGCAACCTCAAGCAGTACCAGTTCGGATATGACGTGCCCACGGACACCTTGTTTCTCGCAGGCGCTGATGGAAAGGCCGCCGTCAGCGGCGCATCTGGGTTCATTTCACCTACCGCGATCTCCTACTGGACCTCTCCGAGCACTTTCTGGGCCAAAGAGTTGTTGGGCACACCACCCAGCGCATCTGACTCGCCAGACGGGGAAATTGTTGAAAAGGGGGGCGTGGCACAGTTGATCCGCAGCACCTATGCAACCAACCAGACATCGCGGAACCTGTACACCTGTATCAGTTGCGCTGCTGGAACCAATCTATCGACCAACACGTCGGCCAGTTTCAAGGCATCCAACTCATCCCTGACTTCCAGTCTGGACACAAACACCATCAACTGGGTACGCGGCACCAACAACGCCGGCGAAGTAGGTCCCACGACCACGCCAGCCACAACCATCCGGCCCAGCGTGCACGGCGACATCCTGCATTCACGCCCTGCCGTGGTGAACTACGGCGGCACTACGGGGGTCGTCGTTTTCTATGGGTCGAACGACGGCATGCTTCGCGCCATCAGTGGCAATCAGAGTGGCACGGATGCTGGCAAAGAGCTTTGGGGGTTCATCCCAGAAGAACACTTTGGAAAGCTCAAACGCCTGCGCGACAACACCCCCGACATACGTTTGTCCACCACGCTAGTTCTGGACGAAACATCCACGAGCAAGCCCACGCCACGGGATTATTTTGTCGATGGACCCATCAGCGTTTACCAGAAAGTGAATGCGGATGGATCCAATGCCAAGGTGTACATGTATGTCGGCATGCGGCGCGGCGGGCGCTTCATCTATGCGCTCGACGTTACAGACCCCACTCAGCCCAAGTTCCTCTGGAAGAAGTCAAACACGGACACGGACACCCGTTTCAACGTACTGGGTCAGACATGGTCAGAACCGCGCGTCACCAAGATCAAGGGGCGCACTGACCCGGTGCTGGTAATGGGCGGCGGCTACGATGCGGCAGCTGAAGACGCGGCCACATCCGGCACCACCACCATGGGCAACGCCATTTATGTGCTGGACGCCTTCACAGGCGCCGTGCTCAAGCGGTTTGATACAGCACGCAGCGTTCCGGCCGATGTTACGCTTGTCGACTCTGACAATGACGGCTACACCGACCGCGCTTACGCCGTAGACACCGGCGGCAACATCTACCGCATCGATCTGGAGACGCCCACGTCTACTGCCGTTGCGGATTGGGGCATCTACAAGCTGGCAGCCTTGGCGGGGACGGATACACGCAAATTTTTCTACGCCCCTGACGTGGTGCCGACAAAAACCTTCACGGCCGTTCAGGTTGGATCTGGTGACCGGGAAAAACCGCTCAAGAACACCGCAGATGCTTCTGACGCCTTTTTCACCGTGTTTGATGACCGCACCGCAAAAGGCACTGCCACCGGCTTCACCGCGATTGTTCCTGGATCACTTGGGCGGTCGGGCAGCACCACCGCCGACATGACCAATGGTTGCTATATCCCCATGACAGCCGGCGAAAAGGTCGTGAACGCAGCCACCACCTTCCGAGGCCAGACCTACTTCGGCACCAACAAGCCAACCCCCCCAAGCGATATGTGCTCGGCCAACCTCGGCGAAGCGCGTACCTACGCGGCGCCCCTGTTCTGCAGGGCCCCCACCAGCCAGAAACTCAATGGCGGCGGACTCCCCCCCAGTCCCGTGGCAGGGTTTGTGACCATCACTTACACCCAAACCAACGCAGACGGCACTACGTCGGAAGTGACCAAGCAAAAGGAGTTCGTGATCGGAGCGCCAAACGCCAAGGAGTCAGGCATTGAAGCAGGGAAGTCCACAGCGACCTTGGGTGTCCCTCGCAAGCGCCGCTTCTGGTACCAAGAAAACGCGCGTTGATTTTGAATACTTCCTTCAAAAGGCCGACCTATGTCGGCCTTTTTTTGATTAGCACAAGGTCACCGGGAATAGGGAATAGGGAATAGGGAATAGGGAATAGGGAATAGGGAATAGGGAATAGGGAATAGGGAATAGGGAATAGGGAATAGGGAATAGGCAATTGAGTGCCACAGTGTGGAAGGCTTTGTCCGACACGATTGCAGGACACAGAGGACTCCGCTCCAGGCACTTTTAACCTTCAGTGATTGCAGCAAAGAGCCCAGCCATGACCTGCCTCGCACTTTTTGCCGTGGCCCCAACGGCTGCCGCTGCCCCAAGTCACATCCACCGCCACAGGGTGCACGCACAGGCTATGAGAAAAAGTGCCCAAAGTGCATGCAAACATCACGCAAGGCACCCGCACCATCTGCCTGTGGGAGGCCGACTGCCAATAGAGGGCTGCTGTGTCACCCTGGGGCGGGCGCTAACGACAACGCCGCGCGGCGACATGCTGCCTTTCAAGACGCAGCCAAGCCAGCTGAACGTGTTCACGGAGTGCAATCCCCGTCGGAGGCTGCGTGTCGGGTAGCGGTGTGCTGCGTGAATCAGTCACTACCACCGTCATGCCGAAATATGCGTTGCACAAAAGCGCAGGCCATCACCTGCCCTGAAGATCATCCCAGCTGCACGCGCATGGCGTCGATCACGCCCTTGTAGTCGGGCTTGCCAAAGATCGCGCTGCCCGCCACAAAGGTATCGGCGCCCGCGTCAGCCACACGGCGAATGTTGTCGGCCTTGATGCCGCCGTCCACCTCCAGGCGGATGTCCTTGCCCGAGGCGTCGATGCGCTTGCGCACGGCTTCGATCTTGCGCAGGGCCGAGTCGATGAAACTCTGGCCGCCAAAGCCGGGGTTCACGCTCATGATGAGGATGAGGTCGATGTCGTCGATCACCCAGTCCAGCACATCCAACGGCTCGGCTGGGTTGAACACCAGGCCGGGCTTGACGCCCTTGGAACGGATGGCCTGGATGCTGCGGTGCACATGGCCCGAGGCGTCGGGGTGGAAGCTGATGTAGTCCGCCCCAGCGTCGGCAAACGCGGCGGCCAGGGCGTCCACCGGCTGGATCATCAGGTGCACGTCGATCGGCACGGCCACGCCCGCAGGCGTTTTGGCATGCGGCTTGAGCGCCTGGCAGACCATGGGGCCAAACGTGAGGTTGGGCACGTAATGGTTGTCCATCACGTCGAAGTGGATCCAGTCGGCGCCAGCGGCAATGACGTTGCGCACTTCTTCGCCCAGGCGGGCAAAGTCGGCGGAAAGGATCGAGGGGGCGATTTGGTAGGTGCGGCTCATCCCCCGATTGTCGCAAAGCACAGAAGGCATGGGGGTTTGAGGGTCCCCAATGCCCATGGAACGAACCCGCAGCGTTACCATTCGCCCCATGCCAAAGTACCAGTTTGACGTGGAAGTGCTGCCTGAATACCTGCCCGAGCAATCTGCGCCGGACACCGGGATTTTCAGCTTCGCGTACACCATCACCGTCACCAACGCCGGGGACGCGCCCGCACAGTTGATTTCCAGGCACTGGATCATCAGCGACGCACGCGGCCACACCGAGGAGGTCAAGGGCTTGGGCGTCGTGGGTCAACAACCACTGCTCAAGCCCGGAGAGTCGTTTCAGTACACCAGTGGCTGCCGACTGCGCACCTCCAGTGGCACCATGCACGGCACCTTCCATTGCGTGGCCGAAGATGGCGAGCCCTTCAACACCCCCGTGCCGCTGTTCGTACTGGAGGCCATCAATCACGGCCCTTCGGGTGAGCCGCTGAGCGGCCGGGTGCTGCATTGAGCGCCGCGCCCAAAGACCTGGGCAGCCTGCTCGCGGCGCTGGATCCCTCGGCGGATCTGGCCCACCGTCATCTGTGGCTCATCAACCTGCTGGACTGGGTGCGTGGCAAACGCGACTCGGTCCCGGCGTCCGTGGGACGGGTGCAACTTTTTCTCGATGCCGTGGCTGCGCGACCGGACATTCAACGGCGGCTTCAGGCCTGGTGGTTCACCCTGGTCGACCAGGTGGATGTCACCACGCTGCTCGCCGATTTCGGTTTTGCCCCCCGCACGGCACTGGTCAGCGAAGTCGCCGAGCGCCTGCGCACCAAGCTGCTGCCGGGCAGCCCTGAGACCATCGACGCTTCTGAGCTGTTCATGCTGGCGCTGCCCAGCGCCTTCGATGCCCAATGGCTGGCAGCGCTCGAAGAGGCCCAGCTCAACCGGCTGGTCGATCTGCTCGCACCGGCCGATGCGGGAGAAAGCGCTGGGGGTGCAACGCGCTGGCACCGGGCTTTGCTCGATGCCATCACGTACTGCGCCGGTCAGATCCTCTCGACCGGGTTCGCCCCCGAGCTGCGGCTGCGCATGAGCGAATCCGCCCGCGAGGCACAGCCGTTTCATGTGCTCATCCGCGATGTGGAGAGTCTGCGCGTCGAGGTGCTGCATGCGCTGCGCACCCCCGACCGCCTCAACGAGTCTGCCCAGCGCCTGCGCGAGCGCCTGGAGGCCTGCCGCGCGGCGGCAGCCACCGTGTATGCCCATTTTGAAGAGAACGGCATTTCGGTAGGGCTGGTGTTTCGACTGCGGCAACTGCGCGAACGCATCCTGCGCGTGCGCGAGCTGCTCGACTGCCTGCTGTCGCCCAAACCTGCCGTCAACGCAGCGCGCCTGATGGCACACTTGGTGATGGTGGGGCAAGAGCGGCGCAGCCTGCGGGCCCTGCTGGCCGCGAATTCCTCGCTGCTGGCAGCCAAGGTGGCCGAACGCAGCGCAGAAACCGGCGAGCACTACATCACCCGCACGGGAGCAGAGTACCGCTCCATGCTCCGCAAGGCCGCGGGCGGCGGCGCTCTGATGGCTTTCACCACCCTGGCCAAGTTCGGGCTCTACGCCCTGGCTCTCTCCGCATTCTGGGGAGGGTTCATGGCTGGCATCAACTATGCCGTCAGTTTCGTACTGATCCAGTTGCTGCATTTCACGGTGGCCACCAAACAGCCGGCCATGACGGCACCCGCCATGGCGGCCAAGCTCAAGGAGCTGGGCACCGGCAATGCCATCGAGGCGTTTGTGGACGAAATCACGCACCTGGTGCGCTCGCAGGTCGCCGCCGTGCTGGGCAACGTGCTGGTGGTAGCCCCTGCGGTCTTGGCACTGGCCGCGCTGATTGCCTGGGCCAGCGGTAGCCCCGTTCTCAGCAAACACCAGGCAGAGCATGTGTTCGAGTCCCTGCACCTGCTCGGGCCCTCGCTGTTCTTTGCCGCCTTCACCGGGGTTCTGCTGTTTGCATCCAGCATCATCGCGGGCTGGACGGAGAACTGGTTTGTGCTCAACCGCCTCGACTCGGCCATGCACTACAACCCGCGCATCACCCAGCTGCTGGGTACCCGGCGCGCAGCGCGCTGGGCACGTTTTCTGCGAGAAAACCTCTCGGGCTTTGCTGCCAACATCTCGCTCGGATTCATGCTGGGCCTGGTGCCCGCGTTTGCCGCCTTTTTTGGCCTGGGACTGGATGTGCGCCACGTCACGCTGTCCACGGGCCAGATGGGCGCGGCCAGCGCCGTGCTCGGGCTTCAAGTGCTGCAGATGCCCACGTTCTGGTGGGCCATGGCCTCGCTGCCCTTCCTGGGAGCATTGAATGTGTCGGTGAGTTTTTACCTGGCGTTCAGCCTCGCCCTGCGTGCGCAAAGCGTGAGCGGCGTGGACCGATCGCGCATCTATGCGGCGATCCGGGCCCGCTTGCGCACGGCGCCCCTGAGCTTTTTCATGCCCGACCGCCGGACAGACACCCAGGCAGCAACCGGCAGCTGACCGGGGCAACCGCCGCCCCTGTCCTACACGGGCGGAGTGTTTCCGCGTGTAAATTCAGGGGCCAATGCCTAGCGCACCCCTCCCGACTGCGGAGAGCCCGTGCGCCGGTCCCTTCACACCACCGGGCACAGCCCGCCTGACGCAGAGGTCCCATGACATGAATGAAATCCTGAGCTTCTGGGCGCAGTGGCTGCGCCCCTCGGCCGGGCTGCCTACGGTGCAATGGTCACTGCTGCTGGCAGTGGCCGCCATGGCGGGTTACCTCACACAACGCCACACCGGACTGCCCAAGGTGGTGGGCTATTCGCTGGTCGGCACTGTGGCCGGCCTGGCTGGCTTCAGCGGGGCCGTGTGGCCGCTGCAAGGCATTGGCCTGTTCTTGCTCGAACTCGGCATTGCCATCGTGTTGTTCGAGTGTGGCGGGCGCATCCCGTTGCGCTGGTTCCGCCACAACCCCATGGTGCTGGTGCAGAGCATCACCGAGTCAGTTCTGACCTACTTCGCCGTCTATTGGGTGCTGGTGTGGCTTCAGTTGCCACCCCAAGCTGCTGGCCCCCTGGCCCTGGTGGCGCTGGCCGCGTCACCCGCCGTACTGACACGCGTGGTGGCCGACACGCGGGCCGCCGGCCCCGTGACCGAACGCGCCATCGTGCTCACCACGCTGTCCACGCTGTATGCGCTCACCCTCGGCAGTGCCAAGGCCGAGCTCATCAACCGCCAGAGCGTCACGGTGCTCGAAACCGTGTACCCGGTGGTGGTGGTGCTGGGCGTCTCCATCGTGGTGGCGGCGGTGCTGGCCCTGGTGCTACGCATGGCCTTGCGCTTCATGAGCCCGACAAGCGAAAACACCTCCATGCTGTTCCTGGCCCTGGTGGCCGCGGGCACAGCCGTGGCCGCGCACATGGGTGGCTCCGCGCCGTTGGCGGCGCTGCTGGGCGGCATGCTGCTCAAGCAGCTCAACCCGCGTCCCTGGGCCTGGCCGCGCCAGCTCGGTAACGCATCGTCGCTGCTTACCATGCTGATGTTCGTGCTGGTCTCCACCGTGGCCGCACAGGCCGACTGGAGCGCTCCGGTGGCTGGCGTGGTGCTGGCCCTGATTGCTGTGCGCCTGCTGGCCAAGGCCATGGGCGTGGCGTTGGGCAATGTGGGCAGCGGCGCGAGCTGGAAGCAGGCGCTGTGGGTGGGCTGCGCGATGACGCCCATGTCCTCCATCGCCCTGCTGATCGCCTCGCAGTTCGTGCTGGCGTCACCCTCCACAGGCCACGTGATCGCCGGTGTGGCGTTGCCCGCCATCTTGCTGATGGAGGTGTTTGGCGCCGTCATTGCCACCGTGGCGATCTACCGTGCGGGCGAAAGCTCCAAACCCTGGGCGCCACTGACCCGCAGCAACAACGGAGAGTCCCCCCGTGAGTCTTGAAGCCTTCAACCATTCCGAACCGTTGACCCTGGGCGTCGAGCTGGAGTTGCAGCTCGTCAACACCAACGACTACGACTTGGCACCCTACGCCGACGACATGCTGCGCCTCATGAAAAAGACCCCGCTGCCCGGCAGCGTGGTGCCTGAGATGACGAACAGCATGATCGAAATCTCCACCGACATCTGCCACTCGGCCAGCGAGGTACTGGGCCAGCTCACGCCCATCCGCGATGCACTGGTCAAGAGCGCCGACAAGCTCAACATCGCTGTGGTCGGCGGGGGCACCCACCCCTTCCAGCAGTGGCACGAGCGCCGCATCTACGACAAACCCCGCTTTCAGGAGCTGTCGCAGCTGTATGGCTACCTGTCCAAGCAATTCACCATCTTTGGCCAGCATGTGCACATTGGCTGCCCCAACGCCGACGCAGCGCTGCTCATGCTGCACCGCATGTCGCGTTACATCCCGCATTTCATCGCGCTGTCGGCCTCCAGCCCCTACGTACAAGGGCAGGACACGGCTTTCGATTCAGCGCGGCTGAACTCGGTGTTCGCCTTCCCGCTGTCAGGCCGCGCGCCGTTTGCGCTCACGTGGGAAGACTTCACGGCCTACTTCAACAAGATGACGCGCACCGGTGTGGTCAAGAGCATGAAGGACTTCTACTGGGACATCCGCCCCAAGCCCGAGTTCGGCACCATTGAGATCCGGGTGTTCGACACCCCGCTGACCATTGAGCGTGCCGCTGCGCTTGCGGGGTTCGTACAGTCGCTGGGGGCCTGGTTCCTGGCCGACCAGCCCTTCATGCCCGAAGAAGACGACTACCTTGTGTACACCTACAACCGCTTCCAGGCCTGCCGCTTCGGCATGGACGCGGTGTATGTCGACCCGGCCACGGGCGACCACATGCCGCTGCGTGAACACATCCTGAAAACCATGGACAAAATCGCGGGCCACGCCGCCGTGCAGGGGGCGTCCAGTGCCATGCACATGCTGCGCACCGAGGTGGAAGCGGGCCAGAACGATGCGCTCTGGCTGCGCGAGCGCCAGCGCGAAGAGCAGTTGCTGGCCGAGGTGAGCCGCCAGGCGGCCCAGCGCTTTCGCGGCACGCCGGTCTGAACCGGCCCGTCACCCAGGCTGAAGCGATACGTCCGCTGTAACCACGCGTGCCTGTTGTCGCGCCTGCTGCGTGTGGCCTCCATAGCCCCAGTCAGCGCCCGCCAACTCCCGCACCACCACATAGCTGGCGGTGGCCAGCGTGCCATCACCGGCCAGCTGACGCTGCAGTTCGGCAAACGCGGCCTGGATGAAGGCGGCCTTCTCATCCTGCGTGTTCGTGCCCTGCGTGATGCTGATCTCCAGCAAAGCCGTGGGTTGCTCGGCAGGTGCACCGCCGATGTGCCAGCGCGCCGCGGGCAGGTCGTCAATGACCACCGCTGTCACATCCCGACGCTTGCCCAACAGCTGCACAGTGAGATCGGTCAACGCGCGAGCCAACAACGAATAGCGCTCGGGGTTTTGTAGCGGGGTCAGTTTCAGAACGAGGGTTGGCATGGTGTGGTCAGCTCCGGGGTTGAAGGGGTGGATAACGGAACGCCCAGCGGTGCACCCCGGAGAACCCGGCGGGCCACACGCATGAATCCACGCACCACCCAACCAGGGGCTTCACGCAGGGCCTCCTGACGCAAATGCAGCGCGTGGCGCTTGGCGGATTCGCGCAGGCGCTGGTAGTCATCGGGGTGCATGTGTTGCGGGGACATGGCTGTTCCTTTCGGGGTCTCCAAGAACCTGTGCTTGGGGTGGAGTCCACTGTAGGCAGCGAAGAGCTTGCCGGAAACCGTGCGCAACGCAAGAGCGTTTTGCGTGGACCGCAAAGCCCCGCCGTTACCATTGCCCGATGCGCGAGATCCGCTTTGAAGACATGCACCTGTTCGTGCGGGTGGCCGACCTGGGTTCGCTCTCGGCGGTGGCGCGCGAGCGCGATGCACCGGTGAGCCAGGTTTCGCGCACCCTGGCGCGCATCGAGAAAGCGTGCAGCGTGCGCCTGCTCCACCGCACCACCCACGGTCTCACCCTGACGCCCCAAGGGCTGACCTTTCTGGACTACTGCCGCCGCATCACCGGCACGCTTGACGAACTGGAAGGCGAGTTCGCCCACCAGAGCGGCCAACCCAGCGGCTGGGTGCGCGTGGCCTCCAGCTCGGTCGTGGCCGAGCACCTGCTGATCCCCAGCTTTGACAGCCTGCAGCAAAAGCATCCGCAACTGCGCGTGGAACTGGTGGTGGACGACCGCATGGCCGACATGGTGCAGGGCGGTATCGACATCGCCATCCGCACCGGGCTGCCGCTGACCGACACCGTGGTAGCCCGCCCGCTGGGCACGCTGGCCCGCGCCCTGTACGCCACACCTGGCTACCTGCAGGCGCACGGCGTGCCACAGCACCCTGACGATCTGCGCCAGCACCGGCTCATCACCAACAGCGCGGTGGCGTTCCTGAACCACTGGCCTTTCCGCATCGATGGCGAGCCCCACGTGCGGGTCGCCGACGGCCACTGGCGCTCAGGCAGCACGGCCGTCACCGCGCGGCTGGCGCTGCAGGGCCTGGGCATTGCGCGCCTGGCCACGGTGGTGGCCGAGCCCTTGGTACGCCAAGGCCTGCTGGCCCCCGTTCTGGCCGACTGGGTGGACCTGCAGCCCAGCCCCATTCACGCCATCACCCTCACCCGCAGGCACCGGCTGCCCAAGATCCAGGCCTGCATCGACCACTGGGCGCAGTGGTTTGCACCGCACTAGCGCATCGTTTCACCACCTTCTTCATTGCTGCTGCCCATGTTTTCCGATTTCTGTCTCGCTCGCACGCCACTGGCCCAGGTGCACCATGGGTGAGTTCGACCTGATCGCCCGCTACTTCACCCGCCCCATGCGCCCGGGCGGTGCCGTCGCCCTGGGCGTGGGGGACGACTGCGCGCTTCTGGCACCCGCGCCCGGCATGCAACTGGCCGTCTCCAGCGACATGCTGGTAGAAGGCCGCCACTTCTTTGCCGACGTAGACCCCGAGGCGTTGGGCCACAAGGCGCTGGCCGTGAACCTGTCGGACCTGGCGGCCTGCGGTGCCAAACCGCTCGCGTTCACCCTGGCCTTGTCACTGCCCCGGGTGGATGAGGCCTGGTTGGCAGGCTTCTCGCACGGGCTGCTGGCGCTGGCCGATGCCCACGGCTGCGAGCTGGTGGGCGGCGACACCACGCAGGGCCCGCTCAACATCTGCATCACCGTGTTTGGCGAGGTGCCCCCCGGCCAGGCCCTGCTGCGCAGTGGCGCGCGGCCCGGCGACGACATCTATGTGAGTGGCACGCTGGGCGACGCCCGTCTGGCACTGGAGGCGCTGCAGGGCCACGTCACCCTGCCCGCCGATGTGCTCGCCCGCGCCCGCCTGCGGCTGGAGCGCCCCACCCCGCGCGTGGCCCTGGGCCTGGCCCTGCGCGGTGTGGCCAGCAGCGCCATGGATGTGAGTGACGGCCTGCTGGGCGATCTGTCGCACATCCTCAAGGCGTCGGGCGTGGGGGCACGCATCGACACCTGCATCACATCAAATTTGATAGCTTCCGGCGCATATATATCAGGCACTACAGGGCAATTTGACCAAGAATTGGCTCTCCAATGCACCTTGGCCGGAGGCGACGACTACGAGCTGGCGTTCACCGCTCCGCCCACGCGGCGCAATGCGGTAGCCGCCGCATCGCAGGCAAGCGACACGCCCATCACCCGCATCGGCACTGTGCTCTCCGAGCCGGGCCTGCAACTGGTGAACGCTCATGGGCAGCCCGTCAACAACCGCTACGCCTCGTTTGACCATTTCCGGTGACGGGCAGCGGTGACCGGCAGCGACTTTTTTTCGTCCCCCATGAATCCTTTTGCGAAACCCGCCGCTCTTGGTGGGGGAGGCGCACTGTGTTGGCGCCTCCTTCAACCCACCCGCCAAGGAGCTTTTCACCATGCTGTACCGCAAAAACATCACCCGTCCCGAAAGCCTGCTGCGCGTCGCTCTGGGCGTGGCCCTGATCGCCGCAGGCCTTTGGTGGCTGGCCGCATCGCCCCTGGGCCTGGCACTGGCCGCCTCGGGTGTCGGAAGCATCCTGAGCGGGGCATTGGGCTATTGCCCCGCCTGCGCCATGGCGGGCCGCAAGTCGGTGGAATGATGGCCGGAGCGTGCCCCCTGTGACCGCAACTACATCCTCACCCCTCACCGCGGCCCAGCTGCTGCCTGCCGCGCGCAATGGCGACGCCATGGCGATGGAGCAGCTGCTGCGCCTGACCCGCCCCGACATCCGCCGCTATGCGCTGCGCCACTGCGCTGCTACAACAGCCACCGACGACGTGGTGCAGGAGGCGCTCATCATCATCTACCGTCGCGTGGGCGCGCTGCGCGAGGTGGCGGCGTTTGGCGGCTGGGTGGTGCGCATCGTGCAACGGCTGTGCATGCGGCCGGTGCTCACGTGGCTCAAGGCCGAGTCGCTGGCGCAGGTAGACAACCACCTCGCTTGGTCGCACCGCCCCGACCACGAGCTGCGCCACGACCTGGCCCTGGCCATCGACTCGCTGCCGCCCAAATACCGCGACGCCCTGTTGATGCGCGACTTCGAGGAACTCACGATCGAGGAAATAGCCCAGCGGCTGGGTGTGACGCGTGAGGCCGCCAAAAGCCGCCTGCACCGTGCGCGGGCGCTGGTGCGGGAGTACCTGGCGCCCACGGACCGCACCGGCGCCACGTAGCGCTGCGGCGCGGAGAACCCGCCTCAGCGCATCTGGAACAGCTCCTGGTGAAAGCGCGCAGGCGAGCGCCCCAGCTGCTCCATGCCCTGGCGCACCGCCTCGGCAAAACCCTGCGGCCCACAGAACCACACACTCGCCGCCCGGCTGGTGCCTGCCAGCAGTGCCGCAGGTGCCACCGGCCCCGACTCGTCGCTGTAGTGAATCTCCAGCACCACGCTGGGCAAGCGGGCACAGAGTGCCGTCATGCGTTCGGCAAACACGGCTTCACCGGCATGGCGCACGCAGTAGTGCAGGTGCACCCGGGGAGCCCGCGTGGGCGCCGCCTGCAGTGATTCGAGCCAGGCCATGAATGGCGTGACGCCAATACCCGCCGCCACCCATACCTGCTCGGGCGCGCGGTCGCGGCGAAAGTCAAAGCAACCATAGGGGCCCTCGATCATCACCTCCTTCCCCGACTGCACTTGCAAGGCAAGCCGACCGGTGTAGTCGCCCAGCGCCTTGATGGCAAACCGCAACACACCGTCGCCCTGATCGGCGTTGAGCAGTGTGAAAGGATGTGCGCCCTCGGCCGGCGCGAACGTGACAAACGCAAACTGGCCGGCGGCATGGTGCCAGCCACTGGCGGTCGTGAGCTGACAGGTCACCTCCAACACACCTGCCTCCTGCGGCAACACGCTCACCACCCGGGCCGCATGGCGGCGGCTGCGACCAATGGCACCGGCCAGCGAACGCACGGCGCACAGAACCCCCACCAACGAGCACAGACCCACCAGCACACCCGCAGGTTGCAACCACCACGCAGGCGGGGTGAGCACCACGGAATGAAAGGCCAGCACCAGATACACCACCGCCAGCAGCTTGTGCAGGTAGCGCCACACGTGGTACGGGAACCGCTGCCACAGCGTGATGAGCAGCATGGCCGCAAGGAACCACACCGCCCATTCGCCCATCTCCTCGGCCAGATGGCGAAAGGTGTTAAGCCACCAGTCCACCCGTGGCGTGCGCACAGGGCGGCCCACCCAGGCGGCCAGCGGACTGCGTGACAGCTGCAGCCCGTAGTGCACCAACCCCAGCACAATCGCGCCGATGCCCGCCCACTTGTGCAGGTGGTAGCCCTTGTCCAGCCCGCCCAGAGGCCGCTCCAGCCACTGCGGCCGCACAGCCAACACCATGACGAGCGACATCAGGGTCCAGGCAGCCAGCCCCGACAGCAATATCAACTGGTTGCGCCACCACCAGACATCGCCCCACGCTGGTGGCGCAGACTGGGGCACCCACAGTGCCAGCAGCCACGCCCCTAATCCCAGCGCCAGAGCGCCCCCCAAAACCTTCTTCAGCATGACCAGCCTCTGCTTTTTTATTGCAATGCAACAAATGTAGAAAACGGCGATGAATGCCACCTGAACGGTTTGTGAAGACGCGGCAAAGCACAGCCACTTGCGCGCGGGGGTTGATCTGGATCAGTCCTTCGCCCAAGGTGCAACGCCCCTTGTACGCTTCGGCTTGGCCATCACGTCCGCACAAAACGCGCGAGCGGCCTGCGCGGCGTGGCAGGCACCTCGCCCTGCGGGTAGCCCATGCGGCAAAACATCTGCACGGTGGCCTCTTCGGACGAGCGGGGTGCGCGCCGCCCCAGCACCAGCTGGTGCACACGCTCAAAGTGCGGGGCCATTTCGGCAAACTCCTGCACCGCCTGGCTCATGGGGTGCATGCCCACACCCAGCGCCGTGGCCTGCAACTGCTGGCGCACATACAGGCGGCCGGTGTGGATCTGGTCGGTGCGCGTGTTGGGGCCAGTGATCCACACAAAACCCATGGCGGTTCGGCTGTGGCCCTCAAAGCGCCCCATGGCGTTGTTGTAGGCGGCGCTGCCCTCGGCCGGTGGGGCCGAGCGATCGAACAGACCCAGTGCCGACACCGCCCGCACGAACGGTGAATTGATCGAGATGCCGTCGCGGTGCTGCAGGATTTCGGCCGGGCCCACGCGGGTGAGATGGATGCTCTCCATCATCGTGCGGGGCGTGAGCAGCTCGACCCGGGCGGACTCCCCGCACAGCGTGCGCAGCGCGGGCAACTGGTCGGCGTTGACCGTGCCACCCACGCGCAGCGGTGTGTGGGCCTGCGCACTGTTCAGTAATTGGGCCAGCAGCGCCGGGGCCACGGGCCGGGTGGTGTCGAAGTCGGTCTTGGGCGTGTGGCGCTGCAGCACCTGGGCAAACAACGGGTCAGGCTGGCCGCCGGGTTGGAGGGTGATGCGCGCCACGGGGCGGTTGTCCCAGTCCTTCAGGGCCGTGGGCAGCTCGCCCTGCGGCCACAACAACACGTCACTGGCCACGCCCTGCTGCGCCAGCGCCATGACCAGCAGCTCCAGAAACGCACCGTGGCCGATCAGGATCTGCCGCCCCAGCGGATCGGTGTGCGGCAGCACGCGCTCGGGGTCGGTGCGCAGCGTGATGACATCTTGCTCGCGCAGGTCCACCAGCCAGGGCTGCAGGTTGTGCGGGTTGGGCGCGGTGATGGCATAGGCCACGGCGCGGCGACGTGCATCGTTCTCGCCCACAGGGCCGTTCCAGGCCTCGACCGCCTCGGCGGGATAGTGCGAGCCCACGGCGCCACAGGCGGCCAGCGTGCCTGCGGTTGCGGCGGCGATGGTGCCACCACCAGCCAGCCGAATGAATTTGCGACGGTTCATGAGCATGCTCCAGGTTTAAAGGGGTTGTGTTGTCAGGCCAGCGCGGCGCGGGTCGAACGCATGGCCACCAGACCCAGGTCCGCCAGCGCCTGGCGCACGGCAGGGTCGAACGGGGTATGGGGCTCGTCGCCGATCAGGGCGCGCAGCCGGGTGTTGTCCAGCGCATGGGGCGTGGTCCACAGGTAGCGCATGGCGGACAGCGCGGCAAACGTGGGCGCCACCACCCCCGCCATGCGCAGCAGGGGCCAGGGCAACCGACCCACCCGCAGCGCGCCAGCGTCAGGCAGCCAGCCTTGTTCTGCGGCAATGGCCGTGAAGCTGTGCAGCCACTGCTGCGCCGTGACGTGGTGCCCCGCAAAATGCAGGCATTCAAACGCAGCCAAGCGGTCACGTTCTTGCGCCACGCGCACGAACGTGCGGGCCAGGTCGGGCAGGTAGGCCCAGGGCGTGGCCACATCCAGCGGGCCGGGCCAGGTGATGCGGCCCCGGGGCAAGTCCTTGGCAATGGCCTGGTCGAGCCAGCTGCCGGTGCCACTGCCAAAGAAGTCTCCGGCGCGCAGCACCACGGCGCGCATGTCGCCGCTTCGCGTGGCAGCCTGCAGGCGCTGTTCCAGCTCAACGCGCATCCGGCCCTTGAAGCCCGTGGCGGCCTGGGGCGTGTCTTCGTGCAGCACGGGTGGCATGCCTTCGCCAAAGTTGTAGACGTTGCCAGGCAGCATCAGCGTGGCGCGCAGCTGGCGGGTGACGGCGATGGCCGCCTCCATCAGCACCGGGGCCTGCTCGCGCCAGGCCTGGTGGGTATAGGGCGGGTTGAGCGCATGCACCACCACCTGCGCGCCTTGCGCCTGGGCAGCCAGCACGGCGGTCTCATGGACTGCCACCGGCATCCACCACACGCCGGGAATGGCGGGCAATGCGGCCCCCTGCGCCCCGGGCCGCACCTGGGCCAGCACCTGCCACCCGGCCTGCGCAAAGGCACGGGTGGCCGCCAGGCCCAAGCGGCCCCGGGCGCCCAGGATCAGCACCGTGGAGGGAGTGTCTGAGGAGGGGCGGTGCAGAGGGTGGGCGGTCATGTGAGGGCTCCGTTCATGAGGGATGGAGCGATTGTGGAAACGCAGCAACCGTTACACAATTGCCCAATCATTCATAGCAGCAATGCAAATTTGAATACCTCAACCGCCTCCATTGACTGCACGCTACCGCCATGAAGCAGACCTTTGACTGGAGCCTGGTGCAGTCCTTCCTGGCCGCGCTCGACCAGGGCAGCCTGCTGGGCGCAGCACGCATGCTCCATGCCAGCCAGCCCACCATTGGCCGCCACATTGCCGAGCTGGAATCGCAACTGGGCGTGGTGCTTTTCGAGCGCACCGGGCGCGGCCTGCAGCCCACCGCCACGGCACTGCGGCTGGCCGAATCGGCCCGCGCCATGGAGGCCGGGGCGCACCAGCTGGCGCGCAGTGTGTCGGGCGCCGAGGCGGGGGTCAGCGGCACCGTGCGCATCACGGCCAGCCAGCCCGTGGCCTGCGTGCTGCTGCCGCCGGTACTGGCACGCATGCGGCAGGCGCTGCCCGAGGTGCAGGTGGAACTGGTGGCCAGCAACGAGGTCACGAACCTGCTGCGCCGCGAGGCCGACATCGCCCTGCGCATGGTGCGGCCAGACCAGGCCAGCCTGGTGGCCAAACGCATCGGCGCGGTGACGCTGGGCGCCTATGCCCACCGCGACTACCTGCGCCGCAGCGGCACGCCCAGGCAACCGCCCGACCTGCTGCAACATGAGCTGGTGGGCAACGACCGGCATGAAGAAATCCTGCAAGGTTTTGCCACCATGGGCTACCCCGTCGAGCGCGCGCACTTCGCTTTTCGCACCGACGACCTCATGGCCTACTGGGAGGCTGTGCGTGCAGGCCTGGGCATCGGTTTTGTGGGCCACTACATGGCCCGAACCGATCCCAACGTCGTTGCGGTGCTGCCCATGCTCCCCCTGCCCGAGCTGCCCATCTGGCTCACGGTGCACCGCGAGATCCGCACCAGCCGCAGGATTCGGGCGGTGTATGACTTTCTGGCGGCAGAGGTGCCGGGGGTGCTGTAAGAACCTGTGCGACTGCTAGCATCCCATTCCCTTTGTCCACCGCGCCCAAGGAGCCCCGTGACCCAAGCCCCTATCACCTTGCGCTTGTACCGCCCCCTGCGGCGCCTGGGCCTCACCGCCATGGCCATGGGGTTGTGCAACATGGCCCCGGCCGCCCACGCCCAGGACACCTCCCGCATCGCCCGCGTCACCGTCTACCCCGGCAGTGCCACCGTGGAGCGTGTGGCCAGGGTGCCCGCAGGCGCACGCAAGCTCACGCTGGCCTGCCTGCCTGCGTCGCTGGATGCACAAAGCCTGCAGATCAACGCCGACCCCGCCGTGCGTGTGGGCGAGTTCAATGTGCTCACCGAAGACCGCGATGTGGTGACCGCCTGCGCCAGCCCGCTGGACGGCCGCGTCCGTGATCTGGAAGACCAGATCGCCGGGGTGAAGGCCGAGGCCTCGGCCCTGCAACTGGTGGACGGTTACCTGCGCAGCGTGGCCAGCACCCATCCCGCTGAAGAAGCCGCCCAGGGCCGCGCAGCCAGCCCCACCCCCGCACAAATCACCGCCACGGCCGAAGTGCTGCGCAAGTCGGGGCAGGACGCCTTCACGCGCACCCACCAGCTCAAGCGCAAGCAAGAGGCGCTGGAGCTGTCGCTCAAACCGCTGGTGGCCGAGCGCGACCGCGTGGCCAGCCAGCGTGCGCGGGTGGTGTCGGTCACCATCCACCTGGCGACCGAGCGCGAGGCCGAGCTGCGCCTGTCCTACCAGGTGCGCGGCCCGGGCTGGCAGCCCAGCTACCGTGCCACGCTCGATGCCACCAAGGCCACGGTGCTGATCGAAAGACAAGCGCTGGTGGCACAGAACAGCGGCGAGGACTGGGGCAATGTGCAGCTCACACTGTCTACCGGTCAGCCGGGCCGCGCCACGCAGGGCCAGTTGCCGCGCCACGCAGGGCCAGTTGCCGCGCCCCTGGTGGCTGAATGTGGCGCCGCCACCGCAAAGCCCTTCAGCGCCAGCGCCCGCCATGGCCATGGCGCCCGCACCCGCGCCCTCCATCGCATCCGTGTCACGGTCTCGCAATGCCGCCGACGAGGCCATGCCCACGTTCGAGGTGAGCGCTACCGACAAGGGGTTTGCCACCGAGTTCGCCGTGCCCCAGCGCATCACCGTGCCATCGAGCGGCCAGCGCGTGACACTGGCCCTGGGGAATCACACGGCGCCCGCCACGCTGATCACCCGCACGGCCCCGGCCATGGAAGAAGCGGCCTATCTGGTGGCCCACATTGCCCAACCGCCCGGGGTGTGGCCTGCAGGCGCTGCGGGCCTGTACCGTGACGACGCCTTTGTGGGCACCGGGCGCATCGACTTTGGCTCGCCCAGCGCGGGGGTCCCGGCGGGCAGCACCAGCCTGTCGTTTGGCCGCGATGAACTGGTCACGGTGCGCGCCGAGCCCACCCAGGACCTGACGGGCACCACGGGCTTTACCGGCTCGCGCACCGAGCGCAAAACACGGCGCAGCTACAGCGTAGAGAACCGCCACAAGGCCAGCATCACACTGCAGGTGCTGCATGCAGCGCCCGTGTCGCGCAACGAAAAGATTGAAGTGGAATCGCGCTACCAGCCCCAGCCTGCGGAACTGACGTGGAACCGCACGCCCGGCACCGTGGCCTGGCAACAGCCCGTGGCTGCGGGCGCCACGGCGCAGTTCAGCGCCGAGCACACCATCCGCTACCCCAAGGACATTGAACTGCTAGAGCGCCAGTGAGCCCAAAACCCGTGGCCCGCCCCATCACGCCGAACGGGCGTTCACAATCACAACACTCCTGCATGGGAGCCCCAAGGAGTCCACCCCGCCATGAGTTACCAACATATCCTCGTTGCCGTTGACGGCAGCCCCACGTCAGACCACGCCGTGGCACAGGCCACGGGTCTGGCGCAAGCCAGCGGCGGTCGCATCCGGCTGCTGAACGTGATAGACCCCGTGGCCCACGTCAGCGGCTTCGAGCTGCCGTCGGTCTACAGCCAGGAAGTGCTGCCCCGCCTGCAAAAGGCGGGGGAGGCCTTGCTACACCGGGCCCAGGAGCGCGTGGCAGAACGCGGCGTTCCGGTGGACACCGTGTTGATCGAGAACCTGGACGCCCGCGTGGCGCAGCTGGTGGTGGAACATGCACAGACCTGGGGTGCCGACCTGATCGTGCTGGGCACCCACGGGCGCCGCGGCCTGGAGCGTGTACTGATGGGCAGCGATGCCGAGCACATTGCACGCACCTCACCCGTGCCCGTGCTGCTGGTGCGCCTGCCCGCCGGGGCCAACGCTGCCGCCGCAGGCGCCTGACCCATACGCCCTGGTGCCATGACCGCTTCCGAGCCCATTCAACCCCTCTCGCCCCTGCGCCCCAGCGTGCGCTTCATGCTGGCCCACCCAGCCCACTTCATCGCACTGGGTTTTGGTGCGGGCCTGGCCCCCAAGGCGCCCGGCACGGTAGGCACGCTGTGGGCGTGGCTGGCCTACCTGGTGCTGCAGCAGTGGCTATCGCCCCTGAACATGGGCCTGCTGATCGTGGCCAGCACGGTGGTGGGCTGGTGGGCCTGCACGACCACCGCACGCCACATGCGCGTGGCCGACCCCGGCAGCATCGTGTTGGACGAAGTCGTGGCCTTCTGGCTGGTGCTGTGGCTGGCCATGCCCATGGGCTGGTGGGGCCAACTGACGGCGTTCGCGCTCTTTCGCTTTTTTGATGCCGCCAAGCCCGGCCCGGTGGGCTGGGCCGACAGCCTGTTCAAAGGGTTTGGCTGGCGCGGCGGCTGGGGTATCTTGTGGGACGACTTTGTGGCAGCCTTCTGCACGCTGCTGGTCATTGCAGTGTGGAGGTTTGTATGACGACCGCATCGCTATCAAATAAAGAGCTACTAGCGCTTGATACATCAGCGCTAGAGGCTAATTTGACTCAAATTTCCCTGCAACTGCTCAAACACGGCCACCTGCTGGCCACCGCCGAGAGTTGCTCGGGCGGCATGATCGCGGCGGCCTGCACCGACTTGGGCGGCTCCAGCCAGTGGTTCGAGCGCGGTTTTGTCACCTACTCCAACGCCGCGAAGGTCGAGATGCTGGGCGTGCCCGCCACGCTGATCGAACAGCAAGGCGCCGTGAGCGAGGCCGTGGCCCGCGCCATGGCCGACGGCGCCCTCACCCATTCCCAGGCGCATGTCAGCCTGGCCGTGACCGGCGTGGCCGGCCCCACGGGCGGCAGCGACGCCAAGCCCGTGGGCACCGTGTGGTTTGCCTGGTGCGTGGGCGGCGAAACCCACAGCGAAATGCAGCACTTTGCAGGCGACCGCGCCGCCGTTCGCCAGGCCACAGTGCGGTACGCCCTGACGCGGCTGCTCAGCCTGCTGCCGGCATAACGGGCCGGCAAGACGCCACACCCCTGGCCACAGTGCCAGGGCTGCCACACACCCCCACTGTCGTCCACAGGACAGCGCTGCACCGGCCCGTTGCCACAACATACCCCCATGACAAACACATCCCCCTGGTTTGACGGCTTCACCACCCAGCGCATCACCACCTCGGGCGCCGAGATCCTTGTGCGCACCGGCGGCACCGTGGGCGCGCCGCCCCTGCTCTTGCTGCACGGCTTTCCGCAAACCCACGCGCTGTGGCACCGCGTGGCGCAACAGCTGGCGCGCGACTACTTTCTGGTGCTGCCAGATTTGCGCGGCTATGGCGACTCATCCCACGCGCCCGGCCTGCCTGACCACAGCAACTACAGCAAACGCGCCATGGCGCAAGACATGGCCGAGGTGATGACTGCGCTGGGACACGACAGCTTCTACCTGTGCGGCCACGACCGGGGCGGCCGCGTGGCGCACCGCCTGGCGCTGGACCACGCCGCGCGCGTGAAGCGGCTGTGCGTGATCGACATCGCCCCCACGCTCGACATGTACGCCCGCACCGACATGGACTTTGCCCGCGCCTACTACCACTGGTTCCATCTGATCCAGCCCGCCCCGCTGCCCGAAACCATGATCGGCGGCAACGCGCTCGCCTACCTGCACGCCAAACTGGGCGGCTGGGGCAGCGCAGGCCTGGCCCACATCGAACCCCAGGCCCTGGCCGACTACGAACGCTGCTTTTGCACGCCCGAGGCCATCCACACCGCGTGCGAGGACTACCGCGCCAGCGCAGGCATCGACCTGGACCACGACCGCGAGGGCCGCTCGCGCGGCGAGAAGATTGCGTGTGACACCCTGGTGATCTGGGGCGCGCATGGCGTGGTGCACCGGCTGTTCGACCCGCTGGCGCTGTGGCAGGCGCAGTGCGCGGGCGTGGTGACGGGGCAAGCCGTGCCCGCCGGTCACTTCATTCCCGAGCAGTTGCCCAGCGAAACGGCCGATGCGCTGCGTGCGTTCATGCACTGACATCCGACCATCAACGTCGACTGCCTCTTCTCACCCTTGCCACGGAATCTCCATGCACCCCAACGCCCAAACCCTGCAACGCTTCTACACCGCGTTTGCGCAGCTCGACCACGCCACCATGGCCGCCTGCTACGCGCCCAACGCCACGTTTGACGACGAGGCCTTCTCGCTAAAAGGCCGCGACCAGATCGGCGGCATGTGGCGCATGCTGTGCACCGCCACGAAAAAGCCCGGCGCCGCCGAGCATTGGAAGCTGGAGTTCAGCGGCATCGACGCCGATGCCAAAGGTGGCAAAGCCCACTGGGAGGCCCACTACCTCTTCAGCGCCACAGGGCGCAAGGTGCACAACATCATCGACGGCACGTTCACCTTCACGCCCGACGGGCTCATTGCCACGCACCGCGACCGCTTCAACTTCTGGAGCTGGTCACGCCAGGCACTGGGCCTGCCGGGGGTTTTGCTGGGCTGGTCGCCCTCGCTCAAGCGCAAGGTGCGCAGCACCGCATCGGGGAACCTGAAGAAGTTTTTGGCGCAGGGGTGATGGGTGGCGCGGCGGTGAGTCAAATGACTCACCGCATTGAAGCTTAGGCTCTCGGGCAAAAGTCGACAAGCCGCGATAAGGGAGAGTCTGATGACAGCTTGGTTACTGTTGCTTCTCACGCTGGGTTGCGCATGGCTGTGCTATGACGCATCAAGGCTCAAGGCACCATTGCGCGATGAACACCCCAATACAAGAGAGGGCAATTCGCGCATGGTGGTTGAAGGTGTCTATGCACCATTCGGACTCGGAGTCTTGGGATGGATTTTTCTGCTGATGACAATCCTCTTGGGCGTTCTCACGGTTCGCGATTTTCTTGACTAAGTTGCCTATAGCAGCGTCCGCGATAAACCCTCAGCTCCCTGTAGCACAGAGCAGAATTCGGCCAGTTCCCTACATTGGCGATTGACAGCTTCACGGTATCGCTTCAACTTCCGACGAGCAACATGACGACGACGCCGGGTAGGGTTGACTAGGCAGATGCTCCGAGACAAACAAGCGAGGCCTCTAAACTTAAATGCTAGCCACAGAGATGACCACAGCGCAGATGCCGACTGTCTATCGACGCCTTGCGACAGCGATTGGGCCCGATCAATGGCAGGGGGCGGTGGCGAGGCAAGAGGCAGCGATTCGCTCAAATTGGTTCCTCCGCGACTACTTGCATGCTGAATACGCCATCGCGTACCAGTTGGAGAGGCTCCGGGTGCTAGTTGCCGCGCATGGCGACATACCTTGGGAGGTTTGCAACGACCAATCCATCTTCCCTGCGTTGGGATTCGCCGCGCAAGTTTTGGGCGTGTTGAATCGATGCACGGCGAAGCAAGCTCGTACATTCGTCAGGCGCGTCAGGACAGCCTTCAGCAGCGCAGAGAACATGCATGGGCTAAGCCTCGAGTTGCAGGCAGCCACGCACTTCACTCGCAGAGGAAAACACGTGTCGTGGCACAGGGCGAACAACGTCGGCACATTTGATCTCTTGGTCGATGACCTTGGCACATCGGGGCTAGAAGTCGAGTGCAAGTCGATCTCCGACGACAAAGGCAGACGCATCCATCGACTGGATGCGCTGAACTTCTGGGGAGAGGTATGGAAGGACATCTCCACGGTCGCGCAGCATTTGCAGACCGGTATGGCCGTAGTGTTAACGGTCCCCTATCGTCTGCCCGTTGAACCGGAGGACCGTGGGGCGCTCGCACGGGAGGTTGTTTCTCAAGTTGTAGCGGGTACCAGCGCCAGCCTGAGCGGAGGCGTGAATCTGCGAGTTCAGAACTTCGAACCGGAAATGGTCAAGGCTGCGATTGCGGTTGATCCCCGAGTCATGCGCCGCGCAATCGACTTGGCGACGGGAACAGTCAATCGGGAAGCTGCGCTGTACGGCACGACTGGTGGAGGGATGTTGGCTTTCGTGATGCAGAGCGCCGTCGAGGACGATGTCCTTAATCAAGTGTTCGCAACCCTCAATGACTCGGCTTCTCGGCAATTCACAGGGCAGCGAGGTGCTTTGTTCTGGGTAGCGTTGCAGGGACTGGACGCGGAGCAGTTGACGTCGGTCCATGAGCAGGACCGCGATCCTGGACAGCAACCTACTGGGCTACGTCTAGGTGTCAGCGAGTTCCTGACGGGCGCGCCTGATCATGTTGTAGGCGTTGTCTTTGGCAGTCGCAGCGGTCTTCACCCCACAGTAGACGGAAGTATGGATATGGGTGGAGTGACGAACTTCTTCGTGAAGGAAGATAGCCCTCACTGGCACGACAGCTTTCGAGAGCCGCTCAGGGGGGCTGGCGGCATTGTCTAGTCTAGGGAAGACAAGGAGCGACGCCGCTCGACTCCCGCTTTAGGGCGCTATTTTCAGCCGCTTAACTATCGCCTATGGCCCCAAGGCACCTATCACTGCCCTCGATCAGCGGCAGGCGGCCACTCACCTTGAACCTCACCCTCGCATCTGACCGGGCAGCAGTGAAAAAACAAGCAAAATTGGCCTCTAGCGCTTATCCCATAAGCGCTAGCAGCTATCAAATCAGTAGTTTTCCACCTCAAACCCGTAGCACGCTTGTACTTCTTGCCACTGCCGCAATGGCACGGATCATTGCGGCGGGACATGTGGCGAATGCGGTGCACGGCGGCGACGAAGTCGGCCGTCAAGCGCTGGGCCTGCCGGGCTGGTCGCCCTCGCTCCAACGCAAGGTACGCAGCACGGCAGCGGGCAATCTGAAGAGGTTTCTGGCGCAGAGCGGCTAGGAGCCTGTAGGCGACTTGGCGGGAGCTGCATCGCTCCCCATGCGATCAATCAGCACCGCACTGGCTTCATTGAGCCCCAGCACCTGCACTGTGCAGCCATGGTGGCGCAGGCGCTGCACCACCTTGTCGAGCGCGGCCACGGCGGTGATGTCCCAGAAGTGCGCGTGCGTCACGTCGATGACCACCGGGCGGCCCTCGGCGCCCAGCACGTCGAAGGCTTCGATGAACGCATCGGCCGAGGCAAAAAACACCTGACCCGACACGCGCCAGGTGCGCTGGCCCAGCGCTGCACCTGGGTCGGGCTCGTCATGCATCTGCACCTCCAGCATGTGCGAGACCTTGAACGCAAAGAACACCCCGCTGAGCACCACGCCCACCGCCACCCCGGCGGCCAGATTGTGCGTGGCGATGGTCACGACCACGGTGGCCAGCATGGCGGCGCTGGACAGGCGCGGGTGGCGCACCAGGGCGCCGAGCGATTTCCAGTCGAACGTCTCGGCGGACACCATGACCATGATGGCCACCAGCGCGATCACCGGCACCTTTGACACCCAGTCTTTCAGCGCCACCATGAGGATGAGCAAGAACACCCCGGCAAACAGCGTGGACAGCCGCCCGCGGCCACCGTATTTCACGTTGCCCACGGCCTGGCCGATCATTCCGCAGCCTGCGATGCCGCCGAAGCAACTGGCGGCGATGTTGGCCAGCCCCAGGCCCGTGCACTCGCGGTTCTTGTCACTGGGGGTGTCGGTCATTTCATCGACCACGGCGGCGGTGAGCACCGATTCGAGCAGGCCCACCATGGCAATGGCCAGCACGGGCAGCAAGATGATGCGCAGGGTGTCGAGCGACACGGGAACCGCAGGCAATGCAAACACGGGCAAAGAATCAGGCAGCTTGCCCAGGTCGCCCACCGTGGGCAGGTGCAGCCCCAGGGCCGACGCCAGCACGGTCAGCACCACCACGCAGATCAGCGGCGACGGAATGGCCGTGAGCGCGGGCCACGCCAGCCGCTGGCCCAGCCACGGCAGGCCGTAGATGAGCGCCAGCCCCAGCGCCAGCGCGCCCCAGGTGGCCACGCTGGCGCCATGCAAGTGCGGCAGCTGCGCGGCAAAGATCAATATCGCCAGCGCGTTGACAAACCCGGTGCGCACCGAGCTGGACACAAATCGCATCAGCACGCCCAGCTTCATCAACCCAAACGCCACCTGCACCGCGCCCGCCAGCAGCCCCGCCGCCAGCAGGTAGCCCAACCCGTGTGATTGCACCAAGGGCGCCGCCACCAGCGCCACCGAGCCCGCAGCGGCCGACACCATGGCAGGCCGCCCGCCGGTGAAGGCAATCACGATGCTGATGACGAACGAGGCAAACAGCCCCACGGATGGGTCCACCCCCGCTACGAACGAGAAGGCGATGACTTCCGGGATGAGGGCAAACGTGGCCACAGCCCCGGCCAACAGTTCGCGCGGAATGCTGGGCGCCCATTCGGCGCGCAGGCGGGTCAGGGTGGAAGAGTACATGCGGCGTGCACTGCAAAAAGCAAAGCGCGCCCGAAGGCGCGCTGCAAGGGGTTGAAGATCAAAACAGGCTCTAGTGCTTATCCATCAAGCACAATTAGCTATTCAATTTATAGCAAACTACCCCACAAACTTAAGCTCCGTGGCACTTCTTGTACTTCTTGCCACTGCCGCAGTGGCAAGGGTCATTGCGCCCAGGCTCGGGGGCCTTGCGCAGGGTCTCCACGCGCGGGCCCATGCTCTTCCACAGCTGGCGCAGGTCGTACACGGCCCAGATGGCTTCGCCAAAGGCTTCGACGCGCGCCTGGCTGGTGCTGGGCGCGCCGTCTTCGTCGTACATGCAGACTTCGGGCTTGCCGGTGTCGTCTTCGGTCAGGGCCACGATGCTTTCCAGCGCGTTGTCCAGCCACTTGGCGGCTTCCTTGTCGCGCGGGGCAGCCCAGTCCTCGGGCCAGTTTTCTACGGCAAACATGAAGCCCAGCGCCCACACCTGGCCAAACGACGGGATCTCCTGGTCGTCGCCCATTTCGGCGCGTTGCTCATCGGTGAGGCTGGCCACGGCGCCGCGCATGTCCATGGCTTCGGGCTGGAAGGTGCGGTCGTCGTCCAGCGTGTTCACGTCGGTGTCGAGCTGGGTCACGATCTCGGCCCAGCGCAGGTTCCACAGCTCCAGAAAACGCGTCTGCTGGGCGGCATCGGCAAAGGCGGGCAGCTGCGGCAGCGGGTCGCCCTCAGCCACATCCAGCTCGGCGCCATCGCCCAGCAGCATGGGCAGGTATTCGGCCGGGGCGATGGGGCGGCGGCTGCAGATCAGCGCGGTCATGAAACCATCGCAGAACTCCCACTGCGGGATTTCCTCGCCGCGCGCGCGCAGGTCGTCGAGGATGTTGTCCATCTCTTCGAGTTCCTCCGGGCCCAGTGCTGCGGCCGGTGCGGCTGCGGGGTCAAGATCGTCGGTGGCGGGTGTGGGCGATGTGGGTTCGGTCATGGGGGACTCCGGTCGTCAAGCGAGAAAGCGGGGGCTGCAGGGCAAAGTTTTACTTTTATGATGCGCAGGCCTTGTGCCGTGGCGCTGGCGGAGCGCCAGCACGGCGACCAGGGGGTGCCGGGCCTCCACAAAGAACGCCGCGCGCAACATCGCAACCCGATAAAAAGGCGGTCAGTGTAGCCCCCTCTCGCTCCGCCACCAGAACCAGGACCCCCATGCTCCACCAACTCAACTCCCTCTACCCGGTGCGATACACGGCCTTTGCGCTGTGTGCGTTCGGGCTGCTGCTGTCGCTGTTTGCGCTGCTAGCGTTTGGCGTGGGGTTGCCGGTGGTGCTGGTGTTTGCGGCCCTGGTGGGTGTGGGGGTGTACGACCTGCAGCAGTCGCGCCACGCCATTTTGCGCAACTACCCGGTCATCGGCCACATCCGCTTCATGCTCGAATATGTGCGGCCCGAGGTGCGCCAGTATTTCATCGAAAGCGACAGCGAGGCCGCGCCGTTCTCGCGCGCGCAGCGCTCGCTGGTGTACCAGCGCGCCAAGGGCGACCCGGACAACCGCCCGTTTGGCACGCACCTGGATGTGGGGGCGCAGGGCTACGAGTGGGTGAACCATTCGCTGGCACCCACCCAGCTACCGTCGCACGACTTTCGGGTGTGGATTGGCGGCAACCCAGATGCGCCGTCGCAATCCGTATCGCCCTGCACCCAGCCCTACCACGCGAGCGTGTTTAACATCTCGGCCATGAGCTTTGGTGCGCTGTCGGCCAATGCGATCCTGGCTTTGAACCAGGGTGCAAAAAAAGGCGGCTTTGCGCACGACACGGGCGAGGGCAGTATCAGCCAGCACCACCGCGTGCACGGCGGCGACCTGATCTGGGAGATTGGCTCGGGCTACTTTGGCTGCCGCAACCCCGATGGCACGTTCAGCGAAGAGCGTTTTGCCGCCAGCGCCATCGACCCGCAGGTCAAGATGATCGAGCTGAAACTCAGCCAAGGCGCCAAGCCGGGCCACGGCGGCGTGCTGCCAGGGGCCAAGGTGACGGCCGAGATTGCGGCTGCACGCGGCGTGCAACAGGGCGAGGCGTGCATCTCGCCCGCCAGCCACAGCGCGTTTCGCAACCCGGTGGAGATGATGCAGTTCATCGCCAGGCTGCGCACGCTGTCAGGCGGCAAGCCCACCGGCTTCAAGTTCTGCCTGGGCCACCCGTGGGAGTGGTTTGCCATCGTCAAGGCCATGCTGGTCACGGGCATCACGCCCGATTTCATCGTGGTCGATGGTGCAGAAGGCGGCACGGGCGCGGCGCCCGTGGAGTTCACCGACCATGTGGGCGCGCCGCTGCAAGAGGGCCTGCTGCTGGTGCACAACACGCTGGTGGGCGTGAACCTGCGCGACCGCGTGCGCATTGGCTGCGCGGGCAAGGTCATCAGCGCCTTCGACATCGCCCGCATGATGGCGCTGGGCGCCGACTGGTGCAACGCGGGGCGCGGCTTCATGATGGCGCTGGGCTGCATCCAGGCGCAAAACTGCCACACCGGCCACTGCCCCACCGGCGTGGCCACCCAAGACCCGCTGCGCCAGCAGGCGCTGGTGGTGCCCGACAAGGCCACGCGCGTGGCACAGTTCCACCGCAGCACCTTGCACGCGCTGCAGGAGCTGGTGCAGGCCGCAGGCCTCACGCACCCCAAGGACATCACGGCCCACCACATCGTGCGCCGCATCAGCGACACCGAGGTGCGGCTGCTGTCCAACCTGATCACACGCATGCAGCCCGGCGCGCTGCTGGGCCCGCTCGATGCGCAGCACAACGTGTTCCGCCTGTACTGGCCCCTGGCCAGCGCCCACAGTTTTCAGGCCAGCGAGCCTGCGCTGGAGCCTTCGGTGCCGCACCATGTGGAGATGGTGCAGGCGGCAGCCGCCGGCACCTCGGCCGTGGTGGCAGGAAACGCCAGCGTATGACGATGGACACCCCGGCCCCCCGGTCCTCTTTGCAGGCCACAGACTACAGCGCCTTCTTGCAGCAGAAACTGGCCACCCAACCCCACAGCGTGATGAGCCACGTGCTGGGCAATGAACAGATCTGGGTCAAACGCGCGGGCGTGCCGCATGGCACGGGCCGCTACCGCGCCATGGCCATGCTGGCCGGGCTGCTGCGGCTGGACGTGCTGCGCCCCGTGCCCAACCCGGGCGGGCCCGCCGCCATCGCCACCGAGGTGCGGCGCCTGCAGGACTTGGCCGCACGCGGCGTGCGGGTGCCAGAGGTTCTGGCCGTGCAAGCCGATGGCTTTGCCATGCGCCACCTGGGCCGCGTGGGCGAAGAGGCCCATTCACTGGGCAACGCGATCGACCGGACCCTGCGCGCCAACGACCCCGCCGCCGTACTGTTGCTGTGGCAGCAAGGGCTGGATGCGATGACCCATGTACACCACCAGGGCACCTGCCTGAGCCAGGCCTTTGCACGCAACATGGTGCGCGACCCGACAGGCGCCGTGGTCTGCATCGATTTTGAAGACGACCCGGCCGCCGTGCTGCCGCTGGCGTTGTGCCATGTGCGCGATGCGCTGTGTTACGCGCACTCCACCGCCATCTACCTGCACCAAACCGAAATGCTGCCCGAGGCACGCGAGCGCTGGGCCGCGTGGGTGGCACAAGGCAGCGCGGAGATGCAGGCCGTGCTGGCCACCAGCATTCGGCGCATGCGGTGGATGCGGCACCTGCCCCCCAGCCGCAGGCTGGGCCGCGACCTGCAGCGGGTACGCGCAGCGTACGACCTGCTCAGCCAATGAGTCGGCTGCAGGCGCCGCGCGATGCCTGAAGATCGTGCGGATTCCACAGCCAACGAACCCCTGACACAGCCGCCCCTGGCGGGCTGTTGCCATCCGCTGACAGCGCCCGACCGAACGACGATTTAAGGTGCAGGCGGAGCCTCCTTTCGTCACACTTCTTCCCATGTTCACTCCTGCCGCCGCGACCCCCGCCTCTTCAGCGCCTGCGCCGTTACCGCCTCCCGATACCACGCCTCGCCGCCAGCGCCCGCCGACCCTGTCGCGGGCAGCCTGGAAGCAGTTCATGGGCGTGGCCCGGCCCTACTGGACAGGTGACAAGAAACGCACCGCATGGGGCTTGCTCGGGCTGCTGATCGGACTCATGGTGTGTGAGACACAGCTCGCCGTGATGTTGATCGACAAGACCGGGGAGATGACATCGGCATTGGCTGCCAAGCAGGCTGACCGCTTCTGGTCTGCGGTGCTCACCACCCTGGTGGTGCTGGCGTTTGCCGTGCCGGTGTACGCCTACTACTACTACATGCGCGACGCGTTCTCCAACCACTGGCGGCGCTGGCTCACCCACCGTTTCCTGGATGGCTACCTGAGCGAGCGCAAGTACTATGAAATTGGCGCTGGCAGCGACATCGACAACCCCGATCAGCGCATCAGCGAAGACATCAACACCTTCACGGGCAAGTCCACGCACTTCCTGCTGATCTTCCTCGGCTCGCTGATGCAGCTGGTGGCCTTCAGTGCGGTGTTGTGGTCCATCTCCAAGACCCTGGTGGCCTTTTTGGCGGTGTATGCCCTGCTGGGTACCTTCGGGGCGCTGTACTTGTTTGGCGCGCCGCTCATTCGGCTGAACTTCTGGCAGATCCGGCGTGAAGCAGATTTCCGGTTTGGACTCATGCGGCTGCGTGAAAACGCCGAATCCATTGCCTTCTACAGCGGCGAGCCGCAAGAGCGCGTCCAGATCGACAATCGGTTCGAGGCGGCGTTCACCAACTACGCTCGGCTCATCAAGAAGCAGCGCTCGCTCAACCTGTATCAGCGCGCTTTCAGCCAGCTCACGCTGGTGTTGCCCAGCATCATCCTGGCCAACGGGGTGCTGTCGGGCGAGCTGGAAGTGGGGCGAGCCATCCAGGCCGCAGGAGCCTTCGCTGCCGTGCTGGGCGCCATTTCACTGATTGTGGACAACTTCGAGAGCCTGAGCCGGTTTGTCGCGGGCATCGACCGACTGCACGCCCTGTCGCAGGTGGTGCTCAAAACCCCAGCCGCGCCCACTCCGTGGGCAGAACCTGGCGCAGGGGGAAAAACGGCGGACGACATGGACGACGCGCGGGTGCCCAAGGCGCCCACCAACACCACCGAGCCGCTCCCGCAAATCACCACCCGCATCGGCGACACACTGGCCATCGAAGACCTTTGCCTCTACACGCCCCAATTTGGCCGCCTGCTGGTGCGCGACCTGTCGCTTCAATTGCAGCCCGGCGATGCACTGCTGATCACCGGGCCGAGTGGCTGCGGCAAAAGCTCCATCCTGCGTGCCATTGCCGGCTTGTGGCACACGGGCAGCGGTACCGTACAGCACCCGCCCCTGGAAGACCTCTTCTTCCTGCCCCAGCGCCCCTACATGCAGATCGATACGCTGCGCAGCCAGATCATCTACCCGAGCAAGCAGACCACGCTGAGCGACGAACGCCTGCTGGAGCTGCTGCAGGAGGTGCAACTGCAATTACTGGCTGAGCGTGTGGGTGGGCTCAACGCGTCGCACGACTGGGAAAAGCAGTTGTCCACCGGAGAACAACAGCGCCTGGCCTTTGCCCGGGTATTGGCGCGCAAGCCCAGCATCGTGATCCTCGACGAGGCGACCAGTGCGCTGGACAGCGCCAACGAAACCGCCCTCTATGAGCGCCTGCGCGCGAGCGGCACCACCCTGATCAGCATTGCCCACCGCCCCGCCCTGCTCAAGCACCACACACATGTGCTGGAACTCCAGGGCGATGGCGCCTGGGCTCTGCACGCCGCCGCAGACTTCACGTTCGATCGCTGAGCGCGGCGGGCTCAGGCGTCGACGACTGCAGACTCCCCTGCGCGGTCGAACACCAGCGCCGTTGCCACATGGGCATCGAGCGTGAGCAGCCGCTTGCGCATACAGATCACCGCCTTGTCCTTGCTCAGCAAGATGGCGCGGTGCGCGGCGGCCAGGTCGATGAACTTCTGGTCGTCCGCGTCCTTGCAGACATAGACCACCCTGGGCGCAATCGCCACCCACCGCACCTGCGCATCGAACGCCGCCAGCACCTGCGCCGCGTCCACGCGGTAGTAGTTCATGCGCTCCACAATGTGCGGGTAGGCCAGCACACGCTCCAGCTCGTCGCGCATGACCTGCGTGGCGATCCAGGTGAGGCGCTCCTGGGCCAGCAGCGTGCGCAGGGGGATGGTGCGCGGGTCGGAGAAGATCAGTAAATCCAGCGCGACGTTGGTGTCCACCACCACGGGGCGTGCGGATTCGCCCGCCACACCTTCGGCGGGCAGGCGCAGTTCAACCTGCATGGCCAGTGCCGTTGTCTGGAGCCGCCTTTGCAGGGCGGTCGCGCACGGCGCCCTTGATCATGTCGAAGCGGAACATGCGGCATTCGATGGGGCCGTTCCACATCGGCACGCGGCGCGATTCTTTGAGGCGCATCTTGCCGGGCAGCTTGAGGTCGGGCGTGAGCATCCAGGCCGTCCACCCGCTGTAGTTCTTCTTCCAGTGGGTGGCCAGCTGGCTGAAAAACTCGCCGCCATCATCGGTGTGTGCAGCCTCGCGGCCCACGCTGGCGCCCAGAGCGCGCTCGGCCGCGCGTTCGTTGGCGTTCTGGCCAGCGGCACCGGCGGCGGCAATGCGCTCGCCATAAGGTGGGTTCAGCAGCATCACACCGGGCTGCTCACACGGCGGCATGCGCTGCAGGGCGTCGCCACCGCGCAGTTGCACGGCGTCGGCCACGCCAGCACGCTCGGCATTGCGCTGGGCAAAATCGACCATGCGGTGGGCCACATCACTGCCAAATATGGGCACAGTGCTTGTCTGTATTGCGCCATCAGCTTCGTTTTTTATAGCAGTCCAGACATGGGGCTGGAACGGCAGCAGTTTTTCGAACGCAAAGCGGCGCAGCATGCCGGCCGGAATGCGGCAGGCGATCTGGGCGGCCTCGATGGCGATGGTGCCGCTGCCGCAGCAGGGGTCGTACAACGGCTGGGGGTTGTCACCGTGCGGGTCCCAGCCGCTGGCGGCGATCATGGCAGCGGCCAGGGTTTCTTTCAGCGGCGCGTCGCCCTTGTCCTCGCGCCAGCCGCGCTTGAACAGCGGCTCGCCCGAGGTGTCGATGTAAATCGTGGCTTCGTCGGTGGTCAGGTGCAGGTGGATGCGCACGTCGGGCCACTGGGTGTTCACATCGGGCCGCACACCGCTCTTGGCGCGGAAGCGGTCGGCCACCGCGTCCTTGACCTTGAGGCCCGCGAAGTTCAGGCTCTGCAGCGGGCTGTGCTGGGCGGTCACCTCGACCTTGAAGGTCTGGCGCGTGGTGAACCAGATCTCCCAGGCCACGTCACTGGCGGCGGCGTACAGGTCGTTTTCAGAACGGTAAGGGCGGTGGGCCAATTGCACCAGCACGCGCTGGGCCAGGCGGCTGTGCAGGTTGAGCAGCAGCGCATCGCGCCACGAGGCACGCAGCAGCACGCCGCCACGGCCCATGAGCAGGTCTTGCCCCGTGAGGCCGGTGATGGCGTGCACCTCGTCGGCCAGAAAGCCCTCGACGCCGGCGGCGCAGGGGAGGAAAAGTTGGAGTTGGTTCATAAGACTGGCCGAAAGGATACGCGCTCAGCCTCTCAGGCGCGCAAAAGCAGCAATTGGCGGATGGACTCGGGGATGGGCGCCACCTTGCGGTCGGCCTTGCCAATGAAAACGATGCCGATCTTGCCGCGCGCCACCTCGCGGCCCTCGGCCTTCTCGGTCATGCGAAAAACGAGGTCAAAACCGTAGCGATTGAAGTCCGCAGGCGCCATCTCCACCCGCATGGTCTCGCCGTGGAAACCTTCCGACTTGTACTGCGCCACGATGTCGCCCACCACGATGGACAACCCACCCACATCGGCCTCGGGGTAACCCAGCGACTGGAAGAAACGCACGCGCGCCTCGGACACCAGGCTGAGCAGTTGCGCGTTGTCCAGGTGGCCGCCCTGGTTGACGTGGCTGATGTAGATCTGCATTTCGGTGGAAAAACCGAAGTGCGCAGGAAGGTCGAAAACGATGCGGGCCATGGTGGAGCGGCGGGTAGAAGGAGAAATAGCAGAACGGAAAAACCAGGTGGGCGCACCCACCTGCCAGCACATCTACAGCGCCTTGCGCAGATTGGCTGGCGCAATTTTGAGCGCCTCGCGGTACTTGGCCACCGTACGGCGCGCGCATTCAATGCCCTGCTCCTTGAGCATTTCAGCGATCTGGCTGTCGGACAGCGGCTTGGCGGGGCTTTCTGCCGCGACGAACTGTTTGATGAGGGCGCGCACGGCGGTGCTGGATGCATTGCCACCCGTCTCGGTGCCCAGGCCCGAACCAAAGAAGTATTTCAGCTCGTAGGTGCCAATCGGCGTGGCCATGTACTTGGCGGTGGTCACGCGGCTGATGGTGGACTCGTGCAGGCCCAGCTCGTCGGCAATGTCGCGCAGCACCAGCGGGCGCATGGCCAGTTCGCCATGGGTAAAGAAGTTCTTTTGCCGCTCGACGATGGCGCGCGACACCCGCAGGATCGTGTCGAAGCGCTGCTGGATGTTCTTGATGAACCAGCGCGCTTCCTGCAGGCGCTGCTGCATGCCCTGGTGGCCCTCGCCGCCTTTGTGGCCGCGCAGGGCGCCGGCGTAGATGTCATGCACGCGCAGGCGCGGCATGACGTCGGGGTTGAGTGCGACGATGAAGTTGTGCTGGCCATCACGCCCATTGGCGCGCCCCGCTTTGCGCACGATGACGTCGGGCACGATGATGTTGCGCTCCACATCGACAAACCTGCGGCCTGGGCGCGGTTCCAGCCGGGCAATCAGGGCCATGGCTGCGCGCGTGCGTTCTTCGCCACTGCTGCCGCCTTCGCTGCAGGCCTGGGTCAGGCGGCGCACGTCGCGCCGGGCCAGCATCTCCAGCGGCTGCTGGCAGATGCGCAGTGCCGTTTGCACCGTGTCAGGGTCGGCATCGCTGTCTTCATCCTGCGCCAAGGCGTTGAGCTGTAGCGTGAGGCACTCCGCCAGGCCGCGTGCGCCCACACCCACAGGCTCCAGGCTTTGCAGCAAACGCTGCGCCACAGTAAAGCGGTGCACCAGCTCTTCGATCTGTTCCAGATCCTCGGGGCCCGCCAGGCTGACGGCCAGCTCTTCCAGGGGGTCTTCCAGATAGCCGTCGTCGTTGAGCGACTCGATGAGAAAGCGCAGCGCAGCGCGGTCGATCTCGGACAGGCGCAGCGCCAACGCCTGGCGGTGCAAAAAAGCGGTCAGCGATTCATGGGAGCGGGCCAGCTCGGTGGCGTCGGCCTCATCGCCTTCGGAGTCGTTGCGCGTGCGGGCAGGGGCATCTCCGCCCCACTCGGCGTCGTTGGGCGCCATCTCCACGGTACCGTCGCCGCTCCAGTCGGGCTCGTCGGAGCCAGCGCTGGAGACTTCAGCATCATTTTGGCTTTCAGTGCTTGTGCTGCTTGCGCTAGTAGCTCCTGAAAAAATAGCATCGTCCGCGCTGTAGTCATCGGCCTGTGCGGGCGTGTCGGCCGCTTCCAGGCCAAACTCTTCGCGCGGAGCTTCGTCGGCATTGCGTTCGAGGAACGGGTTTTCGTCGAGCATCTGCTCGACTTCCTGCGAGAGTTCGAGCGTGGACAACTGCAGCAGCCGGATCGACTGCTGAAGCTGGGGGGTCAGTGCAAGATGCTGCGAGACGCGCAGCGAGAGACCTGGCTTCATCACATGCGGAAATGTTCGCCCAGGTACACCCGGCGCACTTCGGCGTTGTCCACGATCTCGGACGGCGTGCCCTGCGCCAGCACGCGGCCGTCGCTGATGATGAAGGCGTGATCGCAGATGCCCAGGGTCTCACGCACGTTGTGGTCCGTGATCAGTACACCGATGCCCCGCGCTTTCAGGAAGCCGATGATGCGCTGGATCTCGATCACGGCGATGGGGTCGATGCCCGCAAAGGGCTCGTCCAGAAGAATGAAACGCGGCTGGGTGGCCAGGGCGCGAGCGATTTCAACGCGGCGGCGCTCACCGCCCGACAAAGCCATGGCGGGCGAGGCACGCAGGTGGTCCACGCGCAACTCTTGCAGCAGGGCCGTCAGGCGCTCTTCAACGGCGTCACGTGAGAGCGGCTGGCCGTCATCGCCACGCTGCAACTCCAGCACGGCGCGCACATTCTCTTCGACCGAGAGCTTGCGAAAGATGGAGGCTTCCTGAGGCAGGTAAGACAGCCCGAGCCGCGAGCGGCGGTGGATGGGCATATGGGCCACCGATTGGCCGTCGATGCGGATGTCGCCCTCATCACTGCGCACCAGACCCACGATCATGTAGAACGAGGTGGTCTTGCCCGCGCCGTTGGGGCCGAGCAGCCCCACGACCTCGCCCTTTTGAACCGTGAGTGACACGTCCTTGACGACCTTGCGGCTGCCATAGGACTTGGCCAGGTGCTGAACTTCCAGTCGGCTGCCGGCCTGGGAGTCAGGGCCGGAACGGTCAGGCGGCGCGCTCACTTCGCGTCGCCGCCAAGGCTGTTGCTGGGCCGCAGCACAGGGGCTGACGAAGGCAGTGCCGGCACCGGTGCTGTCGCGCCGGGCTTGGGGTCCTTGGGCGCGAGCACCGCGCGCACGCGGCTGCCGGAGGCTGGGGCGTCGCCCGCTGCATTGGCTGCAGGGGTCCGCTGGCCATCCACAGTGAACACATCGGTGAGGTTGTTGTAGACGATCACGGCGCCCGTGATTTCGTCGCTGAGCATCGCCCCACGGTAGCGGCGCAGCTCGGCACGGGTAATGAAGCGCACGTTGTCGGCCTTGCCGTCGTACTCGATGACTTCGCTCTCGCCTTCGATGAACTCATCAGGCACCCCGGCCAGCGTGTCGCGTTTTTGGCGGAAAAAGGCCCGTTTACCGGCCTCCGCCGTGACTACGCCATATTGATAGCCATCAGCATCCTGGCGCACATCCAGCCGCGCACCGCGCAGCACGATGGTGCCCTTGGTCATGACCACGCGGCCCGAAAACACGCTGGTCTGCTTGAGTTCATCGTGGCGCAGGGCATCGGCCTCGATGTTCATCGGTTTGGCGCGGTCTGCCTTTTCGGCGTGCGCCACGCCCAAGGGGCCAAGCAGGGCTGCGAGCAAGAGAAGGGGGATGAGGCGATGGTTCATAGGGCACGAATCTTGCAATCATTGTATCCACCCGTTGGCCTTCACCACGAAAAAAGCCCGCTTGTGCGGGCTTTTGAGGGGGTGCCAGACGGTAGGCGGCAGCTTAACGTCAGCCTTTGCGGGCCGTGGTGGCCAGGTATTCCACCACTTGCAACACGGTTTGCATGCTGCCAGCCATGGTGCCGTCTGTGTAGAACTTGCCAGCAACACCCATCGAAGGCACGCCCTCCACCCCGTAAGCGTCCTGCAGCTGCGAAGCGCGACGGACCTGATTGGACACGCCGAAGGAGCCGTAGACCTCCTTGAACTTGGCGACATCCACGCCTTGCTGGGTCACCCAGGCCAGGATTTCATCGTCCTTGGCCAGCTTCGCCTTCTCCACATGGATCGCACGGAACACCTTGGCATGCAACGCTTCGAGCTTGCCCATGCCTTCGAGCGCGTAGTAAAGCTTTTGCTGTGGCACAAAGCTGGCGTTGAACGCCACGGGGACACGGCGGATGCTCAGATCCTTGGGCGCCGCTTTGACCCAGGCGTCCAGCGTGGGCTCGAACGCATTGCAATGGGGGCAGCTGTACCAGAAAAACTCGATCACATCGGTCTTGCCAGCGGGCGCGTCGGGCGCCACGGGCTTGTCCAGCCGCTTGAAGTCCTTGCCCTCCTTGAACTGGCGGGCCTGGGCCAGCGCGGTGTTGGCCACTGGCAGCGTCAGGGTGGTAGCAGCAACTGCGGAGGCGGCGGACAAAGAAAACTCACGGCGTTTCATGACAAAGACTCTCCTGGTTCGGGTATGGGGGTGTGAGCCAAGGCTCAGTAAAAAGTTCAGCGCTGCACGCGCACCAGGGCAGACTCCACCCCAGCTGCATCAAGCTTTTCCTTGAGTTGCTCTGCGTCGTCGCGCTTGGTGAACGGGCCCACCCGCACGCGGAAAACCGCACGGCCGTTTTGCTCACGCTCGCTCACGCGGGCCTCCCAACCCAACATGGCCAGCTTGGCGCGCTGGGCGTCGGCATCGGCCTGGGTGCGAAACGCACCTGCCTGCACAAAATAGTCGAACGGGTCCACATTGCCCTTGGCAGCCGCTTTGGCCACGGCCAGATCCCCCAACGGGTCGGCACCGGGCTTGCTTTCGGCCTTGGCGGCCTCGGGCTTGCTGGCGGCAGGCTTGGGAGCAGAAGCTGCAGCACGCACCTCGGGCGCTGGCGTGGAGGTCGGGGCCGACGCAGCCGCCGCCACGGCCGGTGCGGGAGGGCGCGCGGGGTTCTTGCCATACAGCGGCGAGTTCGGGTCCCAATTCTTGTTCTTCTGCGATTCGGCTGCATCCAGGTCGGCGCCCCGGCCGTTGCCCTTGTTCAGGAAGGGTACCGGCACCTTGGTCACGTACACGGCAACAGCCAGTGCAGCGCCGAGGCCCACAATGACCCCGACGATGAAGCCGATGATGGTCCCGCCCGTCTGTTGTTTCTTCATATTCAACGTCACTGCTTACATTCTGGCTGGGGCCGACACGCCCAGCACGGCGAGGCCATTGTGCAATACCTGCGCAGTGGCGGCGACGAGAGCCAGGCGAGCCCGCTTGACTGTTTCATCGTCCACCAGAATGCGCTCGGCGTCGTAGTAACTGTGGTAACTGGCGGCCAGGTCGCGCAGGTAGAAGGTCACGTCGTGCGGAGCCTCCCCGTCAGCAGCGGCAGTGAGCATCTCGGGGTATTTGGCCAGTTGCAGCATCAGCGCCTGGGCCTGTGGGCCTTCCAGGGCCGACAGGTCCACGCCCTGCAGCGAGGCCACGTCGCCACCGCCCTGCCCGACCACGGACTCTTGCCAGGCGCGCAGCACCGAACAAATCCGCGCATGTGCGTACTGAACGTAGTACACCGGGTTGTCGTTGTTCTGAGCCACCGCCAGGTCCACGTCGAAGGTGTACTCGGTGTCAGGCTTGCGGCTGAGCAGGAAGAAGCGCACGGCATCCTTGCTGGTCCACTCGATCAGGTCGCGCAGCGTCACATAGCTGCCGGCGCGCTTGCTGATCTTGACCTCTTCGCCGCCCTTGACTACACGCACCATGGTGTGCAGCACGTAGTCCGGGTAGCCCTGGGGAATGCCGACATCGGCCGCTTGCAGCCCGGCGCGCACCCGGGCGATGGTGCCGTGATGGTCTGTGCCCTGGATATTGACGACCTTGGTGAAGCCACGCTCCCATTTGGCGATGTGATAGGCCACGTCGGGCACGAAGTAGGTGTAGGTGCCATCTTGCTTGCGCATGACACGGTCCTTGTCGTCGCCGTAGTCGGTGCTCTTGAGCCACAGGGCGCCGTCCTGCTCGTAGGTCTTACCGTTGGCGACGAGCTTGCCTACCGTGGCGTCCACGCGGCCGCTGGTGTACAGGCTCGATTCCAGGTAGTACTCGTCGAACTTCAGGTTGAAGGCCTGCAGGTCCTTGTCCTGCTCGTTGCGCAGGTAGGCCACGGCGAACTGGCGGATGGACTCCCCATCATCCACATCGCCGGTGGCGGTGTACTCACGGTCGTCCGCCTTGACGGTCTTCTTGGCCAGGAAGTCGTTGGCGATGTCCTGGATGTAGTCGCCGTTATAGAAGGCCTTGCTGGCCGGATTCTCAGGGTCGATAGGCCAGCAGTCGTCACCGGGCTTGAAACCCTTGGCGCGCAACTGGGTGCTGTTTGTGAGTGTCTGTATCTGCACACCGGCGTCGTTGTAATAGAACTCGCGGTGCACGTCCCAGCCCTGGGTGGCAAAGATGTTGCAGATGGCATCACCCAGCGCGGCCTGGCGGCCATGGCCCACATGCAGCGGGCCCGTGGGGTTGGCCGAGACGAACTCGACCAGCACCTTGGCGCCCCGATCCGTCTGGTAGCCAAAACGCTCGCCAGCGGCGAGCACCTCGCGCACAATTTCCTGCTTGGCGGCGGGCTTGAGGCGGATGTTGAGAAAACCGGGGCCAGCGATCTCGATCGCATCGACCCAGCGCCGGAAGGCCGGTGTGGCCTCCAAGGCAGCCTTGAGCTGCTCGCCGAGCGCGCGGGGGTTGAGCTTGAGCGGCTTGGCCAGCTGCATGGCGGCGGTGCAGGCGAAATCGCCATGCGCGGCCACCTTGGGGGATTCAAACGCTGCCTTGGCGCCGGCGCCCTCGGACAGGACTTCCAGCTCGGCGGCAAGCGCAGCGAGCAATTCATTTTTGGCTGTGAGCATCGGCGGATTTTACGGGGCCGTTTAACGAAGGCGCCGGACGACCCGCCGGGATCGCGCTGGCACAGCGACAATGGCCCGTCGGCAGAAGGTGCTGCCACGCCCTGGCTCAGGAGATTTACGCATGCAGCCTCAACCCATTTTTCTGTACCGACGCCGGTGGACCCTGCTGTTTCAGGTGCCCTTCACACTGCTCATGGTCGCGTGCCTGGCCTACTCGGTGCTTCTGATCTATGCGGCCGACAACAGGTTGATTACGCTCATCGCTTCGGTCGGGGCGTTCAGCTCGTTTTGCATCGCAGGGACCCTGGGCCGGTCGGCTTGGGAGGCCTACAGCGTACGGGAGCCTGCGGTGGTGATCGACGAATCCGGCATCACCGACCTGCGCGACGATGATTCGGCCACCGTGCCGTGGGAGGCCATGGAGCGCGTACAGTTCGATGGCTACGAAAACGCCATCCGCGTGAAGCTGCGCAGCAGCAGCACGGTATCGGCGCTGGGCGTGATCGTCAAAACGCTGCAGCGCTGGCAACGGGGGGGCGATGTGGTGGTCCTCCTTGAGGGACTGGCTTACGACCCACGGCAGATTCATACCGCGCTGCGCGCCCACCACGCCGCAGCGGTGCCGCGGAGGCCTTCGCTGCGGTAGACCGCGCCGTCCCCCGATGCTCGCCCTCCCTTCTCTGCGTTGCCGCCCGCAGCGTTCTATGGTGCAATGCCGCCGGGACCCCCCATAACGCACTCACACCAGGAGATTCCATGAAACAGCTGATTTCCCTGACCGCACTCGGCCTGGCCCTGACTTTGGGCGCTAACGTTCATGCTGCCGACGACGCCAAGGCGCCGACCAAGCAGCAGTCCAAGATGGCCACCTGCAACAAGGAAGCGGGAGACCAAAAGGGCGACGAACGCAAGGCGTTCATGAAAACCTGCCTGAGCAACAAACCGGTCACACAGCAGGACAAGATGAAGACCTGCAATGCCGATGCCAAGACCAAAACGCTCAAAGGCGACGAACGCAAAGCCTTCATGAGCGACTGCCTGAAGAAGTAAGCCAGATCCTCCACACGCACCGCGTGACAAAAGAAAAGCCCGCCGGCTTCTGCCGGGCGGGCTTTTCTTTTGCTGTGTTCGGCGCGCTCACCACACAGGGCAAGAAGGCGCGAAATGCAACGCCACCACGGCGCCGCTACCAGCCACGCGCCCAGAACACCGCAATCACGGCCACGACCGGCAGCACATGCGACTGGATCATCACAAGGCGGCGCACCCGTGCCACCTCGAATGCGTCCGGCAAGGCGCCCGTGCTGCGCACCGTGTGGCGCCAACGGCGAAATGCAACCGACGGCACAAACGACAGGACGACCATGGCCAGGACGATGGTGATCTTGATGTGAAACAGTGGTTGCGACAAGTACCACGACGCCCCTTTGACGCCCCACAGAACGCGCGCCAGTCCGCTGCCGATCATTACCGCACCTGCCACGCCGCAGATCAGATCGAGACGGGCCAGGCGCTCCACCACGGCGGCGTTGAGCCATTCGATACGGCACAGCGCGGCCTGGCTCGACAGAAAAACCACAAAAGTCAGGATGGCCACCAAGTGGAGGGCAGCCAGGACGGCTTCGAGAGTCATGGGATCAATTCCTTGTGAAAGTCCTGCAGGTTCAGAGAAAAGTCAGCGTGGTGTCACACAGCTTTCCAGAACCCCGGCTGACTGTAATTGTGCTTGAGCAGGTCGATCCACAGCCGCACTCGCAATGGCATGTGCTTGCGCTGGGGAAACACCACGTAAATGCCGTTGGGAGGCGCGGCAAACGCATGGAGCACCTCCACCAGACGTCCAGCGGCAATCTCCGCCTCCACCTCCCAGGTGCTGCGCCAGGCAATGCCGTAACCGGCAAGGCACCAGTCATGCAGCACCTGCCCGTCCGAGCAATCCAGCGGGCCACCGGGCTTGAGGTGAATCACCTCCGTGTTGCCCCCCTCTACTGGCATGCGAAACGCCCAGCCGCGTGTTTGCGAAGCCTCGCTCGACAGTGTGAGGCAGTCGTGCGCCGACAACTCACTGGGGTGGCCTGGCGTGCCGTGGCGCTGCAAGTAGGCGGGGGTGGCCACGCACAGGCGGCGGTTGTCGGCGATACGCACGCTGACCAGGGAGGAATCCGGCAGGTCGCCCACGCGCACGGCGCAGTCAAAACCCTCACCCGCCAGGTCCACCACGCGATCGCTGAGGTTCAGCGAAATGGTCACATCGGGGTGCGATGTGCGAAAGCGCGGCACCAGCGGCGCCACGTGGCGGCGCCCAAATCCGGCGGGCGCTGTAATGCGCAGGTGGCCCGTGGCCTTGACGCCGCCCTCGGACACACTGGCCTCGGCATTGGCAACATCGGACAACAGGCGCTGGCAGTCTTCCAGAAAGGCGCTGCCCTCATGCGTGAGACTGATGCGGCGCGTGGTGCGTACCAGGAGCTTCACACCCAGATGCTCTTCCAGGGCATCCAGCCTGCGCCCCATGATGGCGGGCGCCACGCCCTCGGCCTTGGCGGCTGCGGTGAGACTGCCGCGCGTGGCCACCGACACAAAAGATTCGAAGGCTTTGAGTTTGTCCATGGGCGACCATTATGGGGACCACGGGAATTCAGCCCCTCAGACCGCCGCGCCAGCGCACTAGATCAGGAATGTGAGAAAAATTGGCTATAGCGCATGTTGAATAACGGGTTATTGCTATTAATTAGATAGCAAAATGGCAGAGGCACAGCACCTCGCCATGGGCCCACTTTTGCGTAAAAGTCACTGGTTTTGAGATTTTCAGCGTATTTATGTGTGCAAACATTTGCAATACAGTCTGCCCATGCTCTGCGTGCAGAAGCCTCTATTTTTTTGATCCCCTGTTCACCAACTCTCTGGGCACCCCATGACCGACCGCACCTCTATCCATGGCCTGCAAGTGGCCACCTCCCTGTACCGCTTTGTCGAAGACAAGGTGCTGCCCGGCACGGGTGTCGATGTCGCCGCCTTCTGGAAGGGGTTTGACGCCATCGTGGCCGACCTGGCCCCACGCAACATCGCCCTCCTGGCAGAGCGCGACCGCCTGCAGACCGAGCTGGACACCTGGCACAAGGCCAACCCCGGCCCCATCCAGGACATGGTGGCTTACCGCGGCTTCCTCGAAAAAATCGGCTACCTGGTGCCCCAGCCCGCAGAGGCGAAGGCCACCACCACCCATGTGGACGATGAGCTGGCCACGCAGGCCGGCCCCCAGCTGGTGGTGCCCATCCTGAACGCACGCTATGCACTGAACGCCGCCAACGCGCGCTGGGGTAGCCTGTATGACGCGCTGTATGGCACCGATGCCATCCCCGAAACCGACGGCGCCGAGAAGGGCAAGGGCTACAACCCCGTGCGCGGTGCCAAGGTGATCGCGTTTGCACGCCAGGTGCTGGACGACACGGCGCCACTGAGCAGTGGCTCGCACAAGGAGTCGACGGGCTACAAGGTCGAAGGCGGCCAGTTGGTGGTGTCGCTCACGAATGGCAGCACGGGCCTGAAGGACCCATCGCAGTTCAAGGGCTACCAGGGCAACGCGGCGGCGCCCTCGTCGGTGCTGCTGCAGCACAACGGCCTGCACCTCGATATCCAGATCGACCGCTCCACCCCCATCGGGCAGAGCGATGCAGCCGGCGTGAGCGACCTCGTGCTGGAAGCGGCCCTGTCCACCATCCTCGACCTGGAAGACTCCGTGGCCGCCGTGGACGCCGAGGACAAGGTGCTGGGCTACAGCAACTGGCTGGGCATCATCCAGGCCACCCTGACCGAGCAAGTCGCCAAGGGTGGCAAGACCATCACGCGCGGCCTGAACCCTGACCGTGTCTACACGGGCCCCACGGGTGGCGAAGTGCGCCTGCACGGCCGCTCGCTGATGTTCCTGCGCAATGTGGGCCACCTGATGACCAACCCCGCCATCCTGTGGAAGGATGCGCAGGGCACGCAGCGCGAGATCCCCGAAGGCATCATGGATGCGGTGGTGACGACCGCCATCGCCCTGCACGACCTGCAAGGCCACGGCGCCAACGGCATTCGCAACTCCCGCAAGGGCAGCGTCTACATCGTCAAACCCAAGATGCACGGCCCCGCCGAAGTGGGTTTTGCAGGCGACCTGTTTGGCCGCGTGGAGCAACTGTTGGGCCTGCCCGCCAACACGGTGAAGTTGGGCATCATGGACGAGGAGCGCCGCACCTCGGTCAACCTGAAAGCCTGTATCGCCGCCGCATCGGCGCGCGTGGCCTTCATCAACACGGGTTTCCTGGACCGCACGGGCGATGAGATGCACACCGCCATGCATGCCGGCCCCATGGTCCGCAAGGGCGACATGAAGGTGAGCGCCTGGATCCAGTCGTACGAGAAGAACAACGTGCTGGTGGGCCTCTCCTGCGGCCTGCGCGGCAAGGCGCAGATCGGCAAGGGCATGTGGGCCATGCCCGACCTCATGGCGGACATGCTCAAGCAGAAGATCGCCCACCCCAAGGCCGGCGCCAACACCGCCTGGGTGCCCAGCCCCACCGGCGCCACGCTGCACGCCCTGCATTACCACCAGGTGAAGGTGAGCGACATCCAGATCGAGCTGGAAAAGACCGACGCCAATGCCGAGCGCGACAACCTGTTGACCGGCCTGCTGACCGTGCCTGTGGCCGCCGCCCCGAACTGGAACGACGCCGAGAAGCAGCAGGAACTGGACAACAACGCCCAGGGCATCCTGGGCTACGTGGTGCGCTGGGTGGACCAGGGCGTGGGTTGCTCCAAGGTGCCTGACATCCACAACGTGGGCCTGATGGAAGACCGTGCCACCCTGCGCATCAGCAGCCAGCACATGGCCAACTGGCTGCTGCACGGCGTGGTGACCGAGGCGCAGGTGCGCGAGACTTTCGAGCGCATGGCGGCGGTGGTGGACGGTCAAAATGCTGGCGACCCGCTGTACCAGCCCATGGCCGGCAACTTTGGCACCAGCATGGCGTACAAGGCAGCCTGCGACCTGGTCTTCAAGGGTATGGAGCAGCCCAGCGGCTACACCGAGCCGCTGCTTCATGCCTGGCGCCTGAAGCTCAAGGCAGCCCTGGCGTCTTGACGACCGTCGACAACGAGCACCACCAAGCGCTCTCTAATTGATAGCTGCTAGCGCTTGACCGTCAAGCGCTGGCAGCTATTTTCACTTAGAACTCCCGTGGAGGGCCTATGGGCCGCACCAGCAAGCAGAGCATCGCCTTACACTGGCTGTGAGCACTACTGCCACCGGCCCATGTCCACCGAGAACCCCTCCCTCGCCCCGAAGTCCCGCTGCCCTCTGTGTGGCGGGCCCAACCAATGTGCGATGGTGGCAGGCCGCCCCCCGAGAGTTGCTGGTGCATGACCCAGCCCATCGGCCCCACGGCCTTGGCCGCCGTGTCCGAGGCGCAGCGTGGCCAGGTGTGCATCTGTGCGGCGTGCGGTGCTGCCTACAGCAGCGGGCAGCGCCCCTTTGCGAACGGCGCTCCGCCTGCACCGATATGATTCCTGCTTTTCGCTGTTACAGCCCTGAAGGAGTCTGAGATGCCTACGTACCATGTCGAGATGATGGAAGGCCGCACGGTCGAGCAAAAGCGCAAGCTGGTCGAGGAGATCACCCGCGTGAGCGTGGAGATCCTGGGCGGTTCGCCCGAATCCGTGGACATCCTGATCACCGATGTGAAACGCGAGAACTGGGCCACAGGCGGCAAGCTCTGGCTGGAGCGCTCCTGAGCGGAACCCAGAAGCCTGACCGCATTTGGCCGACCCCAGTGACCACGCCAAACCACCCATGACGGCATCCTCAGGGTCCCTGTCCGTGTTACGCGAGCGCTATGGCGAGCGCTATCGATGGTTGTTGCTGCTGTCGGTCATGGTGGGCACCATGGCGTCGATCATGTCCTCAACCATTGTGAACGTAGCAATCCCGGACATGAGCCACTACTTCACGCTGGGGCAGGCGCGTGCCCAGTGGGTCACCTCGGGCTTCATGGTGGCCACCACCGTGTCCATGCTGACCACGCCATGGCTGCTGTCCAGGTATGGCTACCGCGCCACGTATGTCGGAGCCATGCTCTTGCTGCTGCTCGGCGGTTTGGGGGGCGGGCTCGCGCGCGACTTTGGCTTGGTACTGGCCGCGCGCGTGGCCGAAGGGCTGGCGGCCGGTGTGGTGCAGCCCATTCCCGCCGTCATCATCCTGTACGCGTTCCAGCCGCATGAACAAGGCCGCGCCAGCGGCATTTTCGGTATGGGCGTGGTGCTTGCGCCAGCCATTGGTCCCAGCATTGGCGGCCTGTTGGTGGACTGGTTTGGCTGGCGCTCCATTTTTTTCATGGTGGTGCCTCTGTGCCTGGCATCGCTCTGGCTGGCGTACAAGTTTGTACCTGTGACGGCGCCTGGCGGCGTGGAGGCCAACCGGCAGGGCGAAGCACTCGACTGGCGCGGTCTTCTGCTGGGCACTGTGGGTACGCTGTGCCTGCTCAACGGCTTGGTGTCGTTGCATGGCGGCTCCATGGTGGAAGCGGCCGCGCTGCTGGTGGGTGCCGCACTCGCGGTCGGTTGTTTCATTGCATGGCAACGTCGACTGATCCGCGATGGGCGCAAGCCTCTCATGGATCTGCGGCTGTTCCAGTACCGACAATTTGCCATGGGCAGCGTGGTGGCTTTCATTTATGGCACGGCCTTGTTCGGGTCGACCTATCTGCTGCCCGTGTTTATGCAACTGGGGCTGGAATTGTCAGCCTCGCATGTAGGAACACTCATGCTGCCTGCCGGGTTTGTACTGGCGGCCACCATTGCTTTTGTAGGCCGGCTCGCGGACCGCCAGCCCACGCATTTTCTGGTGAGTACGGGCTTGGGGCTGCTGGCGCTCTCATTCGGGCTCATGGTGTTTGTGGGCCTGGGTTCTCCCCTGTGGATGCTGGTGGCCTTTGCCATTCTGGGCCGGATCGGCCTCGGGTTCATCTTGCCCTCGCTGAACCTCGGGGCCATGCGCCCGCTGGACAAATCACTGATCTCCCAGGGCTCCAGTGCCATCGGTTTTCTGCGCATGCTGGGTGGGGCAGCCGGCGTCAGCCTGTGCGGCATCGTGCTCGAATGGCGGCTGGGCGCACATGGCGCTTCGTTAACCGCTGGCGCAAGCAATACGGCCCGTATTACCGCCTTTGGGGAAACCTTTTTGATGTTGACCTTGCTGTGTGTGCTGGCCCTTGTGGCAGCCTGGCAGTTGCGCGAGGCGAAGGCCCGCTGAGACAAAAGCCTTGTTTTGATGCAGGCTGTACAGACGACAAAACAGCGCCCGTGCGTCCATAACACTGAAGAAACGGAATCCTCGCTATGTGCCAATTGCTCGGCATGAACTGCAATGTACCCACCGATGTGACCTTCAGCTTCACAGGGTTTGCACAGCGCGGTGGCAATACCGACCATCACAGCGACGGTTGGGGGATCGCCTTTTTTGAAGACAAGGGACTGCGGCATTTTGTCGATCATCAAGCTGCGGTGGACTCCCCGGTCGCCGAGCTGATTCGCCGCTATCCAATCAAAAGCCAGAATGTCATCGCTCATATCCGCAAAGCAACCCAGGGAGTGGTGAGCCTGCAGAACTGCCACCCCTTCGTTCGGGAACTCTGGGGGCGCTACTGGGTATTTGCTCACAACGGAGACCTCAAGGATTTCCGCCCTCGCCTGCACTCGCATTTCCGCCCTGTGGGCGACACCGACAGCGAACATGCCTTTTGCTGGATCATGCAGGAGTTGGCCAAGTCACACGCCAGCGTGCCGCCCATACGCGAACTCACCCTGACGTTGAAGGAGCTTGCTGCCCGGATCAGCCCTCATGGGACCTTCAATTTTTTACTGTCCAACGGCCAGGCGCTGTGGTCCCACGCCACGACAAGTTTGTATTACCTGGAGCGGCGACATCCGTTTGGCGAAGCGCAACTGAGCGATGAGGACGTGAGGCTGGATTTCTCGCGGGAAACCAGCGAGCAAGACGAGGTCGCTGTGATCGTGACAAGCCCGCTGACAACCAACGAAGCATGGACAGCTTTCGGCAAAGGAGAACTGCTGGTATTTTGCGAGGGCAGAAGACTGGCCGTTTAGGCAACCCCAAGCCGACACACACGGAAACCGCATGTGATGGGAGCAGGACAATCGATCGTCCGCCCCTTATTCTTCAATTCCGGGGTTTGGTGTTTGCTGCCGGAGATTTTCATTCCAAAGACAGGCAATTATTTTCCTATCCCCAAACGCAAAACCCCCCAGTCCTTTGGAGACTGAGGGGGTTTGGGGCTATAAGAGCCTGACGATGACCTACTTTCACACGGGAACCCGCACTATCATCGGCGCAAAGTCGTTTCACTGTCCTGTTCGGGATGGGAAGGAGTGGTACCAACTTGCTATGGTCATCAGGCATAACTTGGAGTCGTCCTGCTCTTGGAGCAAGACAACGAATTCATAGAGTGGAATCAGATTTTATGTGTTTTGACTGCGTCAACTTGGCATAACAATCTTTGAGCTTTCACGCACAGCGTGTTGGCTATCAAAGTTATAGGGTCAAGCCTCACGAGCAATTAGTATCAGTTAGCTTAACGCATTACTGCGCTTCCACACCTGACCTATCAACGTCCTGGTCTTGAACGACTCTTTAGGGGGCTCAAGGCCCCGGCAGATCTCATCTTGAAACGAGTTTCCCGCTTAGATGCTTTCAGCGGTTATCTCTTCCACACTTAGCTACTCGGCAATGCCACTGGCGTGACAACCGATACACCAGAGGTGTGTCCACTCCGGTCCTCTCGTACTAGGAGCAGGCTTCCTCAAATCTGCAGCGCCCACGGAAGATAGGGACCAAACTGTCTCACGACGTTTTAAACCCAGCTCACGTACCTCTTTAAATGGCGAACAGCCATACCCTTGGGACCGGCTACAGCCCCAGGATGAGATGAGCCGACATCGAGGTGCCAAACACCGCCGTCGATATGAACTCTTGGGCGGTATCAGCCTGTTATCCCCAGAGTACCTTTTATCCGTTGAGCGATGGCCCTTCCATACAGAACCACCGGATCACTATGTCCTGCTTTCGCATCTGCTCGACTTGTCAGTCTCGCAGTTAAGCACGCTTATGCCATTGCACTATCGTCACGATGTCCGACCGTAACTAGCGTACCTTCGAACTCCTCCGTTACGCTTTGGGAGGAGACCGCCCCAGTCAAACTGCCTACCATGCACTGTCCCCGATCCAGATAATGGACCTAGGTTAGAACCTCAAACACACCAGGGTGGTATTTCAACGTTGGCTCCATGACATCTAGCGACATCACTTCAAAGCCTCCCACCTATCCTACACAGATCTGTTCAAAGTCCAATACAAAGCTACAGTAAAGGTTCATGGGGTCTTTCCGTCTTTCCGCGGGGAGATTGCATCATCACAAACATTTCAACTTCGCTGAGTCTCAGGAGGAGACAGTGTGGCCATCGTTACGCCATTCGTGCAGGTCGGAACTTACCCGACAAGGAATTTCGCTACCTTAGGACCGTTATAGTTACGGCCGCCGTTTACTGGGACTTCAATCAAGAGCTTGCACCCCATCATTTAATCTTCCAGCACCGGGCAGGCGTCACACCCTATACGTCCACTTTCGTGTTTGCAGAGTGCTGTGTTTTTATTAAACAGTCGCAGCCACCGATTTTTTGCAACCCCGTTGGGCTCGCCTTGTACAGGTTCACCTACTTGGGGCATACCTTCTCCCGAAGTTACGGTATCAATTTGCCGAGTTCCTTCTCCTGAGTTCTCTCAAGCGCCTTAGAATACTCATCTCGCGCACCAGTGTCGGTTTGCGGTACGGTCGTCAATAGCTGAAGCTTAGTGGCTTTTCCTGGAAGCAGGGTATCACTCACTTCGTCTGCAAGCAGACTCGTTATCACCCCTCATCTAAGCCCGGCGGATTTGCCTACCGAGCACGACTACAGGCTTGAACCAACATATCCAACAGTTGGCTGAGCTAACCTTCTCCGTCCCCACATCGCACTATTGATCGGTACAGGAATATTGACCTGTTTCCCATCAGCTACGCATCTCTGCCTCGCCTTAGGGGCCGACTCACTCTACGCCGATGAACGTTGCGTAGAAAACCTTGCGCTTACGGCGAGGGGGCTTTTCACCCCCTTTAACGCTACTCATGTCAGCATTCGCACTTCTGATACCTCCAGCATCCGTTACCAGACACCTTCACAGGCCTACAGAACGCTCTCCTACCACTTGCAATAAATTGCAAATCCGCAGCTTCGGTAACTGGCTTAGCCCCGTTACATCTTCCGCGCAGGACGACTCGATCAGTGAGCTATTACGCTTTCTTTAAATGATGGCTGCTTCTAAGCCAACATCCTGACTGTTTTAGCCTTCCCACTTCGTTTCCCACTTAGCCAATTTTAGGGACCTTAGCTGGCGGTCTGGGTTGTTTCCCTCTTGAGTCCGGACGTTAGCACCCGGTGCTCTGTCTCCCAAGCTGTACTCGTCGGTATTCGGAGTTTGCATAGGTTTGGTAAGTCGCCATGACCCCCTAGCCTAAACAGTGCTCTACCCCCGACGGTAATACTTGAGGCACTACCTAAATAGTTTTCGGAGAGAACCAGCTATTTCCAAGTTTGTTTAGCCTTTCACCCCTATCCACAGCTCATCCCCTAGTTTTGCAACACTAGTGGGTTCGGACCTCCAGTACCTGTTACGGCACCTTCATCCTGGCCATGGATAGATCACTTGGTTTCGGGTCTACACCCAGCGACTGATTCGCCCTATTCGGACTCGATTTCTCTACGGCTTCCCTATTCGGTTAACCTTGCCACT